>NZ_JABBPF010000005.1 GCF_012927415.1 Polaromonas sp. | reverse complement strand
GGGACTCTCGTTTTACGCACGTCGCATTGCCACGTTCTGGGACAACGAGCGCAGAACATCCCATACATTCTTGGGTGCTGACCGAATTGCCCAACAAGTGTATGCCGCTGCTGGACCTCGCTTAGAAATTCGACTGGGCGATCACTTCTTTCGTGGAAGTGATCTGCAGTACGGATCGAACTGGTTACCCAAAACGGCGGATACCATCTATATTAAAAAGCTGGAGAGTTTGGAGCTTCCGACGGTAGTCCCTGCAGTTGCGGCGCGGGTCCGCGCGCGCGCTCGTTTAACCCGTGCCTATTCCACCTTCTTGCATTGGGCTGTCGGTCAAGACCTCGCAGATATCGGAATGTCACGTAAGACCATGTACAGTCATCGCCGCAGCATTCTGAAAGCGTTGGGCATAGACATACGTAAACCTGCATCGTCAGTTTTGGGTAACCGTAAGACTGTGAACGCTCGGGAGACCTTCAAATGGGAGAACAGAGTGGTGCCAGAGGCAGTCGACTTCGATGCACTCTCTTGGCTTGGTGACGACTACAAGCCTGAGGACAAACGAAAGACCGCTGCTCATCAATAGTTTTGACCAAGATTTAACTACTGCGACAAGCACCATTCCCATATTCGACTGTCACTTGGGTTTTGATTCTGGTGAATTGTCATTCCCCCTATGAAAAGTCTCGTAGGGGGAATGCGAAGGCCATGTTTTAGGGTGTCGCATGCGCGGGTAAGCCCACAGGCGGCTGCCGTCCACTCCACTGAACGAAATACACCTGCTTGAAAATCCGTTTGCCCGTTTGAAAATCGCATCCATCAAAGACAGCGCACCTGAGTTTCAAAATCCGCTGGGACGGGCGTTGCTCGACAGTGCTCGTTCAATGAGCCGGCAAATAGCGGTCAAACGACTGAAGGACAAAGACTCCGAACGCAAGTACCGTCGGGCATTCGCCAAACACCTTTGCAACTGGCGGAAGCCTGACGAGGCGGCAGTCGACGTCGGTGTGGCCCTGCTGCGGCTAGGGTTGTTTTCGTCGTCTAGGCGCTTGGCGCTGCAATCAGGCGGATAGAAACGATCTGATCTGACATCACTGGCTTAGACGACATCCCGTACGGCGTAATCATCACGAAGTCGGGATCGTTTTCAGTGAACTGGCGAATTTCGTTCATCAATTTAATTTGCGAAGAAATTTGAATAGGATGCGCTGGCATAAGCGCAATCACCCCACTGTCTTCAATTAACGTTTTGTCCGCAGCAGATGCAGGAAAAAAACTAGCCTCCTCCTGAAGCCAAATTCCACTTGCCACTCTCGATGGAGACTTATGCGTGCCGAAGATTGATCGAAGTTCTTCCCAATCTACACAGGAAGTGAGCCCTGGAGCCATGAGTGCCGCCAGCATGTTGAACACGTGAATTGAGGCCCGATCCGCATCCCCCGCAGGTGATGCAACGAAGCCATCAATTTCTCTGCAAGCACCCCAATCTCCAGGCCTCATACCTACCGCTACTGTCAGTCCCAGCTGGTGGTACTGACTGTTCCGTAGACCCGCCAAAACAGCTTCGATCTGCCGCGCAAGGTCTGCTGAATAAACGGGCGGTAGCGACATGACAAGGTACAGCGAGGCAGCGATTCGGCTGTTGAGTAACCCGAGGAGCCACTCAGCCAGACCGCACCCTACCGGCAACTGCTCAAATGTCGATTGCGCAGCGATGTAGGTCATTGCCAAGTTCCGTGCCGCGTAACGTTGGGCTGGCTGGGGATCAAAGGACACCAGCACCGTCATCAACTGCTCTTCTTCAATATCGCAAGGATCGTCAGTTGCAGAGTGAGCAAGACGTGCTTCACAAATCAGAACCTCGACACCGTTTTCAATCGGTGGTGACGGAGGTGCTGTTAATAGAGGTTTGGCATAGCGCCCCATATCATTTCTCCATATTTAATAATTGATGCCATAAAAGACGTGGCTAGGTACCGATGGATCGGTCTGGTAGACCCACCAACGCCCCCAGTTAGCCTCTCAAAACACCCCGTTGGGACTACCGTTTGAGGGTCGGATTGGCAACCCTATGGATCACAAGGGTCAGCGGTTGTGGTGCGATCTGGTGTCGGAAACGGATGTCGTGGCTGGACTTGACATCAGCGAATCCGTCAAAACGGTAGTTCCGGCTGGCGAAGCTTGCTCAGCGCCACAAACCGCTCATGGACAGCCAGGTGAAAGGGTTGACCCAGCATCGCTTCGGTCTCCTCAGCTTCAAGATACTCAATGTCGTATTCATTTGTCCGTAGGGTTTCAAGAATTTCGACATCGAGAATGGTGGTCATTGCCAGCATCTCCGTTTCAGAATATCCCCCGTCATGGACGTGGACCCGGCCCCAGAGTTCTAAAAACAAGGTCGATTGGAGCATGTTCCACTGGCAGTATTCCTCCAAGCAACCGTCCAGCGCCGACCCAGGAGGAAAGTCCCAGTAGATAGGCGCATCTTTGTGACGCACGCTCATGGAGTCCACCGAATGCTTGCTTGCGACGTTCGCCAGAAATCGCAGCCTCTTGCAAAGCTTGGCCGTGACGCGCAGGGAGGCAAAGAGGGGTGAATCCATTACCTTGCCGTACTTATCAGTGATTGCCAAAATCAGAGTCGGATCGGTGCTGCTCATCGTGCACGACCTTTCACGGCCTCGGCTAGGTGACCCCGGCGCAAACTCTCCCCGCTGTAAGCCGACACATCGGTGATGCCAGCCGCCTTCAATCGCTCTTTGACGATGACGCTGACATAAGCCGACGCCAGTCTGTCGGTAGTGGGTTCGCCTGAGCGCGTGAAGCTCGGAAACAACGCACCTGTAGCACCCTCCAGGTCGTTGTGCTTCAGCCAGGTCTGGCAAGCTGTCGCTGCGCAGAGCGGCCCCCGTGTGAACGGAATCGCCATGACGCGCGACATTGGCCCAAATACACCACTGTGAATTTCATCGCCCGAATCTGTAGTTGGTGTGGTATGGATCAACATCGCGTCTTGCGTGAAGGTGAGGTCTTCAATGTTGATGGCGCAGATGGCACCTCGTTTGAGCCCTGCATAGCCAAGCAGCAGTATGGCTTTGTCACGCCGGTCCATTGTGCGCATGCCAGTACCCATGCAATCGAACATCCGGTTCAGTAACGCTCGGTCAATGATTTTGGCAACTCGCTTGGACTTGGCTGCACTGCGTATGTCTGGTAGCGGTTTCTTACCGTTCTTGGCTGGCTCAATCAGGTTATGCGGAACATGACCGGCCACCATCCACCGCAAAGCCTCCCGAACCCTTGGGTCGTCGGTGGGTGCGGTGTGACCACCACGAACATGTGCATCCCGGATGGACTGGCAGCGCCGTGCAATGGTCACTGGTGCCACCCGCTTGACCAGCGCGGTGATAAATCGAAGCAGTTCGTCTGGGGTACACGGTATGGTGCCGCCATATGAGTGGATGAACCGCGAAACATCTTTCTCGTAGGCCGCCTTGGTGGATGCTTTTTGGCGTCTTGCGGCTTGCGCCGGCTTGCGCCGGCTTGCGCCGGCTTGCGGACCTCGCTGTAGGTTGGCGTCGAACGGACGCCACTGACATCTGAATTAGGGGTCTGGTTTTGCAACATGGAAGTACCTCAAAGGGTTAAAAAGACGTGCTGCACCGCCGAGCCAACGGATACAGCCTGGAAAATCAAGAAAGACAGTGAACGAACTTAAAAGTGGCGGAGCGGAATATCCACCGCACAACGGTTACGGTGATTGGCCGCGCTTGATGACCACCAATCCGTTAAGACGGACTGCCCAAGCTTCTCCGGTGCTGTACGTCAAGACTAGGTTGTGTGGTGTTCTTGCTCGCTTGGACAACCCCGCTTTGGCTTGAAGTTCAAAACTTGCGTTGTAAAAGCTGCCCCGCGGTTGTGCGGCACTGGGATCAAGCATCAAGAATGCTCGCGGTACAGATTCCCTGCCGAACGTTTCAATGCCAGTAACGAAGGCCCAATGGCACCATTGCATGCTTTCAAATCTCACCATGGGTGCTTGACCAGATCGCACCGCCTTTGCCACTAGCAGCCCGATACGTTTTGCGCTGTGGCTGGTCACAGTGGTGCAAGTCAAAGTCGGTGAGAAAGCATCTACGTATGCCTCGATTTCAGGCTCGGTCGTGCCTTCAAAATACGTTTCACGCGCAACCTTCCAGAGCCGCCGCAGTGCCTGATGTTTAGTTGTCGTGAGGACTTCGACCCGTGCCCTGGGTAGCTGGTAAAGCAGCATGGCCGCTTGTAATACACAAATCAGACCGCATGAGCTATCCAGCATCGACTGCGTGAGGTACAAGTCTTCGTGGCGCATCCCTTTAGATGTTTGGATGGCGTACTGAATGCTGGTGTTAGCGGACAAACCAGCGATAAAAATGTGCTGCAGACCTTTCATGTCAATACTCCGACGGCAGCAAAATTGTGGTGCTCGCACGATTCGATTCCGTGATGACCCAAACTGTTTCGGTGGTCGCACCGTCGCTGGAAGAAGCGGTCAATTTGTACGATGAAAAAATCCGCATTCCGTTTGCAAGCGAATGGCGGTTCAATTCCCTGTCTTCATCGCACAGGTCACCCCAGTCACCCAGTACATGTCTTTGAAGCACAAGTGAGAGCGGTTCAATTCCTAGTCGGTCTAGCGTTGCCAGTGCACCTGGGGTGGCAAGGATCTGGCCGAGCCGAAACAATGGTTTGTCAAAAAGTTTGAGTTCAAGTGGCGCAGGCTCGCGCCCGCCGGTGTTGGCGTCAGTCATGGGTTTCTCCGGTTATTGGTAGTGGTGGTTCTGACCGGCGTATCGCCAACATCCGCCCATGGCTGCGCCCCGCAGTGAGCGGCAGCAAAACGTCGAGGGTTGGCTTTGAATGAATGCGCGCAGATTGCACGCCTTCAACGTCAGATCAGAGGGAGAGGGGAATCAGTCCAGGTGCCAGCGATGCTGTTGGTCGCCTGCCGTTAGTCAACCAGAACGGTTGACCTCGGTCACATTCGAGTCGTGGAGGGTCAGAAATTCTTTTAATTCCTGTCGCTCGCCTCGCTATAAATTTTCCAAGTCGGGTCGAGTTGACCCTTGGAAACTTCGATGCGTACCCATCTTTGTGAGTGTCTCTATTTTATCAAAAACCAGCTAATTAGATAGGTTAGATCGTGGAAATAAGCGCCAGCTTCATGTTGTTTGGCGCTTTAGTCGCGGAAACCATCAGATCAGTTCGCGAAAACCTTCCGATTACATGGCTTGAACGGCGTTTAGCGCCACCATGGAAGCTGGTCCATACCGATACCAGCACTAAATCGACTGTAGTCTTGGAAAGAGTCCATAAATATTTGATCCATTAAAAAACACAGCTTTTAGATTTTGTGATTTGGACATTTTTTACAAACTGCGAGCACAAGATGGGAGAGATGATGAGCTAACCGCGCAGGTGGTTAGCTGAACCGAGACGTAACACAGTCAACTCTACATTGGCTCACTTGCTAACTCTTTCAATAACCTTGCCAAGTGCCTTGCTATCAAGCACCTCAAGTAGCGTGATTCCACCCTCGATATTTAATTTCTTCATGACTGAGCGAAATTTTTCTCGCCCATACAAGGCTTTATCGGCCATGTACGACTCGTGAAGTTTATTGACAACGGCAGATAGCAAGGCTGCATTTTGTGAAGTAGTTGGTCTTTCCACAATATTTGCGCGGACATCGCTTTGATATAGAAAAGCTGTCAGTGCTTGGTGAAGGGTCAATCCCTGCACTTTTTTGCATATCTCAGACATCCACCAAAGCCGTGAAATAGCATGGTCCCGCTCGACACCGCGTGTGCCTTTTGCGAAAAAATGCTTTTTTATATGTGCAACTGC
>NZ_JABBPF010000144.1 GCF_012927415.1 Polaromonas sp. | reverse complement strand
GCTTTCGCCTGCCGCGAGCAGGCACTCTGCCTGCATGCGGTTTTGCGTCAGCGTGCCGGTTTTATCCGAGCAGATGGTGGTGACCGACCCCAGTGTTTCGACAGATGGCAGGCGACGAATCAGTGCGTTGAAGGAAACCATCTTGCGCGCTCCGAGCGCGAGCAGCACCGTCACCACGGCCGGCAGCGCCTCCGGAATGGCCGCGACTGCCAGGCTCACGGCGACCAGGACCATCTGCAATGGCGACTCGCCGCGCAGCACTCCCACCGCAAAGATGACCGCGCAGATTGCCAGTACGGCCAGCGCCACCCGCTTGCCAAACGCGGCGAGGCGCAGCTGCAGCGGTGTGCTGCGGTCAGTGTCCTGCTCCAGCAGTCGGGCCACCTTGCCCAGTTCAGTGGACATGCCGGTCGCCACGACCAATCCGCGGCCGCGTCCGTGCGTGGCTGTGGTTCCCTTGAAGGCCATGTTGAGCCGGTCCCCCAGCGCATGCACCGCGCCAGAGAGTATTCCGGCCTGCTTGGCTACCGTGACAGATTCACCGGTAAGAGCCGATTCATCGACTCTCAGCTGTGCGATGTCGATCAGCCGCAGGTCGGCAGGCACCTGGTTGCCAGCCTCCAGCAACACGATGTCGCCCGGCACCAAGGCTTGCGCCGGAACCTGTTGCAATTGGCCGCTGCGCAGCACGGTAGCCTGGGCGGCTGCCAGGCGCTGCAGCGCCGCCAGCGCCTGGTCGGCGCGCCAGGCCTGTACCAGTCCGATGGCCGCATTGAGCAGCACGATGACCAGAATCACCAGGGTATCGATCAAATCGCCGATTACGCCCGAAATTACCGCCGCTGCGACTAACACCAGGATCATGAAGTCGTTGAACTGATCGATCACCAGCGACCACAGGCTGCGGCCGCTGCTCGTGGGCAGTTCGTTGGCGCCATGCAATAAAGTGCGCTGGCTGACTTGATGTGCTTGCAGGCCGCTGGCGGGGTCAACCTTGTGCTCGCGTGCGAGCTCATGCACATCGCGCAAGTGCCAGTCGCCATTTGTGACGGATGAAAAAGGTATTTTTTCAGGCATCTCGCATGTATAGCACGCGGGGACTGGACAGATCCACCACCTCACTGACCAGGTAGCCTGGCAGCACCATGGTTCAGCACAGACGGTATCTGTTTGCTGTGGCAGGCCGGTTAACGGTTACTGGTTGCGGGACATGCTCGTCAGCGGCATGGCACATCGGGAGGACGCGACAACCTGCCGCGGGGAGTATTTCATCGGCCTGCCAGGGCGCAATGGAACGTAAAATCCAGCTAAGGCGGCGTCTACCTCATTCACTATTCGTTTCGCCACTGGGAAACCGTGGACAAATTATCCTTTTGTAACGATAGCTCACTGGTCATCTGTCAAGGCTTGTAGCGTTGCAAAATTTCTTGCCATAGGCCCTCGAATTGCAACAGATTGGTGCACCAGAAGTTGAGTAATTAACCTGAAAAGTCGTGTGTCTGACAACGCTGAGCCCAATGCTGCCTAAAGGAGTTTTTCGCTCCGCTACTTTTTAAACCCTAGTCCTTGACCGATAGCGATTCACCCTACATTTCGAGTCACACCCACCGCATTGGTCGGCAACTCAGTGTCGGGCCCACCGATACGCTGGTATGCAGTTGACAAAGCAACGGTAGGGCTGTAAAAACTCCGCAATACCATTCAGCATGACTCCCTCATCTGCGGGAAGTTGAGCTGCCTGAGGCTATCGAACACTTGAATGAAAAGAATCCGGACTCCTCGCTGAAAATGAAATTTTTACGGGAACTCAGGCAATGCAAGGCAATCCCAAAGCCGGCCAGCCCCCTTGGGGGTCAAACTGCGCTCAGGAGATGTCCGGTCATACGCGGGGCAAGAGCAGTTTGCGGACAAGTTATGGGTTTAAAGCGTGAACTCTCTTCGCTGGGGTCATTCGCATCATGTCGAAGGCTGATAGCGCCACCCACATTTTTTATCAATTAGAACCCGTGTAGAAAATGCCCTCAAGCAACTGCCTAACCGCCGAATTCTTTGGCACCATGTGGCTCGGTCCCGGGGGTTGCGGCAGTTCGGCATCTGCCGCTGCATTTGCGGGACTGGGGATAGGCTTTGCTGGCGTCTCGCTCGCTTTCAGCCTGACCGTTCTCACGATGACCTATGCTATCGGCCACGTTTCCCGCAGGCTTGAGCCAACTGGCCTTGGCCAAGCGAAGCAGATTCCTCAGCGCTGGTGGCGCTGGGCAGTGCTGATCGGCCTCCTGCAGACAGTACCTGTTTGGGCCGCATCTGTTGAAGGCGAAGCGCTCTATCAAGAACGCATCATGCCACCTGCAGGTGCCGTGCTCGTCGTGAGCCTCGAGGACACCGCTCGCGCCGATGCGCCGGCGACCGAGCTGGCGTCGTCCCGCTTGCGACTGGCAGCCGGGCCGCCGTATCGCTGGCGGCTCGACTATGACGAGCGCCTGGTCACTTCCACGAGTCGCACTGTGCTGCGAGCCCGAATCGAAACGCCGCAGGGGCTGTGGATGTCGACGGACACGGTGGTGCCCGCGTCGACACCGGCCCCTGTTTTGCAGCTGCGCATGGTGAAAATGAATGCGGGTCGATGCGCAGGCGCCGACACTCAAGGGGGCATGAATGACTGTGCGTATGAAGAGTTTCTTGAAGCGTCGGCAGGGATGAGCCGGCAGTTGCGCCTCATCGAAACAGCGCTGACATCAGCGCAGCGATCGCAGTGGCGGCAGGTGCAAAAATCTTGGCTGGCATACAGCACCAAAACTTGCCAATTCGAGGCGAGCCCGGTCGGAAACGGAACTGCCCGATCCATGGTCCAGTGGCAGTGCTCCGACAGGATGACAAGGCAGCGCACTGCAGAGTTGCTCCGTCTGACTGCGTGCCCCGAAGGTGACCTTGCCTGTCCGGTCCCCCGACTGCAAAGGGCACCATGATTCGACGACTTTGGTCGAACGCCAACCTCGTGCTGGCGCTCCTGATCGCTGTGCCAATGGCTTGCTTGGCCCAGGCACCCATGGCCGTGACAGCGTCCGGACCCGTTCAAGGGCTGGAGGCCAAGGGCATCAACATCTTTCGCGGTATTCCCTTCGCGGCGCCGCCGGTTGGCGCCCTGCGCTGGCGCGCACCGCAGTCCACCGTGAAATGGACTGCGGTCAGGCAGGCTACCACTGCCGGCCCTTCCTGCATGCAGACGCGTGGCATATCACTGGAAAACGGCGGTGATCCAGGTAGGCTGGACGAGGATTGTCTTTATCTAAACGTCTTCAGCCCGCGTGTCGAACGGACCGCCCGGTTCCCTGTGATGGTGTGGATTCACGGCGGCGCCCTCATTTTTGGCAGCGGTGGACTTCCCATCTACGATGGAAGCGCGCTGGCTCGCCGCGATGTTGTGGTGACGATCAACTACCGCCTTGGTGCGTTTGGTTTTTTCGCGCACAAGGGACTTGACCAGGAGACCCCGGGTGGCCCGGTCAACTTCGGCCTACTCGATCAGATTGCAGCCTTGCGCTGGGTTCAATCGAATATCGATGCCTTCGGCGGCGACCCCGCCAGAGTAACCATCGCAGGCCAGTCCGCCGGGGCCCAGAGCGTTCTTGCGCTGATGGCCTCGCCATTGACCGCAGGGCTGTTCAGCGGCGCCATCGCCCAAAGCCCTTACGGGATCCCTAGCCACTCACGCGCCAAAGCCCAAGAAACAGGCGTCGCGCTCGCTATTGCCATGGGGCTTCCGGGTGCCCAGGCAAGCGCGGCATCCTTGAGGAGCATTCGGGCGGATCGCCTGGCCGAGCGTGGGCAAAAGATATCGCTTGCCCCCAGCTTCATTGTTGGCGACGAGGCCATCCCTATGCCCCTCCTCGAAGCCTTTCAAAAAGGGCGAGAGCATCCGGTTCCGCTCATCATCGGCAACAACAGTGACGACGCCAGCGTGGTGGAGTCGTTCGGCGTCGATCCTGCCGTTCTGGTGCAGAAAATGGGCAAGGCGCGCATTTTTGTTCGATCTTTGTACCCTGGCGTCTCCGACCAGAGCCAGCTCGGCCGCGAAGTGGCACGCGATGCACTTTTCACGGCATTCGGGCGGCGTATTGCGTATCTGCACAGCACCAAGGCACCGACTTGGCGCTACTACTTCAATCACGTCGGCCCTAACGCAAGTACCGGCGTGGTCCCCCCTCCCCCCCCGCCCCCCCCCCGGGCCCCGCGCCGGACCGGCGATCGTTGGGCCGCGTTTGTGCGCAATCACAGGCCGGCCGGGGAGGTCGAGTGGCCCGTTGACGACCGTCAACGGGGTCAGGTCCTCGAAATCGGAGACGAAGAGACAGCGCGGCCCGGCTTTATGGCGTCCCGAGTCAACGCCTTCATCGCTGCGCTCAACTTTGCAGGGCGCAGAAGCAAGAAGGACCAATAGGAGTCTGGGCGCCAGAAGAATTTTAATTAGTGCGGATTGGTTCATGGCGGCCCAATCCGGCCTGGCAGATGGTGAACATGTTTGTGAGCTGCATCGGTACTGTCGGCGAAGCCTGGTTCAAGCTCGCTTAAAAACGTCATGGTTGGAGTCGCTTCAGAATTCAGAATTCAAAGCATGCAAGCGAAGTTCTCCGCCTGTAAAAGTCGGTCCTTTATAGCCGTTCAACGCGAAGGTACGCCTGTTAGGGCCCATCGGCCAAGTTCTGATCGACGCCAAACAGTCGGGCCGCGACCCGTTTGCTGCCATTGAGGCCGTCATGTCCTGAGCCCCTTTCGCCGAGAGCGTCCCCAAGGCGCAGACGCTCGCCCAGCTCGAGGACTTCGATTTTCTGCACCGCATCGGCGAGAGTTACGCCACCTTGCGCCGCCACGCTGTTCATCCTGGACTGGCTACAAAGCATAGAACTGCGTCGCCGTGTGTATGCCGGGCTGAACAACGGCGAAGCCCGCAACGCGCTGGCACGCCGCGTTCCGCAACCGGCTGGAGGAAATCCGCGAGCGCAGCTTTGAGCCGCAGCGCTACCGGGTCAGTGGCCTCAATCGGGTTACGGCGGCCGTTCTGCTGTGGAACACCAGGATGAACAGCGTGGCGGCGCATGCGTTGCGTGGCAATGGTCATGCCGTCGATGACGCGCTGTTTCAATATCTGTCGCCGCTGGGTTGGGAGCACCTCAATCTGAACGGCGATTGCCTCAGGCGCAGCAGCGCCAAGATCGGCGCGGACCAGTTCAGGCCGCTACGTCCAATCTCCGGGCTTTAGCGTGCGATTTTTTCCGCTTTCTGAGGTAACCCCTGCTTAAACTAGCTGCCATGCAGATCCAACGCTTTAACGCCCTCGATTCCCTTCGCGGTATTGCGATCATCTGGATGACGGCCTACCACTTCTGTTTTGACTTGAACCATTTCGGCTACCTCAGGCAAGACTTCCACGATGATCCGTTCTGGACCTGGCAACGCACGGCCATTGTCAGCCTGTTTCTATTCACGGCTGGCCTGGGACAGGTCATTGCGGTCAGCCAGGGGCAAAGCTGGCAAAGGTTTTGGCGGCGCTGGGGACAGGTTGTCGGTTGCGCACTGCTGGTCAGTGCGGGCTCTTACGCGATGTTTCCGCAAAGCTTCATTTATTTTGGCGTCTTGCATGGCATGGCTGTGATGCTGCTCATCGTTCGCCTGACAGCCGCTTGGGGTGCCTGGCTGTGGATATTGGGAAGCCTGGCATTTGCTATGAAATTCATAGCTATATATGCCCATACTTATTGGACAGGGGTCGAGTTTCTCAATCAAAACTATTTTAACTGGCTGGGACTGATCAGCCGTAAGCCGATTACCGAGGACTATGTGCCCATCATTCCCTGGCTGGGCGTGATGTGGTGGGGCGTGGCAGCGGGCATCTGGTCGCTACGTCAGCGCCCTCACTGTTTCGGCGTGGAAACAGTAGTCGCCTGCCGTAC
>NZ_JABBPF010000186.1 GCF_012927415.1 Polaromonas sp. | reverse complement strand
TCAGCACGCTCATGCTGTCGGCGTTGCGCTCTACCGTGTCGGTGTCGAGCAGCAGGACGGCCTCGGCTTCGAGCCCCTTGGCGCCGTGAATCGTCAGCAGGCGAACCGCCTCGCTGTTGACGGCAACCGGCGCCAGTGTGCCGCCGGCCCTGAGCGCGCGGACCAGGCCGTAAGGCGTGACATAGCGCCCGCCGTCACGGTCCAGCGCGACGGCCAGCAGGGCGCGCAGGTTGACCAGCACGGTCTGGCGCTGGGTGGCCGGCGCGGCGGCGACAAAGCGCGCCAGCACATCGCCGTCTTCATAGATGGCTTGCAGTGCGTCGTGCGGTGGCAGCCGGTCCAGCCAGTTTTTCCAACGGGTCAAAACAGGCCCTGGTCCATGCAATTCGGGTGCCAGCAGCTCTTTTTTTTGTAGCAACTCATACCACGGCAGGTTCAGCTCACGCTGCAGCAGCGCTATCTTGACCAGGCTGTCATCGCCCAGGCCGAACAGCGGCGAACGCAGCGCCCTTGCCAGCGACAAATCGTGTTGCGGCGACACCAGCACGTCGAGCAGTGCCACCACGTCCAGCACTTCGCAGCAGTCGATCAGATCGGTTTTTTCGCCAATCTGGGCGGGGATGTTCAGCGCCCGCAATTCCTGCTGCAGCGGCAGCAAACCGGCCCGCTTGCGCGACAGCACCATCACGTCGGACGGCTTGAGGCCCCGACCATTGCCGTGATCAAGTTGCCGCGAGATCCAGGCGGCGGCCTGGCGCGCTTCCAGCGTGCGCAGGGTTTCCTCGGGCAACTCGCGTGGTGTACTCAAGCTGTCGCGCCAGACGCCGCTTTGCAGCGCTTCGGCATCACCGGCCTGGAGCCGCGGTATCGGTGGCAGGCGGCCCGTCGCGCCCTCGTTTTCGGAGTCTGTCGTGTGCTCGCGAAAACCGTCGTAGCCGTCAAGTGCGCGTGCCTTGCCAATGACCGCGTTTACCGTGCCAATCACGGCCAGGGAATTGCGCCGGGTGTGGTCGCAGCTGAGCAAGTCGCCACCCAGGCCCTGCACGACAAAGGCCTGCGCGGCGCGAAACACCTGCGGTTCGGCGCGGCGGAAGCGGTAAATGCTTTGTTTCGGGTCGCCAACCAGAAACACGCTGGGTGCGGCGCCCGCGCCGGCATAGCCGCTCAGCCAAGCGGACAGCGCCTGCCATTGCAGCGGGTTGGTGTCCTGGAACTCGTCAATCATCAAATGCCGGATGCGAGCGTCCAGCCGCTCCTGCACCCAGCCGGCCAGCACCGGGTCGCCCAGCATGACCAAAGCGGCGCGCTCCACGTCATTCATGTCAACCCAGCCGCGCTCGCGCTTGAGCTGGGTGAACTGCGCAATCAGCACCCGGCTCAGCCGGGCCATGCGCTGTTGGTGGCTCCAGGCCTCGTGCTGCTGAATGGCGGCCTGCACGCGCAGCACCAGTTCCTGAGCCTGTCGCACCGCTTCGATGCCGGCGATTTTTTCGCCAAATTTGCGCGGCATGCACTTTTCGGTCAGCAGCGCGCTGAAAACACCGCCGATGTCATGCGCCGTCAGGGCTTGCTCCAGTTGCACGCCCTTGGCCGAGAAGGTCGGCGCGCTGGCGCAGCCCAGCGCCCTGGCGGCCACCAGCAGCAGCGTATGGTGGGCCGGATTTGCCGGATTTGCGAACAGACTGTCGGCGGGCGCATTCAGCCCTTCAAACTCGGGAAATTGCAATGCAAAGGGCTGGACCGAGGCATCCACCACGCCTTTTTCGTCGGCCAGCGTGAACTCGGTTCGCTTTTCAAGCGCGCCCTGCAGGGCCTTGTCGGTCTGGAAACGGCCATGCGCCAGCACCAGCGCTTCAAAGTCGGCCTTGAGCGCCGCCTCGCCCACCACCGCCGCATAAAACCGCCGCCAGACCAGCGCCCGCGCGTGCGCGTCGTCTTCCAGCAGCTCGTAGTTGACCGGCAGTCCGAGCCTTTGCAGCACAGCTACGGGCGCGCTGCGCAGCAGGGCGGCAAACCAGCTGTGAAAGGTGCGGATCTGCACGGAGCGCCCGCTGCCGAGCACGGAGCGGTATAAATTCGACAGCTGGCGGCGCAGCTCGGGATTGGAGCTGGGGTCGACCTGGCCTGCAACGCCCCGCATGACCAGCTCTCTGCGCAAGCTTTCGTCGTCCGCAGTCGTAAAGGTTTTGAGCCATTCATCGAGCCGCTCGCGCATTTCACCGGCGGCCTTTCTGGTGAAGGTGATGGCGAGGATTTCATGCGGGCGCAGCAGCTTTGCGTCTGAACCCGCAGAAGCGTCAACGCCCTCCAGCAGGGCCCGCACGATGCGCGATACCAGCATCCAGGTTTTGCCCGCGCCAGCACAGGCTTCCACCGCGACGCTGCGCCGCGGGTCACAGGCAATGGCGTAAAACGAGTCGGCTGAAACGGGCTGGCCGTTGCATTCGTAGGCGGCGGTCATCGGATATCTACGAAGGAAGGGGTGAAAGAGCAAACAAAGTCAAGCGGCGCAGCCCACGCAGTAATAAGGATGGGAGCCCCGGCCCTGCAAGTTCGAGCCGCGGAACCTGCTTTGCCGGGCCGCAGTCGGGCTGCCCCCCCGGGGGGCAGCGTAGTCGAAGTGACAAGCGTGGGGGCCACGAACGAAGCGCAGGGCCGCCCCAAGCGAAGTTCAGCCCCCGCGGGGGGCAGCTAGTACACGAAGTGACAAGCGTGGGGGTCATATTGTCCAAAAATCCTTGCGGCACAGACCGCGCGCCGCGCAATAGTCACAGGCCTTGCCCTCACCCAGCGCTGGCAGCACCACGCCCCGCGCAATCCGCGCCATGTCCAGCAGGATGCTGTCAATCAAGGCATCACGCAGTTCCACGATGGCAGGCTGCCGATACGTGCAGGTCGGCTCTTTTTCACCCAGGTTGACATAAGCCGCCGCCAGCGTGTCGTCAGCCATCAGGGCCGCATAAAACGCCAGCTGGGTGTCCTCCGGGCCATCCTTGATGCGCTGGGTGGTGGTGGCTCGCGGCTCGGTTTTGTAGTCGATCAGCAGCGTATGGCCGTCTGCATCGCGGTCGATTCGGTCAATCTTGCCCAGCAGCGTGAGCTCGCCCAGAGGCACTTCGCGCCAGGCTTCCCCCGCCTCAAATTGGGCGCCGCCGGCTTCATGACCCGACAGCCACGAGAGGTAACCGTCACGCACCGCACTCCAGGCGGCGGCAAACGGCAAAAACGCGCTGTCGCTCAAGCCCAGCTCCCGGGCGGCGCTCTCTGCCGCTACATTAATCATAGCTACCCGTGCCGGTAAGTGCTGGACCGGAGCCGCTTTTAATGCTTCGTGGAAGCGGTGCAGCAAGCTGTGCAGCCAGTTGCCGAAATCGCGCTTGCCGAGCTCGCTTTCCAGCTCTTCGGGCGCTTGCAGCCTGAGCTGGCGCAACGCAAAAAAACGGTAGGGGCAACGGCGCAAATCCTCATAGCTGCTGGCCGACAGCCGGCTCAGTGGCAAGGCGTCGCCCTTTGGCAGCGGGCGTGGTGTCGGCAGCGTGGCCACGGCGCGCAGGATGCGCGGGTCTGGCGCCGGGTCTGCCGAGCCATCAAGGCCGCGCGCCAGCAGCAGCTCCTGCACAAATCCGCTGGGCATCAACTGTTCACCGTTTTCGCTGGTGCGCCACAGCACATCCACATGCGGTAGCCGCAGGGCGTAATCCCAAGCCTGCCGGGCTGTGCCGGCAAGCGCTTCGCGCGAGGCCAGGCCGAGCAATTCGCGCTGACCTGGCGTCCATTGGCCCGCAGGCTCCGGCGACACGGGCAGGCGGATTTCGTCGCAGCCGGGCAGCACCACGGCCTGCATCGGTCGACCCAGCAACTGGGCCAGCGGCAGGATGACGACCTGCTCGGCCATGGGGTGCGGCGGTGAAAACTTGGCCGCTTCGAGCGCCTGATTGACCCAGCTGGTGAACTCGTTGAGCTTCATGGCGGGCGACTCTTCAAACTCTTTCCCAGCGCCTTCATGAAGACGCAGCACATCCAGCACAGCCTGACCGGCGTCATCCAGTGTCAGCGCCTCCCACTGCCCGGCTGACTGCAAGGCCGCCCGCAGATCGCGCAACCATGCGGCCAGCGGCCGGGCGCGCGTCAACGTTTCGCGCAAGGCGTTCACCGGCAGCGCCAGCGCCTGGCTGACGGCCAATGCCGGCAGCGCTGTCACCGGCAACTCGCGCCAGGCGCGCACACCAAATTTTCGCAGCTCGGTCTCCGCTACCGTCACGCCAGCAACGGCAAATGCGGGGGCGTTTTTCAGCCAGTCAAGCACCGCGTCGCTCGACGCATCCCAGGGCGAGGCGCGCAGCAGGCTCATCAGATTCGCGGCAGCGCGCGTGGTGGAGAGTTTCCAGCCGGTTTCATCACGCATGGCTACGCCACGTTCGGCCAGCATGGCACCGACGCGGCGCGTGAGCTGGCGATCTTGCGCAATCAGCGCGACCGGACGCCGCCCTTGCGCCAGCTGGGCCAGCACACAGGCGGCTGCACGCCCGGCCTCGTCCTCGGCATCACGCGCGGGATGCATCAAAGGCGCAGGCACGCCGAAGCAATCCGGCCCGTGCAGGGAAACGCACAGCGCAATGGCTATGGCCCGTTCGCCAAAATGCAGCTTGAGCGCCTCGGTCAGCGGCTCGGTCTGAAATCCCTCCAGCACCACCAGCAGTGCAGCCTCGGCCTCAAACAAGCGGTCCGTCGGATAGGCAGAGGCGGCCGCCCAGACCAGCGCAATACGCCCCACGGCGGCCTCAAGCGCCAGCACCGGCGAATCAAGGCCCACGCCCAACAGCTCAGCAAGACCCTCGCTCCAGGCCTGACGCCTGGTCGGCAATACCGCCGCCGCCACCCGGCTCAGGCTCCAGGCCGCCTCAAGCAGGCGACCGGCCAGCGCGTTCTCCTGCGCTGCCAGGCCGGCACGCTCTAGCAGTGAAGCGGCCGTCAGCATGTCCACCGCCACATCCATGCGCAAATCGATGCCGGACGGTGTAAACAGGCCCAGCGCACCGCCCAGGCTGCTGGCCCAGTTCATGGTGGTTTCAAAGCGCGGAACAAAAAATGTGTCGCCGGCCACTTCGGCCCAAGCCTGACGCGCCTGCTGGATCAGCTGGGCATAGGGCAGCAACACCACGACTTCGGCGGGATGCACGCCCCGCGCCTGCACGCTGGCGGCCAGCCTGGCCATGGCTTGCTGCCAGCACAGCGCCGGCAGGGTTGCAACGGGGCTGGCGGTTTGAACGGGATCAAAAAGCGGCATGAAAAAGAAGACGTTTTTGCAGGGCAATGAAGGACCAGGAAAAAAAACCTGGCGATGGGCTAACAGGGCAGTTACTGCCGACCGGGCAACCCGGGCACCGCTTTCTGCCACAATAAGTGCAACTTTAGCCGCACAACGTATCGTAACCAGCCCCAAGGAGCCCACATGGCGAACGAACTGATCAAACACACAACTGACGCCACATTTGAAGCCGACGTGCTGAAATCAAGCAAGCCCGTGCTGGTCGACTACTGGGCTGAGTGGTGCGGCCCCTGCAAGATGATTGCGCCCATTCTTGACGAAGTGGCAACCGGCTACGAGGGCAAGCTGCAGATTGCAAAAATGAATGTGGACGAGAACCGCGAAATTCCCGCCAAATTCGGCATTCGCGGCATTCCCACTCTGATGTTGTTCAAGGATGGAGAACTTGCGGCCACCAAAGTCGGTGCCATGAGCAAAGCCCAACTGACCGCATTCATTGACCAGCAACTAGCCTGACCGATTTGCGCTGGAAACCGGCAGCCAGATCCATTCCGTCCTGCTCCCCGGCGCCATCCGACAGCAACCGCACTCCGCCCGGTCGCCTTGCTGCTCTTCATCACCTGCTTTCCCGCCTGAATTTCCTGTCATAATCAATTTTATTCACCGGGCGGTAGTAGCCACCTGGTTCGAGTTTCCGGTTTGACAGCCTTCTTCCCCAGAGCGGCTTCTTTTAAAAACTCCCCCCCGGTTTTTTTTTT
>NZ_JABBPF010000177.1 GCF_012927415.1 Polaromonas sp. | reverse complement strand
GCGGGCAAATGCAATCACCCTGGCGCCGCGCACCGGGTTGTAGCCCTTGCCCTTTTCGGCCCCGCCAGTTTCGGCAATCGCGTCCGTGCCATACAGCGCGTCATACAACGAGCCCCAGCGCGAATTGGCGGCGTTGAGGGCGTAGCGCGCGTTCAAAATCGGCACGACCAGCTGCGGCCCGGCCTGCACGGCGAGTTCGGCATCGACATTGGCGGTGGTGATGGTCACGTCTTGCGGCTGTGGCACCAGATAGCCGATTTTTTCCATGAAGGCGCGGTAAGCGGGCATGTCGGCGATGGGGCCGGGGTGGGCCTTGTGCCAGACATCCATCTCGGTCTGCAGGCGGTCGCGCTCGGCCAGCAAGGCGATGTTTTTCGGCGCCAGGTCGGCGACGATGGCATCAAAGCCGGTCCAGAATTGGCTGCTTTCCACGCCGCTGCCGGGCAGCACCTTTTCTTCGATGAAACGGCAGAGTTCGGTCGCGACCTGCAGGCCGTGGCGGGTAGTGCGTTCGGTATTGGTTGTCATGCAAGAGTCCTTTTGAAAAAGCAGATGTGAACAGTCGTAAAAAGCCGGCGGCCGGCTCAGCCCGGCGCCCTGAAAAAATAATAAACCGTCAGCGCGCCGCCGACGGCAATCACCATGCGGCGCAGCCACGGACCCCGGATTTTGCGCGCCATGCTGGCGCCCCAGTAGCCGCCCAGGCTGGCGCTCAGCAGCATCACCAGCGTGTGCGGCCAGCTGACCGCACCAGCCACGATGAAAGTGACGACGGTCACGCTGTAAATCACCGCCGACAGCAGGTTTTTCAGCGCGTTGATGTGCTGCACATCTTCATGCCCGCCAATCGCCAGGCTGGCCATCATTAAAATACCCATGCCGGCGCCAAAAAAGCCGCCGTAAATCGACACCAGCAGCTGGACGAACCAGCCTGCGGGTGAGCCGGCGCCATGATCGCCGCCAGCTTCACCAGCCAAGACCGGACGCAGCCGCTTCAAGGCCTTTGACAGCTGCGGGCTGAAGGCAAAAAGCAGCGTCGCAAAAGCCAGCAGCCAGGGGATCAGGGCGGCAAAACGCGTGTCGCCGGCGGCCAGCAGCAGCAAGCCGCCCGCAACCCCGCCGAGCAGCGATGCCGCGCCCATCGGCAACAAATAGCGCTTGTAGCGGGCCAGCTCCTGCCGGTAAGCCCAGGCGCCTGCCAGACTACCGGGCCACAGGGCGACCGAGTTGCTGGCATTGGCAACCACTGGCGGCAGGCCGACGGCGAGAAGCGCCGGAAACGAAAAAAACGTGCCGCCGCCAGCCATGGCGTTCACCGCGCCGGCCGCCAATCCGCCTGCGCCCATCAGCAGAATTTCCGAAGGTGTCATGCCGGAGCAGCGTCCTTCAGGCCCGGCAATGTCAGCACGTCGCGCAGACTGCTGCCGGTGTGCAGCGGCTGGGTGCCCAGTTCTTCAAAAGGCAGCTGGTAGCGGTTGACCCAGAGCGTCTGGTAGCCAAACCAGGTGGCGGCCAATGCGTCCCAGCTGTTGCAGCTGACAAAAGCAATGTTCCGCGCCGCCAGCCCGGTGGCCTGCAGGCCGAGCGCGTAGGCGTCGGGGTGGGTCTTGTATTTGCGGATGGCGTCCACGCTGATCACATGGTCAAGCAGGCCGTCCAGCCCTGCCGACTTGACGGCGACGGCGAGCATGCCAGGGTCGCCGTTGGACAGTATTCCGGTGACCACGCCCCGGCTTTTCAGCGCCTGCAGTACCTCCCGGTTTTCCGGAAAGGCAGACAGGTGCCGGTACTGGTTCATGAGTTGCCCGACTTTGGTGTCAAATCCGCCGCTGGTCCAGCAAGCATCGGCACCTGGTACTATTTTTTTGATAGCGTACAAGAGCGCGGCGCGGGTCAGATCCCAGAATGGCTGATAGTGCGCGCCATGGTTGCTGGTAGTCACCAGCCCGGCGTACTCGATCTGCTTGTCGCGCCACACCACACCGAGGGTCTGGCCCTGGCCGGGAAAAAGCTGTTCGGCTAGCAGGCCCACGCTATAAACGTCGAACAGCGTGCCATAGGCATCAAACAGGACGGCATTCAGGGCGACGGGTGAAACAGAACGTGGCTTTTCCATGAGCTCTACTTTATTTGATATCGCATCAACTATTAATTAACGAAGAATCGTTTGATTTGTGACTGTTTCGCTTGCAATTAAAAGGTGGGTTGTTGAACGCCGGCCGCTCTTTGCCGGTTGGTGCGCAACGTATTCACACCTGTCCGCTCAGCTCGCGGGCCGATTCCAGCACTTTGTGCAGATGCCGTTCCTCGAAGCGCTCAGCCGGCATGGTGAGGGTTAGCGCGGCGGCCAGACGGCCATCGGCCTTGAACACGGGCGCAGAAATGCCGGCCACGCCCGCCAGGCGATCGCCCGCGGCGGTGAAGTATCCCTGCGCCCTGATCCGCGCGTACAAGTTCCTGTCCTGAAATGTTGGAGCGCCAGCGCGTTGGGCCCCAAAGGCCATCAGCACCCGGCCCCCCGTTCCGCGCTCAAGCGGCAGTAGATCGCCGGCCCTGATGTGGTCGCGGATCGGCTGGGATGAATCCACCCGGTACAGGCAGAGGCGCGCGTTGCCTTGGACCACATGGTAGGCGGCGCTTTCGCGCGTCGCCGCCACCAGTGCGCGGAGCACCGGCAAGACCACGCGATCCAGTGAAAACGAGGCCGCGTACACCGCGTTGAGCCGGGCCACTTCGCTGCCCAGCGCGTAGCGGCCACCCTCCAGCCGCTGGATCAGCCGCGCATGCTCCAGCGAGGCCAGCAGGCGTAGCACCGTGCTTTTGTAGAGCTGGGTGCGTGCGGCCAGATCGGCCAGCGTCAATGACCCATCGCCCAGGCGAAACGCTGACAGCAGGCTCAACGCGCGGTCAACGGCGGCGGCGCCGCCGGGGGCAGCGTGGGTGTCGGCAAGGGACTCGGTCCGGGCTTTGCGGGGCATGGTGGTCTTTGGTGGGCGGCGCGCGGCTTGACAAGCGGTGGCCCATCGGTAATTATTCTGTAAGAAAGAACGATGTTCCATCTTACAGAATTATTTTACGAATGAAAAGATGACAAATTCACAGGTATTGATCAGCGAAGTCGGACCGCGCGACGGCCTGCAATCGGTCAAGCGCACCATGCCGACGGCCGACAAGCGGCGCTGGATAGACGCGCTCTACGCCGCTGGCGTACGCGAGATTGAAGTCGCCTCCTTCGTGCCGGCCCGGCTGCTGCCGCAAATGGCCGATGCGGCCGAGCTGGTGCGCCATGCGCTCACGCTGCCCGGCCTGATAGTGATGGCGCTGGTGCCCAACCGCCGGGGTGCTGAAGCCGCGCTGGCGGCCGGCGTGCACAAGCTCACCGTGCCGGTGTCGGCCAGTGCTGCGCATTCGCTGGTCAATGTGCGCAAGACGCGCGAGGCGATGGTCGAGGAAGTGCGCGCCATCGCGGCCCTGCGCCGAGGCATCGCGCCTCACGTCAAACTGGAGGCCGGCATTTCGACCGCTTTCGGCTGCACCTTGCAGGGGGTGGTGCCAGAGGATGAAGTCATCCGGTTGGCCGCGCACTGCATTGCTGCGGGCGCCGACGAATCGGGTCTGTCAGACACCGTCGGCTATGCCAATCCGGCGCAGGTGCGCCGCCTGTTCCGGCGGCTGCGCTTCGAAATCGGCCGCCACGCGGGCGCCGCTCATATGCACAACACACGCGGCCTCGGCCTGGCTAACTGCCTGGCGGCCTATGAAGCCGGCGTTCGCACTTTCGATTCGTCACTCGGTGGCCTGGGCGGCTGCCCTTATGCGCCGGGCGCGTCGGGCAACGTCGTCACCGAAGACCTGGTCTTCATGTTCGAGGCCATGGGCCTGTCTACCGGCATTGATCTTGACAAGCTGATTGCCGCTCGCGCGCCGCTGATGGCAGGCCTGCCGGATGAGCCGCTGTACGGCATGACGCCCGAGGCCGGCCTGCCCAGGGGTTTTGTACAGGGCGCACGCCTGGCACCGCCCGCCACGCCGCTCCCTGAAGCCGGCAAAACCGGCGCGACCGGCGCGACCGGCGACACGCCGCTGCCCTACGCCGGCATTCGCGTCGTCGAATTCACCCACATGGTGATGGGCCCGACCTGCGGCATGCTGCTGGGCGATCTGGGCGCCGAGGTGATCAAGGTGGAGCCGGTAGAAGGCGACGAAACGCGGCGGCTGCTGGGCTCGGGCGCCGGATTTTTCCCGACCTTCAACCGCAACAAAAAAAGCATCGCGCTCGACCTCAAGCAACCCGAAGGCGTGGCGGCCGCGTTGCGCCTGATCGCAACCGCCGACATCGTCAGCGAGAACTTCAAGCCCGGCACCATGAAGAAGCTGGGCCTGGATTACGAACGCCTCAGCAAGCTCAACCGGCGCCTGATCTATGTCAGCCACAAAGGCTTTTTGCCAGGGCCCTACGAGCACCGCACGGCGCTCGATGAAGTGGTGCAGATGATGGGCGGCCTGGCCTACATGACGGGCCGCAGCGGCGACCCGCTGCGCGCGGGCACCAGTGTCAACGACATCATGGGCGGCATGTTCGGCGCCATTGGTGCCATGGCCGCATTGCGCCAGCGCGAGCTGACGGGCGAAGGCGCCGAAGTGCAGGCGGCGCTGTTTGAAAACAATGTTTTCCTGGTGGCCCAGCACATGATGCAGTTTGCCGCCACGGGTCACGCCGCGGCGCCCATGCCCAGCCGCATTTCGGCCTGGGGCATTTACGACGTGTTCACGGTCAAAGACGGCGAGCAGATTTTTCTGGCCGTTGTCAGTGACAGGCAATGGGCGGCTTTTTGCAAGGCCTTTGGGCTTGATGCGCTGTTGGCCGAGCCGCGTTTGAATACCAACAATGACCGGGTGATGGCCCGAGAATGGATGATGCCCGTCCTGCGCTCGCACCTGGCCGGACGCAGCGCCGCCGGGCTCAGCGCGGTGTTTGAAGCCAACGAGCTACCCTTTGCGCCCATCGCCCGGCCCGAAGCGCTTTTCGATGACCCGCACCTGAACGCGACCGGTGGACTGGCGCCGGTCCGCATGAACGACGGCAGCGAATCCAAAGTGCCGCTGCTGCCCTTCACACTGGGTGGCCGGCGGCCAGGCATCCGGTTGCAGCCGCCACTGCTGGGCGAGCACACACGCGAACTGCTGCTGGAAGTCGGCTACACCATCGCAGAAATTGCCGAACTCAGATCCAGTCAGATCACGCGAGGAGACTGAGGCCAAAACATCACTCCCAGACGCCGTACTCAGGCAACCGGCAGTCGTCAGACGCCTTACCGACCTGGGCGCGCCGATGGGCAGCTGGTGTGAAGCATCAGAATTTTCGGCAGACCAACTCGTGACGCCGGCATCGGGCCGGAGTCCTCCTCGGCGCCGCGCAAGTCACTCGCTTAGGGGCGCGCTGGAGATGGCGCGACCGGCCCGGTCTCGTCGCCAGGTTTGCTGCCCTGGGCATCAATCGGGGTGCTGCTTGTACGCCCACTCGCCGCCGGGGGACCGGCCGGGCCGGGTTTGCCGGCCGGTCCCGGACTACCCGGAATGCCGGCCTGACCAGGCTTGCCCTGCGGGCCTGGCACGCCCGGCTCCCCCGGTTGGCCAGGCGGTCCCGGCCGGCCTGGCTCACCGGGAGGACCGGACGCGTCGCCACATGCGGTCAGCGCAAGCGCGGTGAGCATTGTTGGAAAAAAAGCGGAGTACTTCACGGCTAATTCCTTTGAGACCGATGGACGGTTTAAATTCAGCTGTTTATAAGGCGCGCCACGCCAGTCGCACGTAGGCCAGCTTCCGTAAAAAAAGTGAGCAAGGGAGCCCAACCGTTCGCTTCGATGCCCGTCCCGCCTGGTATCGGCGGCTTTTGCAGGGAGGTGGTGGCCGGTGCCAGCCGGGCCGCTGCCTTTGTGCGAATGGCGTTCCGGCCGTGCGGCTTGCGTCCCGATTGACAGCGTCTGTACGGGAGTCAAATAAGAGGGTTTGACGTAATGAACAATTGCGTTGCAGTAATTGTTGACTTTTGTGC
>NZ_JABBPF010000143.1 GCF_012927415.1 Polaromonas sp. | reverse complement strand
AGCGCCCAGCGCAGCCGCCATCGGTTCTTCGATCAGGTAGACCGCGGCGGCGCCGGCGGCCTCGGCGGCGTCCTTGATGGCGCGCCGCTCAACCTGGGTCGAGCCGCAGGGCACGCAAATGATGATGCGCGGGCTGGGCGTGAGCAGGCGGCGCGGGTGCACCATCTTGATGAACTGCTTGATCATCTGCTCGGTGATGACGAAGTCGGCAATCACGCCGTCCTTCATCGGGCGGATCGCCTCGATGTTGCCGGGCACCTTGCCCAGCATGGCCTTGGCTTCACGGCCGACAGCCTGGATAACTTTCTTGCCGTGCGGGCCGCCCTCGTGGCGGATCGCGACGACCGAGGGCTCGTCCAGCACAATACCCTTGTCACGCGCGAAAATCAGGGTGTTGGCGGTGCCGAGGTCAATCGCCAGGTCGGTTGAGAAGTACCGACGGAATGCTTCAAACATATGCGGGAATCCGGTTGGGGCATGCGCAGACTTCGCTGCGTCATCGCCTTATTGTGATTGACCAATTAGGAGGAAAGTTGGCGCGAAGTCATGCGAAACCTGCTTCACGGCGCCTAAAAAACGCCTAAGGAGTGTATCCGGCATTGATTTCACACCAAAGGCGGGATAATAACGCATCCCCTGTGAATCGAGGCTTGCCCAAGACCCGTTCTTCGGCTTTAAACCTCGTTTCAGTGGCGATATTTCGCTATAGTTCCTGCTCTTCATTTTTGCTGCATCCACACACTATTCCCCATGGCATTGACATCCGAAGACATCTCACGCGTCGCCAACCTGGCGCGGCTGGAATTGCGCCCTGAAGAAACGGCGCGCACGCTGGGCCAGCTCAACGGCTTTTTCGCCCTGGTAGCGCAAATGGATGCGGTCAACACCGACGGCGTCGAGCCGCTGGCGCACCCGGCCGCCGTGCTCGGCGAGATCGCCCTGCGACTGCGCGCGGACATTGCCAGCGAACCTGACCAGCGCGAGGCCAGCCAGCGCAGCGCACCAGCCGTCGAGCGCGGCCTGTTCCT
Organism: Polaromonas sp.; assembly: GCF_012927415.1. Taxonomy (GTDB): domain Bacteria; phylum Pseudomonadota; class Gammaproteobacteria; order Burkholderiales; family Burkholderiaceae_C; genus Polaromonas. The sequence goes on along the minus strand of NZ_JABBPF010000143.1, from coordinate 5,033 downwards.
CGTCCCCAAGGTGATCGAATGAACAGCGGCACCAACCTCGACCTGCACGAACTGGGCGTCGCGCAACTGGCCGCCAAGCTGGCCGCCCGCGAAGTCTCCAGCGTCGAAGTCACACAGCATTTCCTCAAGCGCATCGCGCAGCACGACCGCCTGGGCGCATTTCTGGCTGTTGACGCGGAAGTGTCGCTGGCGCAGGCCAGAGTCGCCGACATCCGACTGGCCGCGGGCGAACGAAGCCCTCTGTTGGGCGTCCCGCTGGCGCACAAGGACGTGTTTGTCACGCGCGACTTCCCGACCACCGCTGGCTCGAAAATGCTGGAAAACTACCGCAGCCCGTTTGACGCCACCGTGGTGAGCCGGCTTGGCGTTTCTGCAGGCGGCGCCGGCATGGTCACGCTGGGCAAACTCAACTGCGACGAGTTCGCCATGGGTTCGAGCAATGAAAACAGCGCCTACAAACCGGTGCTAAACCCCTGGGACTCAAGCCGCGTGCCTGGCGGCTCCTCGGGCGGCTCGGCGGCGGCGGTCGCGGCACGCCTGCTGCCGGCGGCGACCGGCACCGACACCGGCGGCTCGATTCGCCAGCCCGCCTCGTTCACCGGCATCACCGGCATCAAACCCACCTACGGCCGCTGCTCACGCTACGGCATGGTGGCTTTTGCCTCGAGCCTGGACCAGGCCGGCCCGATGGCGCGCAGCGCACTGGACTGCGCGCTGCTGCTGTCCGCCATGGCTGGCCCGGACCTCGATCGCGACTCGACCTCACTGGACTTGCCGGCCACCGACTATGCTACTTATTTAATAGCTAACAGTGACCGTGCTTCCTCGACCACACCGCTAAAAGACTTGCGAATAGGCCTGCCAACCCAATTTTTTGGCGCCGGTTGTTCGCCGGACGTGCTGGCGGCCGTGCGCGGCGCGCTGGCCGAGTTTGAAAAGCTGGGCGCCACGCTGGTGGACGTCGACCTGCCGTTGACCGAGCTGTCGATCCCGGTGTATTACGTAATTGCCCCGGCCGAAGCCAGCAGCAACCTGAGCCGCTTCGACGGCGTGCGCTATGGCCACCGCGCCGCGCACTACAGCGACCTGACCGACATGTACAAAAAGTCGCGCAGTGAAGGTTTTGGCGACGAAGCGACGCGCCGCATCATGATCGGCACCTATGTGCTGTCGCACGGCTACTACGACGCCTATTACCTCAAGGCACAGAAAATCCGCCGCCTGATCGCGCAGGATTTCCAGAAAGCCTTCACGCAATGCGACGTGATCGCCGGCCCCGTGTCACCCACCGTGGCCTGGAAAATCGGCGAAAAATCCGATGACCCGGTGGCCAATTACCTGGCCGACATTTACACGCTTTCATCCAGCCTGGCGGGCCTGCCCGGCATGAGCGTGCCGGCCGGCTTTGGCGCGCACGGCATGCCGGTCGGCCTGCAGCTGATCGGCAATTATTTCGGCGAGGCGCAGCTGCTGGGCGCGGCGCACCAGTTCCAGCTGGCGACCGACTGGCACCAAAAAGCACCCGGGACCGCAGCATGAGCAAAGACACAAAATCCCCGCCGGACAAATTGGTCAATGGCTACGAAGTCGTCATCGGCTTTGAAACCCACACCCAGCTGACGACGAAATCGAAAATCTTCAGTCGTGCCTCGACCGCGTTCGGCGCCGAGCCCAATACGCAAGCCTCTGCGGTGGATTTCGCCCTGCCCGGCGCGCTGCCGGTGATGAACAGGGGCGCGGTGCAGCGCGCCATCGAGTTTGGTCTGGCCGTGAATGCCCACATTGCTGAAAAAAGCATTTTTGCGCGCAAAAACTACTTTTATCCTGACCTGCCCAAGGGCTACCAGATCAGCCAGTTCGAAATTCCGGTGGTGCAAGGCGGCGTGGTCGAGTTCTTCCTCGATGGCGAGAAAAAATCGGTGCGCCTGGTGCGTGCCCACCTTGAAGAAGATGCCGGAAAATCGCTACATGAAAACTTCATCGGTCAAAGCGGCATCGACCTGAACCGCGCTGGCACGCCGCTGCTGGAAATCGTCACCGAGCCCGACATGCGCTCCACCGCCGAGGCCGTGGCCTATGCCAGGGAACTGCACAAGATCGTCACCTGGATCGGTATTTGCGACGGCAACATGCAGGAGGGCAGTTTTCGCTGCGACGCCAATGTCTCGGTGCGCAAGCCCGGTGCCGAACTGGGCACGCGCCGCGAGATCAAGAACCTGAACAGCTTCAAGTTCATGCAGCAGGCGATGGACTACGAAGTTCGCTGGCAGATCGAACAGATCGAGGACGGCCACGCGATCCAGCAGGCAACCGTGCTGTTTGACCCCGACACCGGTGAGACGCGCTCGATGCGGAGCAAGGAAGATGCGGCGGATTACCGCTATTTTCCCGACCCGGATTTGCCGCCGCTGGTGATTTCGCGGGAATGGGTAGAGCAGACCCGATCGGAGATGTCGGAGTTGCCGCGCGTGATGGCGGCGCGTTTTGTCGCCGACTATGGCCTGAACGAATACGACGCCGGCCAGCTCACGCAGAGCAAAGCAACGGCGGCTTATTTTGAAAAAGTAGCCGCCGTGTGCAAGCAGCCGAAGCTGGCGAGCAACTGGGTCATGGGGGAAGTGTCACGGCGGTTGAACGAAGACAAGCTTGATTTCCTTTCGGTCCCCATTACGGCAAAACAATTTGGTGTTGTGCTTTCAAGACTCCACAACGGCAGCTTATTCAAAAATGGTGTGGTGCAGGTGATAGATCATTTCTGGCGCCATTCAGAACATCCAGGTGGCTTTGGCGACTCCGACGAAGAGGCCCAACAAGTGGTCGATGCCATCATTGAAGCCAAGGGACTTAACCAAGCTACTGACTCCGGCGAGCTCGAAAAAATCATCGACGAGGTGCTGGCCGCCAACGCCAAAAACGTCGAGGAAGTGCGCGCCGGCAATGCCAAAGCCTTCAACGCACTGGTCGGCCAAGCCATGAAGGCCACCAAAGGCAAAGCCAACCCGGCGCAGGTCAACGAGTTGCTGAAGAAAAAACTGGCTTGACGGCGCTGATGCGGCAGCGCGCTGGCCCGCCAGGCGGGAGCTTGCTATCTAAAAAATAGCAAACAAAATCCGTATCCATTGGACGAGAGCAGAATCAACCTGTTAATTCAGTTTTTTGCGCCGCTTTTTGTGCTGCTGACGGCCGCAGTGGCGGGCGTCGCGGCCAACAGCGCCCAGAGCTGCTTGAGCTTGACCAGCTCTTCATCAAAACGCAGATTGATGCGTTTTTTCTCCTGCTCCTGCTCGGCAATGAAGTGCTGCTGCACCAAAACGCTGCTGCTGTTTTCTTCGAGCCTGCGCTTGAGCGAAGCCGGGGCCTTTGACGGGTTTTTGGTGTAAAACTCCAGATCGCTGGCGATCGCCTTTCGCTGCTCGGCCAATTCCGCCATCCTCTGGCTGCCGGCCCTGCCGACTTCGTCAATCTGCTTGAGTGCTTCGGCGCGTTCCTGGTCGTGCACCGCGCGGGCCGGGTAGCGCAGCACCAGCGCCCGGTCGCGGCGCTTGTCATCGGCTTCATGGGCGCGCCTCTCGGCGCTCAGTTTGTCCTTTTCCTCCAGCGCGGACTGCTCATAGGCCGTGAGCGAAGGCCCCAGCTGGCGCTTGACCAGGCCCGAAGGTGTCAGCTCCTGCTGCGCGCGGTCAAGGCATTCGGCAATCGGCCGGTCGGCCGTGATCTTGCGGCCCCTGCCGTCCACACAGGTATAAATCTGCTGGGCGGCGGCTTGGCTGCCGACGCAAACCAGCGCCGCCAAACCGGTGATACGGGCGATATGGGCGATACGGGCGGTATGGGCAATAGACGCTGTTTGCGGGAGCAATTCGTTTCCTTAATCAATGCCGTAGCGTTCGCGGTAAGCCAACACCGACTGGTAATGCGCTTGCAGCGGCAGAGCGCCCCCGGCATCCGTGGCGGCGTGGCCTTGCGTGGCAAGATACTGCAGCAAGTCGCTCAATCGCGCAATCGAACAAACGTGCAGGCCGAGCTGCCCAGTCACGTATTGCACGGCGCTGTAGCTGACATCCACCCCGTTTTCGGTGGCCTTTTCCTGCCGGTCCAGGGCAATCGCCACCGCATGCGGAATGGCGCCGGCGGCCCTGATGATGGCAATCGACTCACGCGCTGCCGTGCCAGCCGACATCACGTCGTCAACAATCAACACCCGGCCCCTGAGCGGCGCGCCGACCAGCGTGCCACCCTCGCCATGGTCCTTGGCTTCCTTGCGGTTGTAGGCAAAAGGCAGGTTGCGCCCCTGCCGCGCCAGCTCGACAGCCACCGTGGCGGCCAGCGGAATGCCCTTGTAGGCCGGGCCGAAAATCATGTCGAAAGCCAGACCGCTGCGCTGCTCCTCGGCCAGCAGCTGGCGCGCATAAAATTGCGCCAGCCGGCCGAGCTTGGCGCCATCATCAAACAGGCCGGCGTTAAAAAAATAGGGACTCAGGCGCCCGGCCTTGGTCCTGAATTCGCCAAAACGCAGCACCCCCGATTCAACGGCAAACTGCACAAATTCCTGTGCCAGGCTGTCATCGGGCCGCGTGGCCTGATTCGTATCAGCTGTCTGTCCTGTCGTGCTCATTGAAAGTTCCATGTTCAAATTATCCAGTCTCAACCTTAACGGCATCCGCTCCGCCGCCAGCAAAGGCCTGCAGGAGTGGCTTGCCCTGTCCCTGCCGGATTGTATTTGCGTGCAGGAACTGAAGGCGCAAGCGGCCGACCTGAGCGGCCGTTTCGAACAAATCGCCGGCCTCAGGGGGCATTTTCATTTTGCCGAGAAGAAAGGTTATTCCGGCGTCGGCATCTACACGAAACACGAGCCCAGCGACGTGATTGTGGGCTATGACTCGCCCGAATTTGACGCCGAAGGACGCTATGTGGAGCTGCGCTTTGACAGCCCGGGCCGCAGGCAAAGCCCGAAACTCTCCATCATCAGCTGCTATTTTCCCAGCGGTTCATCCGGCGAGGAGCGCCAGGCCGCCAAATTCCGTTTTCTGGCC
>NZ_JABBPF010000141.1 GCF_012927415.1 Polaromonas sp. | reverse complement strand
GGCCTGATGGATTGAAGAACCCATCGGTGGGTATTGGCGCGCGGCTGCAGCGATTTTTTGACAAGGTCATGGTTCACTATGACCGCTGGCTGAGCTGGGTGTTCCGGCACCAGGGCGCTACGCTGCTGGTGGCGCTGGCGACACTGCTGCTCACCGTGCTGCTTTATGTGGTGATCCCCAAGGGGCTGTTTCCCACGCAGGACACCGGGCAGTTGCAGGCAAGGATTGAAACTGCCCAATCGGTTTCATATGACCGAATGGCCACGCTGCAGCAGGCCGCCGCCAGGGCTATCCTGGAGGACCCTGACGTGGACACGCTGAGCTCCTTCATCGGCGTGGACGCGGCCAACAACACCATGCTGCATACCGGCCGCATGCTGATCAACCTCAAGCGCAAGCGCACCACCGGCCAGCCCGAGACCATGGACCGCCTGCGCGAACGCGTGGCAAGGGTCGCGGGCGCCACGCTTTATCTGCAGCCGACCCAGGACCTGACGATTGACGCTGAAACCGGTCCGACGCAGTTTCGCGTTTCACTAGAAGGCTCGGACAGTGCCACGGTTGTGAAATGGGCAACCCTGCTGGCGGAGCGCATGACGCAATTGGCCGGCTTGCGCCATGTCGCATCCGATGCCGACGCCACGGGAACAGCCGCCTACATCACAGTGGACCGCGACTCCGCCTCACGGCTGGCGATCACCACGTCCGCCATTGACGATGCCCTGTATAGCGCTTTTGGCCAGCGCATCGTCTCGACGATCTTCACTGAAACCAACCAGTACCGCGTGATTCTGGAGGCCATGCCCGATGCGCTGGCAACGCCGGCCTCGCTGGGTAATCTGCAGCTAAAAACCGGCGGCGGCAGCACCACTTCCCTGTCATCCATCGCCACCATCACCGAACGGCCCGCACCCCTGCAGATCACCCATGTCGCGCAATACCCGGCGACCACGCTGGGCTTTGACACCGCGCCTGGCGTGTCTTTGGGCAGGGCGGTTGACGAGATCAAGCAAGCCGCCAGAGACATCGCCCTTCCAGCCAGCGTGAACCTGACCTTCCTCGGCGCGGCCGGGGCCTATCAGTCTTCGCTCTCCAACCAGTTATGGCTGATCCTGGCTGCCGTCATCTGTGTTTACATCGTGCTGGGCGTGCTGTACGAAAGTTACGTCCATCCGATGACGATTCTCTCCACCCTGCCCTCCGCCGGCGTGGGCGCGCTGCTGGCGCTGATGCTGAGCGGCTCGGACCTGGGCGTGATTGGCATCATCGGCATCATCCTGCTGATCGGCATTGTCAAAAAGAACGCCATCATGATGATTGACTTTGCAATTGACGCAGAACGCAATGAAGGAAAGTCGCCGCAGGAAGCAATTCACCAGGCGGCCCTGCTGCGCTTTCGCCCCATTTTGATGACGACGCTGGCTGCGCTGTTCGCCGCCGTGCCGCTGATGCTGGGCTGGGGTGAAGGCGCCGAGTTGCGCCGACCGCTGGGCCTGGCTATTTTTGGCGGGCTGATTGTCAGCCAGGTGTTGACGCTGTTCACGACGCCGGTGATTTACCTGGCGTTTGACCGGCTGGGGCGGCGCCTTGGGCGCAAGGAGCGGGTTGATGCTTCCTTTTAACGTTTTTAATGGCTTTTATGCTCCTTGTCCAATAAATACGGTAGTGGGTAGCTATTTAATTAATAGCATTTCCGGTTTTCCCCCCGTCGCGGGGCTGGCCGGCAGTGGTTGCCGGGCGACACCCGGCCAGCAAGCCTCAGCCACGTTGTCGCAGCATAAAACTGCCGCTGATCGGACAGCCCGCGCAACGCCATGAACCTCTCCGACCCCTTCATTCGCCGCCCCATCGGCACGGTACTGCTGACCTTAGGCCTGGCACTCGCCGGCACTGGCGCCTTTTTTGTGCTGCCGGTCTCGCCGCTGCCCCAAATGGATTTTCCCGTCATTTCGGTCAGTGCCAGCCTGCCAGGCGCCAGCCCCGATACCATGGCCAGCAGCGTGGCAACGCCGCTGGAACGCCGCCTGGGCGTGATTGCAGGGGTCAATGAAATGACCTCCAACAGCGGCACCGGTTCGACCCGCGTCAGCCTGCAGTTCGACCTCAACCGCAAGATCGACGCCGCCGCGCGCGAAGTGCAGGCCGCCATCAATGCGTCACGCGCCGACCTGCCCGCCACGCTGCGCAGCAATCCGACCTACCGCAAGGCAAACCCGGCATCGGCACCCGTCATCATTCTGGCGTTGACCTCCAAAACCCGCTCGCCGGGGCAAATCTACGACGAAGTGTCCAACCTGGTGCAGCAAAAAATTGCCCAGGTGCCCGGCGTGGGTGAGGTGGAACTGGGCGGCGGCTCGCTGCCGGCCGTACGCGTCGAATTGCTGCCGTTTGCGCTCAACCGCTACGGTGTCAGCATGGAGGACGTCCGTGCCGCCCTTCAGGCCGCCAATGCCAACCGGCCGCGCGGCGCGATTGAAGGCAATGGCAGGCGACTGCAGATCTATTCGGGCGGCGCCAACGCCACCGGCGGGCTGCGCGCTGCCGACTACCGCGGACTGGTGATCGCCTGGCGCAACAACGCGGCCATACGGCTTGGCGACGTGGCCGAGGTGCTTGATGGCGTGGAGAACACCAACACGCTGGGCCTCTTCAATGGCGAGCCGGCGGTCGTCGTACTGATCACGCGCCAGCCCGATGCCAACGTGATCGCGACAGTTGACGGCGTGCGCGCCCTTCTGCCAGAACTGCAGGCCCAGCTGCCGCAGGACGTGCAGCTTCAGGTCGCCTCAGACAGCACCAACTCGATTCGCGCTTCGCTGCGTGAAATCGAGCTGACGCTGCTGATTTCGATTGCGCTGGTGGTGCTGGTGGTCAGCGCCTTTTTGCGCAGCGCGCGCGCCACCTTGATCCCGGCCGTTGCCACGGTGGTGTCACTGCTGGGCACGTTCGGCGTGATGTATCTGCTGGGTTTCAGCCTGAACAACCTGAGCTTGATGGCGCTGACGGTCGCCACCGGATTTGTCGTGGACGACGCGATCGTGGTGCTTGAAAACACCAGCCGCCATATTGAAGCGGGCATGGACCGCTTCAAGGCGGCGCTGCTGGGTGCGCGCGAAGTCGGCTTTACGGTGCTGTCCATCAGCCTGTCGCTGGTGGCGGTCTTCATTCCGCTGTTGTTCATGGGCGGGCAGACTGGCAGGCTGTTCCGCGAATTTGCCGTCACGCTGTCGGCCGCAGTGCTGATTTCATTACTGATTTCACTCACCACCACACCGATGATGTGCGCCTGGTTGCTCAAGCCCGCGTCCGACAACCAGCCGCCGGGCCGCATTGCACGCGGTTTTGAAAACGCCTTCAGTCGATTGCTCCGCGCTTACGAACACAGCCTGGACTGGGCGCTGGGCAGCAAGCTGCTGGTCATGCTGGCGCTGCTGGCCGTCATCGGGCTCAATGTCTACCTTTACATTTCAGCGCCCAAAGGCTTTTTTCCGCAACAAGATACCGGGCAGATCAGCGGCGGGCTGCGCGCCGACCGGAGCATTTCCTTTCAGGCCCTGCAGGGAAAACTCAAGGAGCTGGTCGACATCATCCGGCGCGACCCGGCGGTTGATACGGTGGTCGGTTTTACCGGTGGCTCGCGGGCGGGCGGCGGTTTCATGTTCATCAACCTCAAGCCGGTCGGCCAGCGCAGCGATGCCGGCCAGGCCGTCATCGCACGGCTACGCCCACAACTGGCACGCGTGACCGGGATCACCCTCTTCCTGAACCCGGTGCAGGACCTGCGCGGCGGCGGTCGTCAGAGTAACTCAACCTACCAGTACAGCCTGAAAAGCGACAGCGCGGCCGACCTGAAAAAGTGGGCCACACGGCTGGCCGATCAGATGAAGCTGGAAACCGCACTGACGGACGTGGACACCGACCAGCAGGAAAACGGCGTCGAAACCATGGTGACGGTGGACAAGCAAAGCGCGGCGCGCCTCGGCATCAGCTCGCGCGATGTCGATAACGCTTTGTACAACGCCTTTGGCCAGCGTCAGGTTGCCACGATTTACGGCGACCTGAACCAATACCACGTCATCATGGAAGTGGCGCCGCGCTATATACGCAGCCCCGAGTCGCTCAAGGATATTTATATTCCGGTCAGGGGCGGCGGCAACAGCACGCTGGCCACCGCAGCCTCGTCGGGCACGGCCACGGCGGTGGTGAATCCGGCCCTGCGCGATCCCTCGTCGGGCCAGGTCCTGAGCGCATCTGCCACCACCATGGTGCCGCTGTCGGCGATTGCCAGCTTCAGCGAAAACGCCGCGCCTGCGTCGGTCAGCCACGAGGATGGCGAGCTTTCCACCACGGTGTCTTACAACCTCGCCGACGGCAGCACGCTCAGCGACGCGCAGGCTGCGGTGAAGCAGGCGGAAGCCGCCATCGGCCTGCCCACCAACGTGCGCGGCAGCTTCTCGGGCACTGCCCTTAACGCGCAGCAGTCGCAAAACGAGCAGCCGCTGCTCATCCTGGCCGCGCTGCTGGTGATCTACATCGTGCTGGGCATTCTTTACGAAAGCCTGATTCATCCGCTGACGGTGCTTTCCACACTGCCTTCAGCCGGTGTGGGCGCGGTGCTGGCGCTGCTGCTGTTCAAGCTGGATTTTTCCATCATCGCGCTGATCGGCATTTTTCTGCTGATCGGCATCGTCAAGAAAAACGCCATCCTGATCATCGACTTCGCCCTTGACGCGGAACGCGCTCGCGGACTTTCCGCCGTCGAGGCCGTGCGCGAGGCCTGCCTGCTGCGCTTTCGCCCGATTCTGATGACCACGATGGCGGCCATCCTGGGCGCCTTGCCGCTGGCCATCGGTTTTGGCGAAGGCGCAGAGCTGCGCCGGCCGCTCGGCATTACCATCATCGGCGGGCTGATTGCCAGCCAGCTGCTGACGCTACTGACGACGCCGGTGGTCTACGTCCTGCTCGACAAACTGCGTCGCGGTGGCTCGTCAGAACGTCATCTGAGCAGGCACGCGGGCGAAGCGCCAGAGCCGCCGCCTGCAGCTGCTGCGCTGCAACTGCAATGAGGCATTCCATGCAACACCCAAAAACTCTTCGCAGCGCCGGCCGCACCGTGCTGGCGACCACCGTGCTGGTTTTAGGCCTCAGTGCCTGCGCGGTAGGCCCCAACTACCAGCGCCCCGGCACACCTGATGTCAGCGCTTTCAAGGAAGCCGAGGGCTGGTTGCCCGCCGCGCCCGCTGATGCCCTGGAACGCGGCCCGTGGTGGCGCCTGTTCGGCGACCCGGTGCTGGACCAGCTCGCCGCGCGCGTCGACGTGTCCAATCAGAACGTTGCGCAGGCCGTGGCCGCCTACGCCCAGGCGCGGGCGCTGGTACGCGAGCAGCGGGCCTCGCTGTTTCCAACGGTCACGCTCGACGGCGGCGCCAATCGTTCGGGTTCTGCCAACGTCAGCCCCGGCAACAAATACCAGCTCAGCATGGGCGGCAGCTGGGAACCCGATGTCTGGGGCCGGCTTGACCGGGCGGTCGAAGGCGCGTCGGCCAGCGCGCAGGCCAGTGCCGCCGACCTGGCCTCGGCGCGGCTATCGGCCCAGGGCGAACTGGCGGTAAATTACCTGTCCTTGCGCCAGACCGATGCGCAGAAAGCGCTGCTTGCCAGCACCATTGCCGGCTACCAGCGCTCGCTTGAAATCACGCAGAACCGCTACACCGCGGGCATCGCCGCCAAAACGGACGTACTACAGGCGCAGACCCAGCTTGCCAATGCGCAGGCCGACGATGCCGGGCTGCTACGCCAGCGTGCGCAGCTGGAACACGCAATTGCCGTGCTGGTCGGTGAAGCGCCCGGCAACTTCACGCTCACGTCAGCGGACTGGAGTCCGGTGGTGCCTGAAGTGCCGGTGGGCCTGCCCTCAACGCTGCTGCAGCGCCGGCCCGACATTGCCGCAGCCGAACGCCGGGTGGCTGTGGCCAACGAGCAGATCGGCGTCGCCAAAAGTGCGTATTACCCCAGCCTGTCGCTGCGCGCGTCTTATGGACTGGGGGCAAGCCGCGCGGCCGACCTGTTCAGCGCATCCAGCAGCCTCTGGTCCATTGGCCTGTCGGCCGCACAGGTGCTTTTTAACGCCGGCGCCACCGG
>NZ_JABBPF010000142.1 GCF_012927415.1 Polaromonas sp. | reverse complement strand
GCCACCAGTTCGATCTGGCGCGCTGCCCAGCCATCGAGCAAGTCGATGGATTGAAGTTTGCTGGCCTGGGTGCCTGGGCCATGCATGAGTTCAAAGGCGCGCTGCGGCATCACGCCCACACCCAAGCCGTTGTGAATCATGCGGCACATGGCGTCAAGCCCGGTAACATGAATGCGCAGCTTGATGGTGCGGCCCACGGCGGCGGCGGCCTTTTGCATGGCCAGGTAAATTGAGCTGTTGGAATGCAGGCCGACCTGGTCGTAATCCAGCGCCGCTGAAAAACTAATCGCACCTTTGCCGCACAGGTCGTGGCCTCTGGGCACAATCAATACCAATTTGTCGCTGCGGTAGGGCTGCGTCTGAAGTTCACCCGTGCCATTGGCGCTATTGCAGATACCCAGATCGGCCGTGCCTTCCTGCACGGCACGCACCACCTCCGTGCTCAGGTGCTCTTCCAGGTCGATCTTCACTTCTGCGTGCTGGCGAATGAAAGCGCCCAGGTCTTCGGGCAAGAATTGCACGATGGCTGAAATGCTGGCATGCACGCGCACATGGCCACGAACACCGTTTGCGTATTCGCTCAGTTCGCCCTGCATCTTTTCGAGGCTGAACAGCACCGAGCGAGCGTGGTGCAGCAGGCTTTCGCCGGCCGGCGTGAGGTCAACACCGCGGGTATGGCGATAAAGCAGCGGGGTGTCCAGCGTGGCTTCAAGGTCGCTCAGTCGCTTGCTGACGGCGGAGGCGGCAATGAATTCGCGCTCGGCAGCCTTGCCGATACTCCCGAGCTCGCAGACGGCCACAAAAAGTTGAAGCGAAGTCAGGTCGATGCGGCGGGCAAAAGTGCGTTCCGAGCTTTTGATGAGCATATAAAATGTAATCATCGCACTTGGCGATGTTTGTGCACCATTTTGCGCTTGTAGTTGGGTAGTTGCCATCGTCATCGGAGATGGCAGGCTTGCCAAAATTGAGCTTGCTTGATCGTCTACTTGCCGATTTTCAGTAAATTTTTAACGAGTTGTTTCTCTGGTCCAATGGTTACCGCTACAGTTTGCTATTAAAAAATAGCAGTGGCCGTTAAAAAACCCGCCAATGTTGCCATCTGACGGGTTTGAGGCAAAAGCCGGAACAACTTATCGCTGGGCCATGGCTTTCACGTCACGCTGTGTCGAGCCGGTGAAAAGCTGGCGCGGACGGCCAATCTTGTACTCGGGGTCGCCAATCATTTCATTGAGCTGGGCAATCCAGCCGACGGTGCGGGCCAGCGCGAAAACCGCGGTGAACAGCGGCACAGGAATGCCGATGGCGCGTTGCACGATGCCGGAGTAAAAGTCGACGTTGGGGTAGAGCTTGCGCGAAACGAAGTAGTCGTCTTCCAGCGCAATCTTCTCGAGTGCCATGGCCAGCTTGAACAGCGGGTCGTTTTCCAGGCCCATCTCTTTCAAGACTTCCTTGCAAGTCTCCTGCATCAGCTTGGCGCGCGGGTCGTAGTTTTTGTAAACGCGGTGACCAAAACCCATCAGCTTGACGCCGGAATTCTTGTCCTTGACCTGTTTGATGAAGTCGCCGATTTTCTCGATACCGCCGTTTTTCTGGATGTCGCCCAGCATGTTGAGCGCCGCTTCGTTGGCGCCGCCATGGGCCGGGCCCCATAGGCAGGCGACGCCGGCTGCAATCGCTGCAAACGGGTTGGTGCCGGATGAGCCGCACAGGCGTACCGTGGAGGTCGACGCATTCTGCTCATGGTCTGCATGCAGGATGAAGATGCGGTCCATGGCGCGCTCGAGGACCGGATTGACCTTGTATTCTTCACAAGGCGTGGCAAACATCATGTGCAGGAAGTTGCCGGCGTAGCTCAGGTCGTTCCGGGGATACATGTAGGGCTGACCCACGGTGTACTTGTAAGCCATGGCGACCAGCGTCGGCATCTTTGCGATCAGGCGGATAGCCGCAATCTGGCGGTGCTCCGGATTGTTGATGTCGGTGCTGTCATGGTAGAAGGCCGAAAGGGCGCCGACCAGGCCGGTCATGATGGCCATGGGGTGCGCGTCACGGCGGAAACCACGCAGGAAAAACTGCATCTGCTCGTTAACCATGGTGTGGTTGGTCACGCGGCTGACGAAATCTTTTTTCTGGGTTCCGTTGGGCAGTTCGCCGTAGAGCAACAGGTGGCAGGTCTCAAGGTAATCGCAATTCGTGGCGAGTTGCTCGATCGGATAGCCGCGGTACAGCAGCTCGCCCTTGTCGCCGTCAATGTAGGTGATGGCGGACTGGCAGGCCGCAGTCGACATGAAGCCGGGGTCATAGGTAAACATGCCGGTCTGCGCATAGAGTTTGCGGATATCCACGACCTCGGGACCCACGCTGCCTTGGTAAACCGGCAGTTCGACGCTCGGGCTGCCGTTGCTGAAGGACAGGGTGGCTTTGTTGTCAGCTAGCTTCATTTCTCGCTTCTTTCTTTCAAATCAAATTGACCAATCGGGACTGGCACCGAATCAGGAAAACGCTGCTGCAGGCCGCAGCAAGTTCAGGACTTCGAGAGCTTCCGGTGTCGACGCAGTGGTCCGCGCAGTCGTATCGGAGAGCTGTCCGGGCTCTTTGCGTCTGAGCAGCAGATCCATCAAATCGTTGTCCGACAATTCCATTAAATCACTCAAGCCTTGAGCTTGCCTGACGCTGAGTGTCACTTCGTATCGGCGGAAAAACTGCTCTATCAGCAAATCGTTTTCAAGCAAACCGCGGCGGCAGCGCCATTTCAGCTTGCTCAGGCTTCGCTCATCCAGCAGCACATCAGCCTGCGCATTCGGTGACACTTCGGCCGCCAGCGCCGGACGACCCCCAGGCAGCCCATTGCCCTCAGGTGGCAAAGAGCTGCACGCAGTGAGTGAATGCGGGAGCAATGACTGCAGCGCATTAGAGGAAGTGAGCAGCGTGGGGGCCATATCTCTAGACTGTCCGCAAAACCATCATTTCCTTGATCTTGCCAATCGCGCGGGTCGGATTAAGACCTTTGGGGCAGACATCGACGCAGTTCATGATGGTGTGGCAACGAAACAGGCGGTAGGGATCTTCAAGATTGTCCAGCCGCTCTGCGGTTGCTTCGTCGCGACTGTCGGCCAGGAATCGATAGGCTTGCAACAAGCCGGCCGGTCCGACGAATTTGTCGGGATTCCACCAGAAACTGGGGCAGGCCGTGGAGCAGCTGGCGCACAGGATGCACTCATACAGGCCGTTGAGTTCCTCGCGTTCTTCAGGGCTTTGGAGGCGTTCTTTCTCGGGCGGAAGGTTGTCGTTGATCAGGTAGGGCTTGATCGAGTTGTATTGCTTGAAAAACTGTGTCATGTCGACAATCAGGTCGCGCACCACGGGCAAACCTGGTAACGGCTTGAGAACGATGTTGCCCTTGAGCGTCAGCATGTTGGTCAGGCAGGCCAGCCCGTTCTTGCCGTTGATATTCATGGCGTCCGAGCCACAGACACCTTCGCGGCACGATCGGCGAAAGCTGATGGTCGGGTCTTGCGCCTTGAGCTTCATCAGCGCGTCCAACAACATGCGCTCACTGCCGTCGAGCTCGACCACCAGGGTCTGCATGTAGGGCTTGGCGTCGGTGTCAGGGTCGTAGCGGTAAATCTGGAAAGTACGTTGGGTCATCGGGTTTCTCGCTTCTTTCGATTTTTCGGTCGCAGGCGCTTGTTTAGAACGTACGCGTTTTCATGGGCACGGACTCTACCGTCAGGGGCGTCATCTGCACCGGCTTGTAGGACAGCTGATTGCCTTCCCGGTACCAAAGTGTGTGTTTGTGCCATTCGGTGTCATTCCGGCCGTTCGGGTGTTCCGGTGTATCGCCGAAGTCGTCCACAGAATGCGCACCACGGCTTTCCTTTCGGGCTGCCGCCGAAACGAGGGTCGCTTGCGCAACCTCGATCAGGTTTTCAACTTCCAGCGCCTCAATGCGTGCAGTGTTGAAGATTTTCGACTTGTCTTTCAGGCCGATGGCGTTGACACGGTCGCGCATGGCCGCGATTTTTCTGACGCCTTCGTCGAGGCTGGCCTGGGTTCGAAATACGCCGGCATGCTGCTGCATGGTGGCGCGCAGGTCGTTGGCCACGTCTTGTGCATATTCGCCATCGGTCGCATTGTCCAGGCGTGCAATGCGGGCCAGGGATTTGTCGGCGGCGTCAAGCGGCAGCGGTTTGTGCGTGGTGGTCTGGTTGTATTCAACAATATGGTTGCCGGCAGCAATGCCAAACACCAGCAGGTCGAGCAGCGAGTTGGTGCCCAGGCGGTTCGCGCCGTGCACGCTGACGCAGGAGCATTCACCCACGGCATAAAGACCCTTGACGATTTCACTTTCATTGGCGGCGTTCTGGGTGACGACCTGGCCGTGAATGTTGGTCGGAATGCCGCCCATCTGGTAATGAATGGTGGGCACCACGGGAATCGCTTCCTTGGTGATGTCGACGTTGGCAAAGTTATGACCAATCTCAAGCACTGAGGGCAGACGCTTGGAGATGGCGTCAACGCCCAGGTGCGTCATGTCGAGCAGGATGTAGTCCTTGTTCGGACCGCAGCCTCGACCTTCCTTGATTTCCTGGTCCATCGAGCGCGAGACAAAGTCGCGCGGCGCCAGGTCTTTCAACGTCGGCGCGTAACGCTCCATGAAACGCTCGCCTTCGCTGTTGCGCAAGATGGCGCCTTCACCGCGGCAACCTTCCGTCAGCAGCACCCCTGCGCCGGCGACCCCGGTGGGGTGAAACTGCCAGAATTCCATGTCTTCCAGCGGAATGCCGGCGCGCGCTGCCATGCCCAGGCCATCACCGGTGTTAATGAAGGCATTGGTGGATGCGGCAAAAATGCGCCCTGCGCCGCCAGTGGCAAGCAGCGTGGTCTTGGCTTCGAAAATGTGAACGTCGCCGGTTTCCATTTCAAGCGCCGTCACGCCCACCACGTCACCGGCCTCGTCGCGGATCAGGTCAAGCGCCATCCATTCGACAAAAAAGCTGGTTTTTTCCTTGACGTTTTGCTGGTACAGCGTGTGCAGCATCGCATGACCGGTGCGGTCAGCGGCGGCGCAGGCGCGCTGCACCGGTTTTTCGCCGTAGTTGGCCGTGTGGCCGCCAAAAGGGCGCTGGTAAATTGTGCCGTCGGGGTTGCGGTCAAACGGCATGCCCATGTGTTCGAGGTCGTACACCACCTTGGGGGCTTCACGGCACATGTATTCAATCGCGTCCTGGTCACCCAGCCAGTCGCCGCCCTTGACGGTGTCGTAGAAGTGGTAGTGCCAGTTGTCCTCAGACATGTTGCCGAGCGAGGCGCCAATGCCGCCTTGCGCCGCCACGGTATGCGAGCGGGTGGGGAAAACCTTGGAGAGCACGGCAACGTTCAAGCCTGCTCTGGCCAGTTGCAGCGAAGCGCGCATACCGGAGCCGCCGGCACCGATGATGACGACATCAAATTTGCGCTTTGGGAGTTTGGAAGTAACGGTCATGTTTTCAGAGTCTCCACAGGACTTGTATGCCCCAGCCGGCGCAAGCGACCAGCCAGACGATGGTAAATATCTGCACGGCAAGGCGCAACGAGGCAGGCTTGACATAGTCCATCAGGACGTTGCGTATGCCCACCCAGACGTGCATCAGTAGGGCGATGATGATGGTGAAGGTCAAAGCCTTCATCCATTGGGAAGAGAAGATGCCCGCCCACAGGTCGTAGCCTATGGGTCCCTTGCTGAAAATGACGCGGGCCAGGAGCAGCAGGGTAAAAAGTGCCATCAGAGCCGCAGTGACGCCTTGGGCCAGCCAGTCGCGCAGACCGTAATGGGCGGCACCGATAACGGTGCGCTTGGTACCGAAATTGACAGACATGTTGTGTTTTCCTTGAAACTTAATAAAGGCCAAACAACTTGGCGCCCAGAACCAGCGTGAGGCCAATGCTCACGGCCAGCGTGAAGATGGCTGACGACTTGCCGAATTCGTTGGTGACCGCCGCGTGACTGACGTCCATCCACAGGTGACGAAGACCCGCGATAAAGTGGTGCAAGAAAGCCCAGATCAGGCCCAGCGCGAGCAGTTTCCAAAATACGCCTGGCAAACCCAGCATGCCGGCATTAAACGCGGATTTAAATTTCTCAAACGAAATTTCGGATGAAATGGAGGTGTCAAACATCCAGATGACGAGGGGCATCAGGAGAAAAATGAGGACACCACTGGCGCGGTGAAGGATGGAAACCCAGGCCGCAGGCGTCATGCGGTAGGTTGTCAAGTC
>NZ_JABBPF010000180.1 GCF_012927415.1 Polaromonas sp. | reverse complement strand
TACCCCGGTTTTTCGAATCCTCGTTCGAGATTATTGGCTCGCGCATGGGCGTCAATTACGGCCTGAACAAGGTGCGTTTTATGGCGCCCGTCCCGGTAGGCAGCCGTTTGCGCGCGCGCATGAAGCTGCTGGCCGCTGTGGCGATTGAGCAGGCCGGCTGGCAGATGACCTGGCAAATTACGGTGGAGCGTGAAGGCGCGGCCAAGCCGGTCTGTGTGGCCGAGTCGTTGGTGCGCCGCTACCCCTGAGACCGGCTTCTGCAGCGGCTTAGCCCGCCAGCGCCGCTCCGGCAAAACCGTTTTGCCGCCAGGCCTCGAATACTGTCACCGCAACGGTGTTCGACAGGTTAAGACTGCGCTGACCGGGCCGCATCGGCACTTTGACGCGTTGGGTCACGGGAAAAGAGTCGCGCACTATCGCCGCCAGACCCTTGGTTTCCGAGCCAAACACCAGCCAGTCAGCGGGCAAGAACCGCCTGTCATACATACTGCTGGCGCCTTGCGTTGTCATGGCAAAAAGCCGGTCGGGCGGCGGTCGCTGGCTATCCATCAGCGCTTGCCAGCTGGCGTGCCGCAGCACCTGGGCGTACTCATGGTAGTCGAGCCCGGCACGCCGCATATGCTTGTCATCCATCGAAAAACCCAGTGGCTCTACCAGGTGCAGACGGCAGCCGGTGTTGGCCGCCAGTCGGATCACATTGCCAGTGTTGGGCGGAATTTCAGGTTCGACAAGGACGATATTGAACATCGCTGAATTGTCGTCCCTGGGTAACCCGGTGAAAGCAAATCAGTGAAAGTAATCCGTTGCGCGAAAAGCACGGAGGCGAGGGGTGTGGGGTGAAGAGCGTAAAGCTCATTGAGTTCTGGCCAGCACCACGGCGGTAATGTAGGCAGCGCCGGCATCTCGCAAGGCCTGCGCCGCGGCATACATCGAGGCACCGCTGGTCATCACGTCGTCCACTAGCACGACGCGCCGCCCTTGCAACCCGACCGCGCGCAACGGATCAACCTGAAAAGCGCCCCTGACATTGGCCAGCCGAGCCTCGCGCTTGAGCTGGCTTTGTGGTGGGGTGTGCTTGAGTCGCAGCAGCAGTCTTGCATCGGCCTGCGCCTGGGTTTGCGTTTGGCTGGCCAGCGCGGCGGCCAGTTCCCAAGCCTGGTTGAAGCCGCGCGTTTGCAAGCGCTCTGCCGAAAGCGGCATGGGTATCACCCAGTCGCTCGCCCCCAATTCGTTAAAGGCCAGCAAGACGCCGGGAGTGTTGAGCAAGCGTTCGGCGAAAAAACGGGCCCAGGCATGTTGCCCACCAAATTTGTAGCGCGCGATCAGGGTGGACCACGGATAGGCATAAGGCACTGCCGCCAGCGCCGCATCCAGCGGCGGGCGCTGCCGCACGCAGGCACCGCAAAGGGTCTGGGTTGTTTGGCGGTCCATTGACAGATCAGCGGGCAAAGCCAGTGCGCATGCGCCGCAACGAAGCTGCGCGGCCGCAAAGCGACTCACGCAGGCCTGGCAGACCTGACGCGCAGGCCAGCTGTGGCAGACCGCACACTGACTGGCAAAGCCAGGCAACTGCGGCCAGAACGGCGTGGGGTTAAAACCGGAGGGAAGCAAACGAGTAGACACAATCTCAATATACTCGCCTACCTTCGCTGACATCCAGTATTTCATGACCAACACTTCGCGTCCGCCAACGCTCGACCCGCAAGCCGTCAGCCGTTGGCAAAAAACGGCGCCGCTGGTTTCACCGTGGCTCCATGAAGAAGTTGCCAGCCGGATGCAGGACCGGCTGCAGTGGATCAAGCTGCAGCCCCGCGCCTGGGCGCATTGGGGTGCCGTGCGCGGAGGACTGGCAGCGCACGCACAACTGGCGAAAAATTATCCTGATTCAGCATGTTTTATTGCGGAGGTCCAGCAAGAACGGTTGCAGGAAGCTATTAAAATAATAGCAAAACCCTGGTGGAACCCGAAGCAGTGGCGCGGCGGCGTAACGCACTTTGAAATGCCGCCCCAAGGCAGCGTTGACATGCTGTGGGCGAACATGGCGCTGCACGAATCGTCTGATCCGCAGGCCTTGCTGGCGCAATGGCATCGCGCCTTGAAGGTGGATGGCTTCCTGATGTTTTCTTGCCTCGGTCCCGATACCGCCCGGGAACTGCGTGAGCTCTACGCGCAGCTGGGCTGGCCGCCCGCGGGCCACGAGCTGACCGACATGCACGACTGGGGCGACATGCTGGTGCAAACCGGTTTTGCCGAGCCGGTGATGGACATGGAGCGCATCAGCCTGACCTACGAGACACCCGCGCGACTGCTGCAGGAACTCGCTGAATTAGGTCGAAATTTTCACCCGGCACGTTTTCCGGCGCTGCGCGGGCGAGTCTGGAAAGCACGGCTGGAGCAGGCGATCATCGAGCGTCTGACGGGTAATGACGGCCGTCTGACCCTCACGTTTGAAGTGATTTACGGTCATGCGCTCAAGGCGGCGCCCAAGTTGAGGGTCAGTCCGCTCAGCTCGGTGTCAGTGGCTGACATGCGCAGCATGCTGCAGGGACAGCGCCCGCAGGGTTGAGTCGGTTTGCGCGCCCTCCGCTGAAACCGGGCTAAAACTGACTCGCGCCAAGGGTTTTTATGAGCTGGTTTTGAGAGCAAACTGGCTACAATCTGCAGAAGTTTTCCGGGTATGTTCCCGAGCCGAATGCAGGCCTCGCCAGGCATTGACTGCAGTTTTCTAAGGCTAGCCCATGCTGCAGCCAACACCAGCCTTCCGTTTTGCCAC
Organism: Polaromonas sp.; assembly: GCF_012927415.1. Lineage (GTDB taxonomy): Bacteria > Pseudomonadota > Gammaproteobacteria > Burkholderiales > Burkholderiaceae_C > Polaromonas. The sequence goes on along the minus strand of NZ_JABBPF010000180.1, from coordinate 3,515 downwards.
GTTGTCCACGCGCGGCGATGACCGTAAGCACACCGTGCTGTGGCATCTCAAGCGGCATTGTTCACTCAGGCCAGCTCAGCTGGCATGGTTTTACGTGTCTCTGTGCCTGATGTCGTTCGGGGTGGCCACTTTTTTCTGGGCACAAGGCGCTACCTTGGTAATGGTTTTTGCGTGGATAGAACTGCTGGCTGTGGGAGCCGCATTCCTTCTTTACTCCCGCCACGCCGCAGACGCCGAAAAAATTGTCCTTCAAGATGGGCGGCTTGTCATTGAGCTGGAGACGGCAGGGCGCACGCAGCGGGCAGAATTTAACCGGGAGTGGGTCCGGGTTGAACCCATGGACGGGGATGGTTCGCTGATTCAAGTATCGGGGCAGGGGCGGTCGGTACAGGTCGGGCGGCATGTGCGGCCGGAATTGCGACCGGCGCTAGCGCGTGAGATTCGTTTTGCACTACGCGTTTGCTGAACATAGCCAGAAAATCTTGCCTCATTTTTGATGGCGGCGTTTTGACCTGCGGCAAACTTTATAATGACAGGCTAATTCGGTCGGTAAATGAAGTAGAAAAGTAATCACGATGAACTTAAGCAACACCATGAGAAAAATGACAGCGCTTACCGTAAAGCACGCGGGTGCAATTCTGGTATCCGCCGCCGCCTCCGTCAGTACCGCCGCTTACGCTGTGAATGACTTGCCCGGTGGTCCGGCGGTTAATCAGCTTAACCTGCATCCTGCCGTCACCAAAATTGCCGAGGAACTGCAATGGCTGCACTGGTTCATGATGGCAATTTGTGTGCTGATTTTTCTGGCAGTTTTTGGGGTGATGTTTTATTCGATCCTGAAGCACCGTAAATCAGTGGGTCACAAGGCCGCCAATTTTCACGAGTCCACTGCGGTTGAAATTGCCTGGACTATAGTTCCCTTCATCATCGTTATTGCCATGGCTCTGCCGGCAACCAAAGTGGTGATCGCCCAAAAGGACACCACCAGTGCCGACCTCACGATCAAGGCTACCGGCATTCAATGGAAATGGGGCTACGACTATATCAAGGGTGAGGGCGAGGGTATCGGCTTCGTGTCGACGCTGGACAACGCTCAGCGCGTGATGTCCAACAACGGTGGCCCAAAAGCTGGCGAAGCGCCTGACAACTACCTGCTGAAGGTCGATAACCCGCTGGTCGTGCCGGTTAACAAGAAAATTCGGGTAATCACCACTGCCAATGATGTGATCCATGCGTTTGCAGTGCCTGCCTTCGGCATTCATCAGGACGCGATTCCCGGTTTCGTGCGCGATACGTGGTTTCGGGCCGAAAAAATCGGCGACTACTACGGCCAGTGCGCCAAGATTTGTGGCAAGGAACACTCTTACATGCCGATCCACGTGAAGGTGGTTTCAGCGCAGGAGTACAGCGCCTGGGTAGCGGTCAAAGCCAATGAGGCTGCTGCCAAGGCGGATGATCCATCCAAGGTCTGGACGCTGGTGGACCTCAAGTCGCGCGGTGAAAAGGTGTATGCCGCCAACTGTGCTGCCTGCCACCAAGTCAACGGCAAGGGTGCCGGCCCTGTCAAGCCGCTGGATGGCTCGGCAATCGTGCTCGATGCCGACCATGGCAAGCAAATTAACATTTTGCTTAATGGCGCACTTGGCGGTGCAATGCCTTCATGGAAGGCCTTGAGCGACACCGATATTGCGGCTGCTATTACCTACAGCAAAAATAACTGGTCCAATCAGACCGGCCAAATCGTCCAGCCTGCCGAAGTGCAGCTTGGCCGAGGCAAGCCCATTTAATTCCGCAATTCCAGACCGACGGCTCGATCCTTCGTCCGCCCCCCAAGAAAAGCTACAGGCAAAAGCCACCAAAGGAAGCCAAGATGAGTGCAGTTCTAGACCATCACGATCACGCGCACGATGACCACGATCACCATGCCCCGACGGGCTGGCGTCGCTGGGTATTCGCCACCAACCACAAAGACATTGGCACGCTATACCTGCTTTTCAGTTTCACTATGTTGATGGTCGGCGGCGTGATGGCGCTTTTGATTCGCGCCGAGCTGTTCCAGCCCGGCCTGCAATTAGTTAATCCAGAGCTGTTTAATCAACTCACCACCATGCACGGCCTGATCATGGTGTTCGGTGCCATCATGCCGGCCTTCGTGGGCTTTGCCAACTGGATGATTCCGCTGCAGATTGGTGCCTCCGACATGGCCTTTGCGCGCATGAACAACTTCAGCTTCTGGCTGATGATTCCTGCTGCCCTGATGCTTACTGGTTCCTTCCTGCTTCCCGGGGGAGCGATGGCTGGCGGCTGGACGATGTATGCACCCTTGTCGCTGCAAATGGGTCCTTCGATGGACGCCGGTATTTTTGCGATTCACCTTCTGGGTGCCTCGTCCATCATGGGTTCGATCAACATCATCGTGACCATACTGAACATGCGCGCGCCCGGCATGACCTTGATGAAAATGCCGATGTTTTGCTGGACCTGGCTGATTACGGCTTACCTGCTGATCGCCGTTATGCCTGTTTTGGCGGGCGCTATAACCATGACGCTGACTGACCGTCATTTCGGCACCAGCTTTTTCAACCCCGGTGGCGGCGGTGATCCAGTTATGTTCCAGCATATTTTCTGGTTTTTCGGCCACCCCGAGGTCTACATCATGATCTTGCCGGCCTTCGGCATCATCAGCCACATCATTCCCGCGTTCTCGCGCAAACGCCTGTTTGGTTATGCCTCCATGGTGTATGCCACCGGCTCTATTGCGATTCTCAGCTTCGTGGTGTGGGCGCACCACATGTTCACCACTGGCATGCCGGTGACGGGTCAACTGTTTTTCATGTACTCGACCATGCTGATTGCAGTTCCGACGGGTGTGAAAGTATTCAACTGGATCGCCACCATGTGGAAGGGCTCCATGACGTTTGAGACGCCCATGCTGTTTGCGGTGGGCTTCATTTTCGTGTTTACCGTAGGTGGTCTGTCGGGGGTGATTCTTGCTGTGGCGCCGATTGATATCCAGTTGCAGGACACCTATTACGTAGTGGCTCACTTCCACTATGTGCTGGTTGCAGGGTCGCTTTATGCCATGTTCGCAGGTTACTACTACTGGTCGCCCAAATGGACCGGAGTGATGTACAACGAAACGCGCGGCAAGATTCACTTCTGGTGGTCGCTAATTTCCTTCAATGTCACCTTTTTCCCTATGCACTTCCTGGGTTTGGCTGGCATGCCGCGCCGCTACGCCGACTATCCGATGCAGTTCGCTGATTTCAACGCTGTAGCCAGCGTGGGCGCTTTCTTCTTCGGTTTTGCACAGGTCTATTTCTTCTTTTTCATCGTGCTTCCCACGATGCGCGGCAAAGGTGAACCGGCCAAGCAAAACCCATGGGTTGATGAGGGCGGCAAGGGTGCAGAAGGGCTCGAGTGGCAGGTTCCGTCGCCGGCACCTTTTCATACTTTCGAAACGCCGCCCAAGCTTGACGCCACCGCAACCCGAGTTATCGGCTAAGTGAAACGGC
>NZ_JABBPF010000196.1 GCF_012927415.1 Polaromonas sp. | reverse complement strand
GGCCACCGTCAGCTACAGCGAGCTATTCCCGGCCTATTAAAACCTGAAGCCCATTGAATCCCGAGGAAGTCTTTCATGAAAATCGTAGTCACCGGCGCGGCCGGCTTCATTGGCCGTAATCTGGTCAGGGGACTCAACGCCCGCGGCATTGACGACATCATTGCCGTCGACGACCTGACCCAGGGTGACAAATTCCGCAACTTGGCCGATCTGAAAATTGCCGATTACATCGATGCCGACGACTTTTACAGCCAGTTCGCCGACGGGGCTTTTGGCAAGGTCGAAGCCGTTTTCCATGAAGGTGCATGCAGCGACACCATGGAACTCGATGGAAAGTACATGATGAACAACAACTACACGCTGTCGTGCGGTTTGTTTCGCGCCTGCAGAACCCGCAACACCCGTCTGCTTTACGCCTCATCGGCCGCCACCTACGGCGGTTCCGACACCTTCAGCGAGTCACCCAAGCATGAAAAGCCACTCAATGTGTACGGCTACTCCAAACTGCTTTTCGACCAACGCATGCGGCGTGAGCTCGGTGCCCAATTCGAAAATGCGCAAACGCAGGTAGCCGGCTTTCGGTACTTCAACGTCTACGGCCCGCACGAGCAGCACAAGGGTCGCATGGCCAGCGTGGCGTTTCACCAGTTCAACCAGTTTCAGGCCGAGGGCAAAGTCAAGCTGTTTGGCCACTACGGTGGCTACTCCGATGGCGGACAGATGCGTGATTTTGTCTTTATCGACGACGTGGTGGCCGTCAACCTCTGGTTTTTTGACCACCCTGAAAAATCCGGAATTTTCAACCTTGGTACCGGACGTGCACAAGCGTTTAACGATGTCGCCCTCACGGTCGTCAACACCTTGCGAAAGGCACAAAACGCAGATCCCTTGAACCTCGAAGACGCCGTGCGGGGCGCGATCATTGACTACATCAACTTTCCCGAAGCTCTGATGGGAAAATACCAGAGCTACACCCAGGCCGACCTGAGCGCTCTTCGCGAAGCGGGCTGCCAGCATGCTTTTGCAGACGTAAAAACTGGCGTAACCGCTTACATGGAGTGGCTGAGCGGCGCAAAGAATTAGGGTTTTCCCGCCAAAAAACCACGCAGGATAGTCAACCGGGCCTGAAACCGGGCCGTTGTCTGAAAGACCCTCTATTTTGCAAAGGCGGTCAAGGTTTCGGTTTCATCCAATTTTTGAGGAGTTTTTCAATGTTCAAGAAATTTCTGGTGTTTTTTGCTGCGATGTATGTGGCAATGTCTTTTGCAGCTGTAGACGTCAACAAAGCCACCCCGGCTGACCTCGATGGCCTCAAAGGCATCGGCCCTGGGATTTCCGGCAAGATCGTGGAAGAGCGCAAAAAAGGCGAGTTCAAAAACTGGAACGACTTCATCGAGCGCGTCAAAGGCATCGGCGAAAAAAATGCCGTTAAATTCTCTGCAGAAGGAATGACGGTAAGCGGCGCAAGTTATAAGGGTGTTGCACCCGCGGCAAAGAAGGACGTCAAGCCCGCCGCAGCCAAGTCTGATGAGAAGAAAGATGCCAAGCCTGCCACTGCAGCGTCAGCACCTGCCGCCGCAGCGTCCTCTTCAGCCACGACGAAAGACGATAAAAAATCAAAGGCCGATATGAAGAAGGCCAAAGCCGACGAAAAAGCCGACGCAGCCAAGCCTGCGGCCAGCGCAGCCAAAAAATAAGCAGATCGCCCATCAAAAAACCCGCCGAAATGGCGGGTTGTTTATTGCCAGTAGCAATCCTGCCACATGGCAGTCAGCCCATGTGCAAGCCACCATTAAGAGAGAAGTCCGCACCGGTGGCGTAACCGCCTTCTTCCGAAGCAATCCAGGAAATGATGGAGGCAATTTCTTCGGGCTGGCCTAAGCGCTTGGCCGGAACCCCGGCAACAATTTTCTCCAGCACATCAGGGCGGATGGCCTTGACCATGTCGGTGCCGATGTAACCCGGGCTCACCGTATTCACCGTCACGCCTTTACTGGCCACTTCCTGCGCCAGCGCCATGGTGAAGCCGTGCAGGCCGGCCTTGGCGGTCGAATAGTTAACCTGACCAAACTGACCTTTTTGTCCATTCACCGAAGAAATGTTAATGATGCGGCCAAAGCCGGCTTCAACCATTCCTTCAATAACCTGCTTTGTCACATTGAACATGCTGTCAAGGTTGGTCGAGATCACTGCATCCCAGTCAGCCTTGCTCATCTTGCGGAACTGGCCATCGCGCGTAATGCCGGCATTGTTGACCAACACGCTGACCGGACCGTGCTCGGCCTTGACCTTGTCAAACGCAGCAGCCGTGGACTCCCAGTCACCCACGTTGCCCGCCGAAGCGTGAAAGGAATAACCCAGCGCCTTCTGCTCCCCCAGCCACTTGCCGAAGTCCCGCGTCGGCCCGCAACCCGCGACCACGATGAAACCATCCTTGGCCAGCCGCTGGCAAATGGCAGTTCCAATTCCGCCCATTCCACCGGTCACATACGCTACTTTTTTTGTCATTGAGCTCTCCTTGATTATGCGAATTTACACGAAACCTGCTGCTATTTATTTGATAGCATTCAACACCTGAAACAACCGGACAGGAGCCTGTTTTACCTGATATTTATCGTTCCAGTGTGAGGGCAACCCCCATGCCGCCGCCTATACACAGGCTGGCGATGCCTTTTCTGGCATCACGGCGCACCATTTCGTGCAACAGCGTCACCAGAATCCGGCAGCCGGACGCACCGATTGGATGGCCGATCGCAATGGCGCCACCATTGACGTTGACCTTGCTGGTGTCCCAACCCATTTCCTGGTTGACCGCGCAAGCTTGCGCCGCAAAGGCTTCGTTGATTTCAAGCAGATCGAGGTCCTTGGCCTTCCAGCCGGCACGTGCAAGCGCCTTGATGGATGCGGGTACCGGGCCCATGCCCATGTAGGCGGGATCCAGCGCTGCGGTAGCGTAGCTGGCAATGCGCGCCAGAGGCCTGAGGCCCAGCGCAGCGGCTTTTTTCGCCGTCATGACCATGACAGCGGCAGCACCATCGTTCAGCCCCGACGCATTGCCGGCGGTAACACCGCCAGCCTTGTCAAACGCGGGGCGCAGGCCGGCAAGACCTTCAGCGCTGGTTTTGCGGTTGATGAACTCATCGGCCGAGAAAACCACCGGGTCGCCTTTCTTCTGGGGAACGGAAACCGGGACAATCTCGTCCTTGAAGTAGCCCGCATCCTGCGCCGCAGCGGCCTTGGTCTGGCTGGCCAGCGCCAGCGCATCCTGCGCAGCGCGGTCAATGCCATACTTCTTGGCCACGTTCTCTGCGGTGATTCCCATGTGATACTGGTTGTAGACGTCCCACAGGCCATCGACAATCATGGTGTCTACCAATTTCCAGTCGCCCATGCGCTGCCCATCGCGCGAGCCGTTCAGGACGTGAGGCGAAGCACTCATGTTTTCCTGGCCTCCGGCGATGACGATCTCGCTGTCGCCTGTTGCCACCGATTGCGCCGCCAGCATCACAGCCTTGAGCCCGGAACCGCAGACCGCGTTGATGGTCAGCCCTGGAACACCGTGCGGGAAGCCGGCCTTGATGACAGCCTGACGGGCCGGGTTCTGGCCCACCCCCGCAGCCAGCACCTGGCCCATGATGACTTCACCCACCAGTTCGGCGCTCAGACCCGCTCGTTCAAGCACGGCCTTGATCACAGTCGCACCCAGTTCGGTGGCAGGTACTTTCGCCAGCGACCCGCCAAATTTGCCAACGGCAGTGCGGCCTGCTGCAACAATCACGATATCTTCCATGTGGTCTCCTCTGTATAAAATCTTGCGGCTCTATGCGGATAAAAAGCGCCCGGACTCACAGAAAAATGAAGCGCCCCGGCGCCCGTTAATTCCTGTGGCTTCCGTAGTCCCTGAAGTCACGCTGGCGTGGCGCTTCAAGCTTTGGCCTTGACGTAACGGCCCGGCGCAGGTTCGATAACCTGGTACTTGCGGCTGCCGTAGGCTTTCGGGGCTGCAATCTGCTTGCCGGCATGCTCTTCGAGCCAGCTAGACCAGTCGGTCCACCAGCTGCCGGGGTGTTCGGTCGCGCCTTTGAGCCAGTCCCGCTGGGCCGTGGGAAATTTGGCCCCTGCGGCTTTGGTGGCCGGCAGATTGTCGTGGGTCCAAGAGCTGCGTTTATTTTTGGCGGGCGGGTTGATCACGCCGGCAATATGACCCGAGGCGCCCATCACAAACCGTTTTTTTCCCGGCAGCACCTGGGTCGACGCATACGCTCCGCCAATCGGCACGATGTGGTCTTCCCGCGAACCGTAGATATAGACCGGCATATCGATATTGCCCAAATCGATCTTCTCGCCGCACACCACGGTTTTGCCAGGCTTGACGAGGTTGTTTTCAAAATACGTGTTGCGCAAATACCAGGCGTAAAACGGACCGGGCAGATTGGTCGAGTCGCTGTTCCAGTAAAGCAGGTCAAACGGCGGCGGCGTTTCGCCTTTGAGGTAATTGCCAACCACATAATTCCAGACCAGGTCGTTGGGCCGCAGGAAGCTGAAGGTTGAGGCCAGGTCCGTTCCTTTGAGCAATCCGCCCTTGCCCATCTCTGCCTCTCGGTATTTGACGGAGGTTTCGTCAATGAAGATGTCCAGGATGCCGGTGTCGGTGAAGTCAAGCAGCGAAGTAAGCAGTGTCACGCTCGCAACCGGTTTTTCGCCTCTTGCCGCCAGCACCGACAGCGCAGTGGCCAAAATTGTGCCGCCGACGCAAAAGCCAAGTGCGTTGATGGAATCGGCACCGGTGATTTCCTGCACCACACTGATGGCCTTGATGGGTGCGTGCTCGATGTAGTCGTCCCAGGTCTTTTCAGCCATGGACTCATCCGGGTTGCGCCAGCTCAGCACAAAAGTGCGGTGTCCTTGCGCCACGGCGTAGCGGATCAGCGAATTTTCGGGCTGCAAATCAAGGATGTAGAACTTGTTGATGCAGGGCGGAACAAGCAGGAAAGGTTTTTCGTAGACCTTGCCCGTCAGGGGTTTGTACTCAAGCAGCTGGAAATATTCGTTTTCAAAGACCACCGCGCCTTCGGTGGTGGCAACGTTTTTTCCGACTTCAAAGACGCTCTCGTCGGTCATCGAAACATGACCCTGCTTCAGATCATGCAGCATGTTCGCCAAGCCCTTGGCGATGCTTTCGCCCCGGGTATCAATGGCCTTTTGCTGGGCTTCGGCGTTCAGTGCCAGAAAATTGCTGGGGGCCGTAGCCGCCATCCACTGCTCGACAGCGAAGCGCAGGCGCGCCTTGGTTTTGGCATCGCCTTCAACCGCTTCGGCCAGGCCCATCAACGCGTGGGAATTCAACAGATAGGTCGAGGCCGAAAATTGCGAGAGCGGATTTTTTTTCCAGGCCTCGGCGGAAAATCGCCGGTCAGCGGCAGCCGGCACGGCCTCGCCCGGTTGCAGGCACTGGTTCCACAAGGCCGAAGCCTCTTTGATGTAGCTTTGCTGGAGTTCCAGCAACTTGGCCGGATCAAAGCTGATGGCCGGCTGAACCTGGCCGGGTGGCCGGAATGCGGTCAGGTCTGCAGAAGGAAGCCCCGCAGCCTGCCCGGTCGAGAATGCGCTCATGGCCTGCTTGAGACCCTCGCCAAAGGTTTCTTGCATACGTTGGGCCGCCTGTGCCCAGTTTGGTTCAGAATTCACGATTGCCTCCTCGGTCACGGCGGGTTTTGATGACTTTTGCTGCCGTTTGAACAGTATCGTAGGATTTGCTTTTCAATTTCTGACAAGGCGACAAGATTTATGTATTTAATCGTCATTGGATGGATCTACGTCGTGCTCATGATGAGTGTTGCCGAAGCCACCAACAGTAACGGAACACTGCTCGGCGCGTTGGTCACCTTTTTACTCTATGGCGTAGGCCCTGTCATCTTGGTGGTTTACCTGATGGGCGCACCGGCGCGCGGCAAGGCAATCAAGAAGCGCGAAGCCCAGGCCCGTGCACTTCAGGCGGCCCAAAAAGGCGATCCGGCCGAGCCTGATCCGCAGCGGGCTGTTGCTTCAGTCCAGCCAGATGCAGCCGGCCATGCGCCCGGTGGTGCCGAAGCCGTTGCCGTTGACACCGGCGTCGCGCCGGTGGGAAAAGAAAAGTGAAGGATTACTGACGGTGCACCATGGCGCACTGCCGTCGTTACCGTAAATCTGCGCCTGACTTATACCCAGTGCGTGCAGGCGCAACCGGGCCAGCGCTGGCAGATTGGCGAGAAATTTTCCGGCCCCGATGTCGACAAAGCAGCGCGCCGCCGCAGGCTGCGCTGCCTCGAACGCCGCCTTCACTTCAGCGCCCACTTCAAACGCCGTGGGGGCGGTGCACGGCCCCCCCCCCCCGCGTATTATAAAATCACGTGGTGGGCGGAACAGCGTGAACAACCCGCA
>NZ_JABBPF010000140.1 GCF_012927415.1 Polaromonas sp. | reverse complement strand
CGCTATATCGAGCGCGCTCAAGCCGATGCCCGGCAGTTTTCTGGACAAAACGCAAAAGCAGGTTGTCGGAGTAGTCAACGAAATTTAAGACGGGGAGCAATGATGAATCCAGTTACCAAATTCGCCGCGATATTGCTTGCCGCCATCGTCCTGCTGATTGCCGGTGCCCTCATGGATGGCCCAAGCGAAATGCAAGCCGCTCAGGACATCGCCGATGAAGCCGACTACGTTGCCGCGCTGGCCGATGGGGGCCGCGCCAAGTGCACCGCGCTGGGCCGCGATCCGATCTGGACAAAAGAGGGTGACTTGGTTTGCCGGGTGCCGGTGCCGGTTGTTGCGCAAGGAGGCGCGTCGTGAAGGAACGCCCCATCCTATTCAATGGCGCCATGGTGCGGGCGCTGCTCGACGGCAGTTCGGATGCAAACCCCTGGGTCTGGATTGTGGAATTCTGGAGGCTGCCATGAGTAACTGCTGCAACGGCATAGGTGCAAGGGAGCAATGTCAGCACTGCCCACACGAACTAGCATTTCCACCGCTTGACCTACCCGCGCCGAAATACTGCGAGTGCTCCAAGCAGCACTTCACCACGCCGTGGACCTGCAACCCGGTATGCCGGCTGATTAAGTCCGATGGTAGCCAGCGGGCCAGTGATGGCCTGGCTTACCGCACCCAGCACTTCAACGAATCCGATGCCCCGGCCATGATGGGCTGCAGTCCCTACAAGACCCGCAGCCAGCTGCTGCACGAAATGCACACTGGTCTGACGCCGGAAGTTGATGCTGGCACACAGCGCCGTTTTGACGACGGCCACCGCTTCGAAGCTTTGGCCCGCCCGCTGGCCGAGGAAATCATTGGGGAAGAAATATACCCGGTGACTGGATCTGACGGGTTGTACTCAGCATCGTTCGACGGTCTGACAATGTGCGAAGCCATCGGCTTTGGACACAAGAGCTTGAATGCCGAGCTTCGCACTTTAGTGCTGGATCAATGCCTGGGCTCTGAACTGCCTATGGTGTATCGCACGCAGATGGAACAGCAGTGCATGGTGTCGGGCGCTCAACGAATCCTGTTCATGGCGTCAACATGGGATGTTGACACCCTGATTGAAGCGCGCGATTGCTGGTACACACCAGATTCAAAATTACGCAGCGCCATCGTGGCGGGCTGGGCTCAGTTCAAGATTGACCTGGACGCCTACGTCCTACCCGCAGTCCCCGTGCTTATCGTGGCCGAACAGGTCCAAGGCCTACCTGCCGTGCTTGTGCAAGTTTCTGGAGAGATTGTCGTCAAAGACAACTTTGCAGCCTTCGAGACTGCGCTGCGCGACTTCCTGAAACACCGGCTGATTCGTGCGCCTAAGACTGACCAGGACTTCGCCGACCTCGACGTACAGATCAAGGCATTGAAGGGCGCCGAGGCTGCACTGGAGTCTGCCGAAACGCAGATGCTCGCCCATGTTCAGACCATCGACCAAGCAAAAAAGACCAAAGACATGCTGGCCAAGCTGGTGTGTGAAAACCGCCTGATGGCCGAAAAGCTGCTGGCCAGCGAGAAGGACCGGCGGCGCAGCGAGATTGTCCAGAAGGGGCGCGCCGCCTATGACGCTCACATTGCCATGCTGACGCAAAAAACCGGCGGGCCGTGGATTATGCTGGCGCCGCCGGACTTCGCCGGCAAGGTCAAGGGCTTGCGCACCATCGCCAGCATGCAGGATGCGGTGGATACCCCGATAGCCACACCCGCCGCCAATGTCGTACCGATGCGCGCGGCAGCGGCGCCGACAAATACGGGGCCCCCCACCGTGCTCGAGCAACTGAATGCCCACCTTGATCAGCTCTCTGACGAACAACTTCAGCGTGTGATGAGTTTTGTGAAGTCACGCTACAGCGCCGCCTGAGCCAATAACCTAAGCGCCACTGAGGCGCTTTTTCATGGACGAGAAATGAAACTTAAACCAGAACAAGCCGCACAGCTCGACCAGCTGATAAACGAAAAAGCCATTACAGCCGATGGCTTCAGAACGGCCGACGCTGAAGTGCTAATGTGGCTCAAAAGCGCCCAGCACCGATTCGCCAGGCGCTTTGCTGCGGGAACCTTATTCCGAGCAAAATTAGCAGGATCGTCCGGTTTTGCTTATTTTCTGACACAGACGCTTGCCGACGCCTTACCAAGGCCGACCAAGGCCGAATCAAAGCCATCTGGCGGTTGGGGAAAACAGAAATTTGTGGTCCGTATAACCCGCAAGTCGTCTACGCCAAAACCCAGGCAGGCCGCCACCATCATCTACCCGCCAAGCTACAAGCACAGTTACCACCCAATGCCCGTGCCACGGACCCAGGCCGTGACGCACAGCTTTATTCACTCGGGCATGAGGGCGATGTGATGCAAACGTCTCAGATTGAACTGGAGGCAGCATGACTCGCAAGATCACCCACCGAAAACCCTGCCACGCAAATCAAAGCCTGGTAGGCCTCGCCATCGCAAAACAACCCGGTTGTCCAATTTTTGCGAGCGTTTATAGCTATTATATTAGGAGCAATATATAACAAAATGATGCCCGAACGCCAATATTCACTGGCCCGCCCCGCCCTGGCCCTTCCCAAGTTATGGCGCCCAAAGTTGGCGCCCAGCGCCCAGCTCACTTGCCAGATCAACCACTGGGATCTGGTGACCCATTTCACCAAGGGCACAACCACCGCCATCGAGCTGCGGGACTGGATTAAAGCCGCCTTTACCTACAGCCAGATGATGCGCATGTTGATTGTCGACGGCGTAATTTTTTTCGCGCTGACCAACTGGCGCCCAACGCCCAGATCGAGATTTACGACACCGTCATCGCCCGGTTCAACAAGACCAGCCGCATCGGCTTCAACGGCGAAGAGCTGGCCATCGCCCGCGCGGCCGTCAGCGTGATGGACCACTTGATTACCCAGGACCGCCATGGCATCGCCGACCGAGCCGAGCGCGGGAGCGTAGCGCAGATGCGCTCACTACACAGCACCGGCAAATCGGCGCCACAAAGAGTAAAACCATGAATGAAAAAATCGACGTCGTCACCATCAAACCGCTTTACCTAGCGCGTGCCCAAGCGGCTACTTTTCTTTCAATCTCAGAAAGCATGCTCGACAGGCTGGTGCAGCAGGGCAAAGTGCCCAAGCCGCGCAAGCTCAGCGCAGGTCGATCCGCTTGACTGGTGAAAGAACTTGAGGCCTGGGGCGAGGAGTGCCCGGTGTCTGACCTGCTGCCGCCAGAAAACAGCGGTTACGGACGCGCGGGGAAATCCGCTTGATTTCGTACCAGGCTGTCCAGATGTGCAGACAGCTCGGTGAGACAATGCCGCCGCTCCGCATCGTAGCTATACGCGTTGTAGACCCCCACGATGTCCTTAGGCATGTGACCAATGATAGCCTCGGCAATCTCATCGCGGCACCCCAACGACGCCAGCAGCGTGCGTCCTGTGCGCCGCAAGTCGTGGGGAGTCCAGTGCGCCACCGGCAGCACCAGGCCGTCCTCGCTCTGCCGGTTTTTCACCCGGGGTGAATACGGCTGCAGGTTGTAGATGTAGGTTGAAAAGTCTTTTTGCTCATACTGCCCTACCCGCTCATCCTCAAACAGCCAGCCCGATGCACCGACAGCGTCCAGGCGTCGGCGCACAATTTCCAGTGCCCGGCCAACTAACGGCACGCGCAAATCAATCCCCTCCTTGAATCGCGCATTTTTGGTCAGTTGCTTGGGCACCGTCCACCACCAGCCGTCAGGCTCCTTTGCAATATGCTCGGGGCGCATTCCCAGAATCTCCACACCTCGCGCGCAGGTCCACAGGTACATCTGCGTTACATCGCGCCCTAGTGAATGCATGTTCGGCAGCCATGCCAGCAGCGTGCTGACCTCGCCGGCACGCAGCACGCGCCGCTGCTGGCCCTGGTGCTCGCCACCCACCAGCTTGCCCTTGCTCTTAAGCCGCCCCTTCATCACCACTCGCCACCAATTCGGTACCTCGCCATCGAGCCGCCCGGCGTCAAGCGCGTAATCCCATGCACCGCCCAGTAGCGAGCGTAGTTTTGCTGCGGCCGTTGGCGTAGCTTTTTTGGACTCAAGCACGGTAAACGCAGTTGCCCGCGTGACGGCTGCCGCCGGCATCTGCGCAAACTCTGGCTGCTCCTCCAAGAGCCGCGAAAGCATTGTCTGAGCGGCACGCGCACCAGCCTCTTTACGATGGACCACAAGGTGACCATCAATATAGCCTTCGACCAACCGGCTCACGGTATACACCGACGGCGCCAGCACCGGGAATTGCTCCAACCTGCGCATCGCCTTGCGCGCGGCCGCTGGATCGGCGCCCCCGCTCCGCTGATCACGCAGCGCCTGCCACTGCGCCGCAGCTGACTGCACCGACATGGCAGGCCACTGGCCGATAGCCACCTGCTTCATGCGTCCGCCTGCCGCTTTGTACCGATAAATCCACGTCTTGCGACTGGCTGACACCACCAGGCGCAGGCCCGAACATCCGTCGATCACCATGTGCTCGCTGGGCTTGAGCAGCTTCGCAGCTCGCGCATCAAAGAACATACGCCGTATACTCCTGCTTGGTCACCGTCGCTGAAAATGCGACGGCAGCGTAAGGAACATGGCGTGGCGTGAAAAACTACGCTGATTCCTACGCTAAAAGCGTAAGTGTATAGGGTTTGGTGTAGGCGATTCTAGGAAATTGCGGAACGCCAAAAATACATAAACTCCTTTAAATTCAAGCGCTTAGATGAATAAATCGTTGCGAATCAACGAGTTAGAAAATGCGGGTGTAGTTCAATGGCAGAACTTTTGCTTCCCAAGCAAATAGCGTGGGTTCGATTCCCATCACCCGCTCCATTCTGTCAAACCGTTTGCCAGCTATCCGTCAACCGTTTGGCTTTCAAACGGTTCTTGGCAAATTGATGCCCGTGGTTTGCCCGCAAGATGGCAGTCGGGCAACCGGAAAGGGTGAAGCCACTGGGCTGCGAGACAACACGCTATGGCTCTTCAGCGTCTTCTGTCCGGCAGGCAGGCGCTGCAAAGGCGCCCAGAAGAGCCAGGATTAAAGCAGCAACACCCAGCCAACGAGGACTCCCCTCCAGACGACACGGTTCTGAAAAGGAAAGTGAAGCTTCGCATCAAAAACAGTCTGGCACACGGCGTTTGTTGCCATGTGCCCGCCTTTATGTCCCGTAGACAGCGCAAACACGCTCAGCTGCATGCGTGGTGCCGGGAGAAGGGGTTTTTTGAGCACCAGCTGAAGTCCTGGGGTGAAGTGTTCTGCAGCGCCACAGCGTCTTAATCGCGCGAAGCCAGGGCGGCGTTGCGTGAACTGCAAGTCAAACACGATGGGTTGCAGCGTGAACTGCGTCGAAAAGAGAAGGCGCTGGCCGAAGCCGCAGCCTTGCTGGTGCTACAAAAAAAGTTCCAGGCCCTGTGGGCGGACGAGGAGAAATGACGCCGTGCGAGCATCGTCAGATACTGCTCGGTCTGATCGGGCAGTCCTGCGCCAGTGGCGCACGCCTGCAAAAGGCCTGCGCCCTGATTGGGTTGGACGCGCGCACTGTTCAGCGCTGGAGGCGCCCGGAGAACCAGGAAGGCGACCTCAGGGTCGGCGACAAACGCCGCATCACCGTGCCGCCCAACAAGTTCAGCGAAGCTGAGCGACAAGCTGCGCTGGAGGTGGTCAACAGCGACCAATTCAAGGATCTGCCGCCACGCCAGATTGTGCCTCGCCTGGCCGACCAGGGCCTGTACGTGGCGAGTGAGTCGACCCTGTACCGGCTGCTGCGTGAAGCCGGCCAGTTGAGGCCCCACCGCTTGGGAAGCGGGTGGCGCAAAAACGCAGCAAGCCACGCGCACTGATGGCCACTGGGCCCGATCAGATTTACTGCTGGGACATCAGCTACTTGCCCACCGAGGTGCGCGGCATCTACTTCTACCTTTACCTGTTCGTGGATCTGTTCAGTCGCCAGATTGTTGGCTGGCAGGTGTACAACTGTGAAAGTGGCGAACTGGCCAGCGCACTGCATCAGGCCATCTGCGAGCGCCAGGGCATCACGCCCAATCAGCTCACCGTTCATTCGGACAACGGCGCACCGATGAAGGGGGAGACGATGCTCGCCACGCTGCAGCGCTTGGGCGTGGCCACCTCTCGCAGCAGGCCAGCTGTCAGTAACGACAATCCTTACTCGGAGGCTCTGTTCAGGACACTGAAGTACCGGCCTGAACTGCCCGTCAAACCGTTTAACGGCCTGCTACAAGCGCGGCGCTGGGCGACAGAGCTGGTGCACTGGGGCAAACCACGAGCATCGGCACAGCGCCAATGGCTTTGTGACGCCAGCGCAGCGCTACCTGCAGCTCGATGAGGCCATTTTGAATGACCGCGCCAAAGTCTATGCCGCAGCCGGGGATGCCAACCCAAACCGTTGGTCCGGCCCGATACGCAATTGGAGCCGAATCACCGAAGTCCACCTCAATCCAGAAACGAAAAAGAACCAAAATCAACCATCCCAACTAGCTGCTTGAGCATCAAACTTTATGCGGCAATTAACTTGACATCTACCGCTGCTGCATCCGCTGGTTCAAGTGCAAGGCCTTCCACCGCCCGCCCCGAAGCGAGCAGCAGCACATCACGGCTTCTGTCAAACAGCGAGCGGGGCTCGCGCAGCGTCAGC
>NZ_JABBPF010000139.1 GCF_012927415.1 Polaromonas sp. | reverse complement strand
ACTCCTGGTAAATAGCGTTTGCTCTTGCGAGCCAAGTGCTAATGACTTGTGCTTTTTTTCTTCACATCGCTGCGAAAAAATCTGGCGACCCCACGGGGATTCGAACCCCGGTACCTACCGTGAAAGGGTAGTGTCCTAGGCCTCTAGACGATGGGGTCTAAACCTTGGAACTTCCAGAGCAGGCCTTTTACAACCTGCCAAAATACTTTTCATCAAATCTTGACGACAACCTTTGGTGGAGGTAAACGGGATCGAACCGATGACCTCTTGCATGCCATGCAAGCGCTCTCCCAGCTGAGCTATACCCCCCTTGGCACCAATTACTTGATAACCTGTCGAGCCTCGAATTATAGCGAGAAAAATCGCCCATTTCAAATTCTCAAACGAAATTCAATTTATCGATCACTTTCTCCCGCCTCATCAGTTCGAGGATGGCGTCGAGCGATGGCGTGTGCGGCGTTCCCATCACCAGCACGCGAACCGGCATGGCCAGTTGCGGCATTTTCAGGCCGGTCTCAAGCAGCACCTGCTTGATGGCGGCGCCAATTGCCGCCTTGTTCCATTCGCAACCCGCCAGGGCCTGCGCCAGCATTGTTAGTGCCGGCCGCACCGCCTCGGTCACATGCAGGCTGACATCTGCCGGGTCGGGCTGCCCCCCCGTGACAAGTAGCTGCAGCCAGCCAGCCAGTTCGAACAGCGTGCTGCAGCGGTCCTTGAACAGTCCGCAGCCGCGCGCCAGCCACTGCGGATCCTGCAACTCCAGCCCCTGGGCCGCCAGAAAGGGCTGCACCAGTTCGGCGACTTCGTCATTGGCCATAGCCTTGAGGTGCTGGGCATTCACCCAGCGCAGTTTGGCTTCGTCGAACTGTGCGGCGCTCTTGCCGAGGTGGTCGAGGCTGAACCACTCGATGAACTGTTCCCGGCTAAAAATTTCGTCGTCGCCGTGGCTCCAGCCCAGGCGCGCCAGATAGTTGACCATGGCGTCGGGCAGATAGCCCTCGGCGGCATACTGCGTGACCGGCTTGGCGCCGCTGCGCTTGCTCATCTTCTCGCCCAGCTCATTGAGCACGGTCGGCAAATGGGCATAGACCGGAATCTCCTTGCCGAGCGCGCGAAAAATGTTGATCTGGCGCGGCGTGTTGTTTACATGGTCGTCGCCGCGAATTACATGCGTTATCGCCATGTCCATGTCATCGACCACGACGCAAAAATTATAGGTCGGCGTGCCGTCGGGCCGCGCAATGACGAGATCATCAAGCTCGTCATTGCTGATCTCGATGCGGCCCTTGACCTTGTCGTCCCAGATGACCGATCCGCCCTGCGGATTCCTGAAGCGCAGCACCGGCTGCACGCCTGCGGGAGTGGCCGGCAGTGTCTTGCCGGGTTCGGGCCGCCAGCTGCCGTCATAACGCGGCTTTTCTTTTGCCGCCATCTGTGCCTCTCGCAGCGCGTCGAGTTCGGCCACGCTCATGTAACAAGGGTAGACGTGGCCTGCCGCCTGCAACTCTGCCAGCACCGCCTTGTAGCGGTCCATGCGCTGCATCTGGTAGAACGGGCCTTCGTCATAGTCCAGACCCAGCCAGCGCATTCCTTCGATGATCACGTCGACCGCGGCCTGGCTGGATCGCTCCAGGTCGGTGTCTTCAATCCGCAAAATGAAATCGCCGCCGGTGGCGCGCGCAAACGCCCACGGGTACAGCGCCGAGCGGATGTTGCCGAGGTGAATAAAGCCTGTTGGCGAAGGGGCAAATCGGGTTCTGGTTTTTTGTGTCATGTCAGGCTGTCCAGGCCGAGCGCGAGATCCGCTTTCAAATCATCAATATATTCAAGGCCCACAGCCAGACGGACCAGACCCTGGCTGATGCCCGCAGACTGCCGCTGCGCTTCGGTAAGCCGGCCGTGTGAAGTGGTCGCCGGATGCGTGACCGTGGTTTTGGTGTCACCAAGGTTGGACGTGATGCTGCAGATCCGGGTGCTGTCGATCACATGGAAGGCGTTTTTGCGGGCCTGTTCAGCGTCTGCGCCCCTCAGTTCGAACGCGACCACCGCGCCACCGCAACCGTGCCCATTGAGCCGCTGCTGCCGCATCGCGAGCGCGTGCTGGGGGTGCGACTCCAGGCCGGGGTAGTACACGCGTGCCACGCGGGGCTGCGCTTCCAGCCAGCTTGCCAGTGCCAGCGCGTTGGCGCTTTGCGCCTGCATGCGGATGGACAGCGTCTCCAGACCCTTGAGCACGACCCAGGCATTAAAGGGCGACAGCGACATGCCGGCACTGCGCATGACAGGAATCAGCTGCTCGTCAATGATTTTTTTCGACCCGCAGATGGCGCCCGCAATTACGCGGCCCTGGCCGTCGAGGTATTTGGTGCCGGAATGAATCACCAGATCGGCGCCGAAGCTGACCGGCTGCGACAGCGCGGGCGAGCAAAAGCAGTTGTCCACCACCAGCAAGGCACCGGCCGCGTGGGCGATGTCGGCCAGCGCGCGAATATCGCAGACCTCCGTCAGCGGATTGGTCGGTGTTTCGGCAAACAACAGTTTTGTATTCGGCTTGACGGCTGCTTGCCACTGTGCCACGTCGGTTTGCGAGACAAAGGTAGTTTCAACGCCAAACTTGCCGAACTCGCTGCCAATCAGCTTGATGGTCGAGCCAAACACCGATTGCGAGCAGATGATGTGGTCGCCGCATTTGAGCAGCGCCATGCACATCAGCAAAATCGCCGCCATGCCGCTGGCCGTGCCGATACACGCTTCGGTGCCTTCCATGGCCGCCAGCCGCTGCTCCATACTGGCCACCGTCGGGTTGCCGAAGCGCGAGTAGATGTAGCCTTCTTCCTCATTGGCAAAGCGCCGCACTGCCGTTGCTGCATCCGACTGCACAAAGCTGCTGGTCAGAAACAAGGCTTCGGAATTTTCACCGTACTGGCTTTTATCCACCGCCGTGCGCACGGCCAGCGTGTCGCGGTGCAAGTTGTCTGGCAATTTTCTTTCAGTCATTTCACGCTTCCTGCGGATTGGGTAACGCCAGACGGGAGACATCGGCGTCGCCGTCATCGCCAATTTTCTCGGCGGTGTCGGCGCGCAGGGAATTCATCGCGGAAATCGTTTCGGCCGTCACGTCACCAGTGACGTAAACGCCGTCAAAACAGGAAGCATCAAAACCATCAAGCGCCGGATTCAGCGAACCGATGGCGCGTTTCATGCCCTCCACATCCTGGTAAATCAGTGCGTCGCAGCCAATCACCTGGCGGATTTCTTCCACCGTGCGGTCATGCGCGACCAGATCGGACGGCGTTGGCATGTCGATACCGTAAACATTGGGAAAACGCACCGGCGGCGCGGCGCTGGCCAAATAGACCTTGCGTGCGCCGGCGTCGCGCGCCATCTGCACGATTTCGCGGCTGGTGGTGCCACGCACGATGGAGTCATCGACCAGCAACACATTACGCCCCTTGAACTCACTGGCAATCACATTGAGCTTTTGGCGCACTGACTTTTTGCGCACGCCCTGGCCCGGCATGATGAAAGTGCGGCCCACGTAGCGGTTTTTGACAAAACCTTCGCGGTAAGGAATGCCCAGCAGATGCGCCAGCTGCGTGGCACTGGGGCGGCTCGATTCGGGGATCGGAATGATCACGTCGATCTCATTGGGCGGCACCGTGGAGACCACCCGCTTGGCCAGCGTTTCACCAAGGTTCAGGCGTGCCTGATAGACCGAAATGCCGTCAAGCACGGAATCGGGCCGCGCCAGATAGACAAACTCAAAAATACAGGGCTTGAGCTGGGACTTGGCCGCGCATTGTTCGGCATGCACCTTGCCGTTCATATCGACGTATACCGCTTCGCCCGGCGCGATGTCGCGATCGAACTGATGCGCCGTGCCCTCCAGCGCGACCGATTCGCTCGCCACCATCACGGTGTCGCCGCTTTGGTTTCTGCCATGCCCCAGGCACAGCGGGCGGATGCCAAACGGGTCGCGAAACGCCAGCAGTCCGTGGCCGGCAATCAATGCCACCACCGCGTACGAGCCCTTGATACGCTTGTGCACGCCGCGCACCGCAGCAAACACGTCGGTCGGCGTGAGCGGCAGGCCGCGCGTGGTTTTTTCCAGCTCATGCGCCAGCACGTTGAGCAGCACTTCAGAGTCGCTGTCGGTGTTGATGTGGCGGTGGTCGGTATTGAACAATTCGGCTTTCAGCTCGGCCGCGTTGGTCAGATTGCCATTGTGTGAAAGCACCAGGCCAAAGGGCGCATTCACATAAAACGGCTGTGCCTCGTCTTCACTGTAGGCATTACCCGCTGTGGGGTAGCGCACCTGGCCCAGGCCTACATTGCCTGGCAGCGCGCGCATGTTGCGGGTACGAAAAACATCGCGCACCATGCCCTTGGCCTTGTGCATAAAAAACTTGCGGCCTTGCTGCGTGACGATGCCGGCGGCATCCTGGCCGCGGTGCTGCAGCAACAGCAGGCCATCGTAGATTAGCTGGTTAACCGGCGCTTTACTGACGATGCCGACTATGCCGCACATGGTGTTCCGTTCATGGTGTGTTGACCTCTCAAGGAAAATTCAAAAAAAGCAGTTCAATTCAGATACCTGGCAAATGGCTCTGGCAGCAAAGGCTTGAGCCCCCGGAGCGTCGCCGACAGCGCATTCGCGCCGCTCGATTCCTGCCACCACGGGCTAGACCCGAGCGCCGTCATGTCCATCACGACGGCGGCGGCGAGCAACAAAATCACGCCTCGCAACAGGCCGAAAGCCGCGCCAAGCGTGCGATCCACGGGCCGCAAGCCGATGGCTTCGACCAGCTTTTTCAGCAAAAAGGCCAGCAGGCCAGCAGCGAACACTGCCGCGATAAAAACCAGCACAAAGGCCGCTGCATAACGCACCGGCTCCGAAGCCGACTGCAGCGGCAGCAATGTCGCCACCTGCGGTGCAAACCATTGCGCCACGTAAAACGAGATCGCCCAACCGAGCACCGACAACACCTCGTAGACCAAGCCACGCCAGGCACCCAGCAGCATGGAAAAGAGCAACACGCCCCCCATAACCCAGTCCAGCGTCGTCACAAATCTGCAAACCGTTTACAGGGTCAGAACGGCAGCGGACAAACCAAGTGACTTGATTTTTCCGGCCGCCTGTTCCGCCTCGGCCTTGCTGGCAAAAGGCCCCACGCGGACGCGGGTGCGCTTGCCATCCTTCGTGTCGGCGACCTGGGTGTAAGTCTTAAGGCCGGCTTTCTCAAGCCTGACGCGCGCTTCAGTGGCCTTGGCAGCGTCGGCAAAAGCGCCCACCTGCACCACCACGCGCCCTTCCCCTTCGACAGTGACAGCGGCAGGCTTGCCAGCGCGTTGCTGCTGCGCCGTACCGTTGAGAAGCGCAATGGCACGCGCACCGTCGTCCTCGACAGCTGGCGGCTTGGCGACGGGCTTGCTTTCTGCCCTGACGGGCAGCTTGGCTGGCGGCTTGTCCGCAACCTTAGGCTCGGCCTTGGCCTCGACTTTCAGCGGGGATTTCGGCGCCGGTTTTGCTTCGCTTTTAATAGCTGAAGATGCCGATGCTTCCTGGACCGGCTCGGGTTTTGACGACAAAATCTCCTCCCGGGCCGCCAGGCTTGCCGCAGCAGCCACTTTTTCAACCGGCGCAGCTGGCGGTGCCGGGCTGGACACATTGGCGTCTGCCCGCCCAACAGCTGGCACGGGCACAGACAATGGCTTGACGCTGTTTTTTCCCGGAATCTCGATTGGAATATCGACCGGAATCGGCCTTGGCTGCGTATCAAACAGCAGCGGAAAACCAACCACCCCCAGCAACACCAGCACCACCGCACCGATCAGACGGTGCTTGGCGCGTTTTCGCATCGCTTCCACGCTTTCCGGTTGGGCGGCTGGGCCGGCGGCAGAAGCAGTATTTGAACTGCCCCGGCGGAAGTTGAAAAACGCCATGGTGTGTCTTGAATCCGTTAGGAATAACGTTAAAGGTGACGTGAACGATGACTTGAAGGTCAACTTTAATAGCAACTGCGCAAGCGACGGGGTGGCTGATTTGTCCGGTTTTTTGAGGTTTGCCCGACCTCATGCGCCGAGGTGCGGTGCCGAAAGCCGCGGTATGCCGTTCTTCAAAATGCCACCGACCGTGAAGAACGACCCGAAAACTACAATTCTATCAGTGGGGTTTGCGGCCCTGACAGCGGCTTGCAGAGCTTCCCCGGGGCTCTCGTAAGCGTTGGCAGTCACCTCAACGCGGCTGTTGCCGGCCTGCCAGCGAGCGCGCAACGCCTCCCCCGTGGCGGCCCTCGGTGTCGGCAAATCGGTGAAATACCACTTGTCGATCAGTGGCCCCACTCGCGCAAACATGGGCGCGACATCCTTGTCGGCCATGGCACCAAACACCGCGTGGGTGCAGCCGTAATAACCCATGGCGTCCAGGTTTTCAGTCAGCGCGGCGACGGCATGCGGGTTGTGCGCCACATCAAGCACCAGCGTCGGCTGGCCGGGAATGATCTGGAAGCGCCCCGGCAACTCGACCATTGAGAGACCGACGCGCACCGCCTGGGCCGTCACCGGCAGGTGGTCGCGCAGGGCGGTCAGCGCGGCCAGCACGCCCGAGGCATTGACCAGCTGGTTGGCGCCGCGCAGCGCCGGATAAGCCAGCCCGGCATAGCGCCTGCCCCCCCCCCCCCCACCCCCCCCCCCCCCGGAACCCCCACAAATTTAGTGAATTGCCAACACCCCCC
>NZ_JABBPF010000138.1 GCF_012927415.1 Polaromonas sp. | reverse complement strand
CGTAACTGCTGGACCAACGCGCAAAATGACGCATGAACCGCGGCAAGAACGCCGGGCCTCGCGTTGCCCCCGCCCGCAAGACCGCGCCAACCCGCGTGGGCCGCAGCAACCACGCCCCCTTCTGGCGTGGTCAGCAGCACCGGCAGGCAGTCCGCCACCATGATGGTGCAGGCCAGTTTGTGCTGCGCCGTGACGCAGGCATCGGCCGGCTGCCCATCGGCGGTGTCCGGCGCCAGTGTCAGCACCTCGCCGCCATGGACCTGGCTGAGAAAGACCGCGCGCGCGCTGCTCGCACGCTGCAGCAGCGCGCGATTGGCCGCGACGCGCGCCGGCTCGTCACCCACATGATCGCCGAGGTTCATGCTGTCATGCGGCGGCAGCGACACGCCGCCGGCACGGGTCGTGAAAACAGCCCGCACGCCGCGCGGTGCGGGCCACTCCGGGATTAGCCAGCCGGCAGCAAGGGACTGGGGCATATTCAGGCTTCGCTGTCGGGGCAGGCCGAAGGCTGGGCCTTCTGAAAGGCCGGCAGCGCCATGCAAGCCTGAAAAGCGGCCATGGTGCGCGGCAAGCCGTCAAGATTCACATTGAAGCGCTGGGCGTTGAAGATTTGCGGCACCAGGCAACAGTCCGCCAGTGTCGGGGTGGCGCCGTAGCAATAGCGGGATGCGGGCAATGGGCCGAGCTGGCGCTCAAACGCCTGCAGTCCCTCCCGGCACCAGTGGCGATACCAGATGTTTTTGGCGTCTTCCTCTACCCTGAGCTCCCTGACCAGGTACTTCAGCACGCGCAAGTTGTTGAGCGGGTGAATCTCGCAGGAAATCGACTGCGCCAGCGCGCGCACCCTGGCACGGCCCAGCGCGTCGGCAGGGAGCAGCGCGGGCACGGGATGCGTTTCGTCGAGATATTCGATGATCGCCATGGACTGCGACAGTCGTTCGCCGTCCACCTCCAGCAGCGGCACCTGCCTATCGGCTGAAAGCGCGGCATACGGCTCTTTCTTGTGGTCACCCCGGGCAATATGCACTGCAATGTACTCGTAGGGCAAAGCCTTCAGTTCAAGCGCAATTCGCACCCGGAAAGACGCAGAAGAGCGAAAGTAGTTATGCAGTTTCATGACCGAAAGCATAAACTTAAACGGGATTTTGAGGCGCAGAACGCCATCGCCCGACGGCCCCGCCGATCGCCTGCGCGACGCCCCGCTGCGCCGTGCGACGCTACCATCTGGCGCTGAATTCAACCTGTTATTTCACGAAAGACACCTCATGAGCACCCCTGCCCCGATTGCCGGACTCGTCAACCACCAGATTCGCCTGGCCAGCCGCCCTGTCGGACTGCCCACGCGCGCCAATTGGAACTTCACCACCGAAGCGGTGGCGGAACCCGGTCCGGGCGACGTGCTGATCAAGACCTTGTACCTTTCGCTCGACCCGGCCAGGCGAGGCTGGATTAACGAAGGCAAAAGCTATATCCCGCCGGTGGAGATCGGCGCGGTCATGCGCGCCGGCGGCGTGGGCCAGGTGGTCGCTTCGCAAAACCCGGCATTTGCCGTCGGCGACTATGTCAATGCCGGGCTCGACGTGCAGGAATACTGCCTGGTCCCGCAGGATCAGATCAAGCGCAGCGGCATGTTCAAGATCGATCCGCGGCTCGGCCTGACCTCCTGGCTCAACGTGCTGGGCATGCCAGGCATGACCGGCTACTTTGGCCTGCTTGACGTCGGCCAACCCAAGGCCGGCGAAACCGTGGTGGTGTCGGGCGCGGCAGGCGCCGTCGGCCAGACCGTGGGCCAGATCGCCAAGCTCAAGGGTTGCCGCGTGGTTGGCATCGCGGGCGGCAAGGCCAAGTGCGACTGGGTCGTCAACGAACTGGGCTTCGACGCCTGCATCGACTACAAGTCCGGTGACATCAAGGCCGGCCTGAAAGAGCACTGCCCCAAGGGCGTGGACATTTATTTTGACAATGTCGGCGGCGAGATTCTTGATCTCGTCCTGACGAAAATTACGCGCGGCGCTCGCATCATCATCTGCGGCGCCATCAGCCAGTACAACAACACCACGCCGGTCAAGGGGCCCGCCAATTACCTATCGCTGCTGGTGAACCGCGCCCGCATGGAAGGCATCGTGGTTTTCGATTACGCCGACCGCTACCCGGTGGCAGTGGCTGAAATGGCCGGCTATCTGAAAGCCGGCACCATGAAAAGCAGGGAAGACGTGGTGGTTGGCCTGAACACCTTTCCCGAGACCCTGCTCAAGCTCTTCAATGGCGAGAACTTCGGCAAGCTGGTGCTGCAAGTCGCTGCACCCTGAAGTTTTTAGCCGCCGGCCCTGCACGTTTGAATACTATTAAATTCATAGCGTTATATGACCGTATTCATTGGACAAGAGGCCATATTGGCAACAATTTTATGAAAATTATCCTTGGCGGCGGCATGGAAGGTGATGCCGCCGGGTGTGGCGGCATCACGAGCGCGACTGGCCCTGTGAAGGCGCCAGAATGCCGTGCATCGGATGGCGCTAAACTGGGCGCCGGCGATTGTCGAAAAACCCGCCAGGCAGGCCTCTACCGCTTCGATCGTTTCTACCGCCTTTGATGCCCGGAACGCTTGGCCCGCCTGTAGCACTTACGGCCAGGCTGCTGGATCGGGCTGACCGCCGCGCTCGAAGCCAAGACGCCAGACCTGCCATCTACCCCACTGAAAACAGGAATTTTCATGATTCTCGAACTCGCCGATATCCGCATCCAGCCTGGCCAGCAGGCCGCTTTTGACGAGGCCATCCAGCGCGGCGTCAGTACCGTGATTTCCAAAGCCAAGGGATTCCAGGGCTTCCAGGTCAACAAAGGCATCGAAAGCCCCGAGCGTTACATCCTGCAAATTTTCTGGGAGACGCTGGAAAACCATACCGTCGATTTTCGGCAGTCCCCGGCTTTTGCCGACTGGCGCGCGATTGTCGGGCCGTTTTTTGCAGGCCCGGTAACGGTCGAGCACTTCGAGCTGCTGACCAAGTCGGACTGAGCCAGCCCCGACACAAAAAAAGAGGCTTTTCAGCCTCTTTTTTGCAGTTTTTGGCTTTCAACGTGCGCTTCCCGTCCCGGCTGCTGTTGCTGTTGCTGCCTGGCGGTCGCCTCGTGTCCGACCACCCGCTTGCCCATCAGCACGCCAGACTCCGGGGGCCCGGTGCTGCCCAGCGCGCCTAAATGCGCTACTAAGCCCGGCTCAACGCACGCGTCATCCGCCGCGCCAGCTGTGCGCCTTCAGGCGTGATCCGGAGTAATTTGCGGCGCCTGTCTGCCGGATCGGCGGCCAAAAATGTTCAAATAAAACCTGCAAAACTCCGGAATCACCTCATGAAGACATTTGCAGTGCGCGCCCACCACGCCCTACGCGCTACATTTTTAATAGCTGCCTGTGCCCTTCCTGCATGGACCTGCGCACAAAACAACTTGAAACCAGCAAAAGACTGGCCGAGCCGCCCGATACGCATCCTGGTGGGCTTTCCCGGTGGCTCCACACCCGACATGGCAGCCCGTACGCTGGCCGAGCCGCTGGCCAGGGCGCTGGGCCAGCCCGTCATCATTGAAAACAGGACGGGTGCATCCGGCAACATTGCCGCCGACCAGGTCGCCAAGGCCAGCGATGACCATACCCTGGGCGTCCTCATCAATGGCAACCTGACTTCGGCGGGGCAGCTTTACCCCGGCCTGCCCTACCAGCCCGGCAAGGACTTTGCGCCCATCTCGCTGTTGACCACGGCGCCGCTGATGCTGGTCGCGCCCGCCAGCCTGCCCGGCGGAGCGGAATTTTTCGCCGCAGCCCGCCAGGCCGGCGGCCAGTGGAATTACGGCTCGGTCGGCAATGGCTCGGTAGCCCACCTGGGCATGGAACTGCTCAAGAGCCGGGTCCCCGGCCTTGCGCCGGTGCACATTCCGTATCCGGGCAATCCGCAAGTGGTGACAGCCATGATGGGCGGCCAGATACAGATGGCACTGATTCCGCCGGGCCTGGCCATGCCGCATATCCGGTCGGGCAAGCTCAGGGCGATTGGCTTGTCGGGTGGGCGCAGCGCGCTCGCACCCGACGTGCCGCCGCTGGCCGACGCTGGCGTACAAAACTTCAATCTCGAAGTGTGGACCGCGCTGGTCGGCCCGGTCGGCCTTTCCAGAGCGGCCCAAACACGGCTGGCACAGGAAGTGCCGCGCATTATTCGCGACGCCGAAATCAGGCAAAAACTGTTTTCACAGGGATGGCAGGCTGTCGGCACCTCGTCGGACGGTCTCAGAAGCCGGATCAAGGAAGAAACCGCCGTGTTGGGCACTATCATCCAGACGCGCGGCATCAAGATCGAATAAGTGCTGTGCCTGTCCCCCGGCACCCCGCGCCCTGCCTTTGGGCGCAAACTTGCGCTGTCCAGTTTTTTAAACCGCCCGGTGCATCAGGCCCCGGTTCATACCTCAAGAGGAAAGCCTGCGATGAGTTTTGTATTTACACCGCCCGCCATAGTTTCCGTACCTGTTGTCGGCTCCAGCGAACGGTTTGCAGTCCACCGCATTTACTGCGTCGGCCGAAACTATGAAGATCATGCCAAGGAGATGGGCTTCACGGGCCGTGAAGCCCCTTTTTTCTTTCTGAAGCCGGCAGACGCCATCGTGGCGGTTGAAGCCGGCAGCACCGGCAGCATTCCCTACCCCAGCCTGACCAAGAACCTCCACCATGAAATAGAGCTGGTCGTGGCAATTGGCACGGGCGGCAAAAACATCAAGGCGGCTGACGCACAAAAGCATATTTATGGCTACGCCGTAGGCCTTGACATGACGCGCCGCGACCTGCAGGGCGAGATGAAAAAGCAGGGGCGTCCCTGGTGCATTGGCAAGGGCTATGACCACTCCGCCCCGATTGGCCCCATCACACCCGCAGCGCAGGCTGGCGATGTCGGCAAGGCAGAGATTTACCTGCAGGTGGCCGGGCAAGACCGTCAGCGCAGCAATGTCTCCAAACTGATCTGGAATATTGCCGAAACCATCGAACACCTGTCGGCCGCCTGGGAACTGCAGCCGGGCGACCTGATTTACACCGGCACCCCCGAAGGCGTTGCAGCGGTGGTCGCCGGCGACACCATGATGGGCGGCATCAGCGGCCTGGGCGAGTTGAGCGTCAAGGTCGTGTAACTCACGGGGCAGGTGTCAACAGCCCTATTCCGTGAGCCGCAGGCAAGGCTTTAGTCCCGCTGCGTCCCGGCACCTGCCGAAAACCCGATTTTTCAGCCATTTCGCGCTTTGGTCCTTTATTAATGGTTATTCGTAGCTATGCTTTTGATAGCGTGTCGGCTCCACGGCAGCCGTCGCGCACGCGATGCTCAGGCGCCAAAACCGCTACACTCTTTTGATGCATCGTCCCCCCCTGAAACACTGCCGCTCCTGCGGCACCGCCGTGATCTATCGCCTGCCTGATGACGGCGACACCCGGCAGCGCGCAGTCTGTCCCGCCTGCCACACCGTCAATTACGAAAACCCGCTCAACGTCGTCGGCACCGTGCCGGTCTGGGGCACGGAAGGCGAACAGGTGCTGCTGTGCAAACGCAATATCGAGCCGCGCCGGGGCAAGTGGACGCTGCCGGCCGGCTTCATGGAGATGGACGAAACCACGGCCGAAGGCGCAGCCCGCGAAACCGACGAGGAAGCTGGCGCGCAGTTTGAAATGCAAGGCCTGTTTTCCGTCATGAACGTCGTGCGCGTGGGCCAGGTCCATCTGTATTACCGCGCCCGACTGCTCAGCACCGAGTTCAAACCGGGTTACGAAACCATGGAAGCCAGGCTGTTCACCGAGGCGGAAATCCCTTGGGACGAGCTCGCCTTCAAGACGGTGAAAGAAACGCTTGAGTACTACTTTGCCGACCGCCGCAAGGGCAGCTTTGGCATGCATGTGGCCGATATTGCCTGAGCTTTGCTGCAACGCGTCAATGTAAGCAGGTGCTGCCTGCACCTCAGGCGTGGCTTAAAATTTCGGATCGCTCACCTTGCTCCCCGCAGGGCTCAAGCCCCGGCTGGCCACCCCGACCATCCGCCACCCAACCCCTTACGACATGTTCAAATCCGCAACTTTTTTCCGTATCGCCAGCGACTTCACCCTGCCACCCCTCGAAGCGCTTGAAGATGCGCTGCAGTCAGCCCAATTCACGCCCTGTGGAGCCACGCAGGCCGAGTCCATTGGCTGGGTGCCGCCGCGTGGCAACAAAAGCACGGTGCTGGTGGAGTCGGTTGGCGGCAGCGTCATCCTGCGCCTTTGCATCGAACGCCGGCCATTGCCCGCGTCGGCCTTGAAAGACGCGGTCGAGCAGCGCGTCGAAAAATACAAGCAGGAAACCGGCCGCGAACGCGTCAGCGCCAAAATCAAGAAGGAGTTCAAGGAAGAAGCCGTGCTCGACCTGCTGCCGCGCGCCTTCACCAAACGCTCATCCACCACGCTGTGGGTTGACCCGGTCAACAAGTTTCTGGTGGTTGACTCCGGCAGCCTGGCCGGTGCCGACAAGGTGGTGAGCAACCTGATTGAAGCGATCAGCGAAGTGCCCGGCTCGCGCCCTGGCATCATGGCCAAACCGGTGCAAACCACGATGGCAGCCGGTACTGCGATGGCACACTGGCTGTCAAGCAGGGAAGCGCCAGTCAGTTTCACGGTTGACCGAGACTGCGAACTGAAGATGCCCGATGACCAGAAATCGACCGTCCGCTATTCCCGCCACACGCTGGAAATCGAT
>NZ_JABBPF010000137.1 GCF_012927415.1 Polaromonas sp. | reverse complement strand
CGCCGCCAGCAGCGATGCGCTGGGCCAGCTGGGCATCGTCAGGCAGCGCCAGGCGGCCATCACCGGCATCGCCCGTGCCGTCGCTGAAAAGCGCCTGCAATTGCATGGCGGCGCTGATATCAACGCCACCATAGCCCTGCTCAAGGCGCTGCCCGGCATTGGCGACTGGACGGCGCAGTACATTGCCATGCGCGCGCTGCGCTGGCCCGATGCGTTTCCCGCAGCCGATGTGGCCTTGCACAAGGCGCTGAAGTTACAGGGGCTGAAGAATCCGGCGAAGCAGGCCGAACAGGCGTCGCTGGCGTGGAAGCCGTGGCGCAGCTACGCGGTGATTCGCGCCTGGAGCGGCTTGGCACAAGCAAGCCGGCTCACTCCTGAATTAATAGCTGCTGATGCCGGTATTGCCTGGACAAGCGCCTCAAAAGACTCCAAAAGCGCGGCAAAAGGCCAGCGCCGGCAGCCGCTCGGGTAAATAAGAGACACTTTAGGGGAACACCATGAAATTCGACAAATCCATCGCCCAGACCAGCGTGCCGAGCCCGCTGGGAAACATTCTTATCGCCGCGACGGACCGGGGCCTGGCGGGCCTCTGGTTCACCGAAAACCAGCGCTATCTGCCTTTCGACCGAGCCGGCCCGGTTACCTGGCCCGAAGTACCTGAGCATCCGGTGCTCAAACAGGTCAGCGGGCAGCTGGGCGAGTATTTCGCCGGCCGGCGCTGCCACTTCGATGTGCCGCTGGACCTGGCTTGCGGCACGGAATTTCAGCAATCGGTCTGGCAGGCGCTGCTCGATATCGCGCCGGGCCAGACCATCAGCTATGGCGAGGTCAGCCGGCGCATTGGCAAGCCGGCGGCCGTGCGAGCCGTGGGCGGTGCCGTCGGACGCAACCCGGTCAGCATCATCGTGCCCTGCCACCGGGTCATGGGCAGCAATGGTTCGCTGACGGGTTACGGCGGCGGGCTGGATCGAAAGACCGCCCTGCTCCGGCTTGAGGGCGCACTTGCACCTGAGGAGGCGCTGTCTTGAACTCTCGCGCTTCGAGTCTTGCCTCACCCGCCGCAAGGGCAAGCACCGGCCCTGAAAGCTGGCTCGGCGATTTTGTGATGCTGGCCGCCATCTGGGGCTCCTCCTTTCTTTTCATGCGCATGGCCACGGTCGAGTTTGGCCCCTTGCCGACGGCCGCCGTTCGGGTGGCAATTGCGGCGCTGTTTCTGCTGCCCATCGTGTGGCTGCGTGGCTTGCTGCCGGTGCTGGGTAAAAACTGGAAACGAATTTTTTTTATCGGCCTGCTCAACTCGGGCATTCCGTTTGCCTGTTTTTCGTTTGCGCTGCTGTCCATTACCACCGGCCTGTCGGCCATTCTCAATGCCACGGTGCCGATGTTTGGCGCGCTGATCGCCTGGTTCTGGCTGAAGGACAGGCCCACGCCTTCGCGCATGCTCGGGCTGCTGATCGGCTTTGCCGGCGTGGCGCTGCTGGCCTGGGATAAGGCCTCATTCAAGCCAGATGCCTCGGGCGTGGCGCCGGCCTGGGCCGTGCTGGCCTGCCTGCTGGCGTGTATCTGTTACGGCATTTCGGCCAGCTATACCAAACGCTATCTTTCTGGCTTGCCACCGCTGGTCACGGCAGCCGGCAGCCAGATCGGCGCCACGCTGGGCCTGGCCTTGCCAGCGCTGTGGCTATGGCCGGCGCGCATGCCGGGCATATCGGCCTGGCTGGCGCTGCTGGCCGTTGGCGTGGTTTGCACGGGGATCGCATATATCCTGTTTTTCCGGCTGATCGAGAATGCCGGACCGCCGCGCGCGCTGGCGGTAACGTTTGTCGTGCCGGTGTTTGCGGTGTTGTACGGCGCACTGTTTCTGGGAGAATCCGTCACGCCGTGGATGCTGGCGTGCGCCGCCGTGATCGTCTGTGGCACGGCGCTATCGACCGGACTGCTGAAGCTGGGGCGCGGCCGGGCACCGGCAGCTTGAAGGGCGCGCCATGAGTTCTGCAAGAAAGATAAAGCTGAAACTGAAGCCGCCCAAGCCCCGGAATCCGCTGATGGCTGCGGCCCTGCGGCGCCGCGCTGGCGCGCACCGCAAGCCGTCTGCGGCGCTCAGGCGGGCCGAAAAAATGGCGCTAAAAAAACAGTTGCGTGAAAGCTGGGCCTGAAGTGGCCCATTGATCGACTTACTGCAAGGCGCCAGCCACCACGTTGATGCTGAGAGCCAGAATCAACATGTTGAAGCCGAAAGACAGCACGCCGTGCACCAGCGTGAGCCGGCGCATCTCGCGCGAGGTGACCTGCACATCGGACACCTGCGAAGTCATGCCGACGACATGCGAGTAATACAGAAAATCGAAATAGTCCGGGTCCAGCCCGCCGGGAAACTGCAGGCCGGGTCCATCCGGTTCGTTCTGCATTTCTTCATGGTAGTAAAGGTGGGCATAGTGAAACGTAAACATGGTCTGGATAAACAGCCACGAGGCGATCAGCGCGATCACTGACATCGCGATATGCAATGTGCGCTGCGTGCCGGACAAATCCTTGCTCTGCTGCATCATGATCACGATGGCCGACACGCAGGCCATGGTGGCCAGCAGCAGCAACAAAAAAAGCACCATGCTGGGTTCGTCCTGCGCCTGCGCCCGCTCGCGGGTACGCTTCGCGTCAAAGCGCTCGCACAGCCACCAGGCCAGCGCCAGATAAACCGCCACCCCCACGCTCCAGCCCAGCAACCCGCGAAACTGCCAGATCAGCGGCAACGGCAGCGCGGCGGTAGCCAGCCCCGCCAACAAACCATAGAGCAGGCGCTGGGGGCCGTTGGTTTCTGAAAGATGTATTCGCATCGCACCAATTGTGGCCTGAACCAGCAGCAGACAATAATCAAGGCCCGAATTCGACAGATCAAACTCCGCCATGCCCCTGAAAAAAAGCCCGAGAAAAGTGCACATTGCCCGCCAGGGCATTTTTTATTCGCTGATTCTTTGCGGGGTGATTCTGCTGTTGGGGGGTGCCGGCTTCTGGCTGCTGGACCCGGGTGTAGATACATTTGCCGATGGCCTGTGGCTGGCCTTCACCACGGCGGCCACTGTGGGTTACAGCGATCTGGTGCCCAGCACCCATGCTTCGCGCATGTTTGCCGTCATCGTGGTGTTGCTCGGGCTGGCGGTGCTGTCGCTGGCGACGGCTTCGCTGGCGGCGATTTTTGTCGAAAAAGATTTCGAGGAAGGCGAAGAGCTTCAGATCGAGCATGAACTGACGGGCGAGATAAGGCACTTGCGTGAGGATGTGCAGCGCCTGCGCCAGGAAGTCATGAACGCAAAAGCGGGCCGCTACCCGGTATCACCGCCTGATCTCACGGCAAAGTAACTGCTTTTTCCGGTATCAGTAACTGCCCGCCGCCCGGGTCCGGCTCCAGGCCTTTCTCGAGTCGCGCCATCCGGCGTGTAATCTTTCCGGCCGCGTGCATTTCAACCTGGCGCAAAGCCGCAGGGACGCCGCAGCGCCCTTCGCCTTTCTGGCCACTTGCACCCAGTTGCGCCTCCCGCCTGTCGGACGATCGCAACGCGCAACACCAGACCCTGACCAGACGCTGTCGCGAACACTGGCGGGCAACGACTATCGCTGCTGCTGCCGGCTGGAACCAGTTCATAACGGGGGACGACTGGCGAAACATACCTTCTCCGAGTGTTCGATGTTGTGCTTGACAAGATCTTCTCGGCATTCAACCCAGGTGGGTATGGCGTTCCGGCCGCACTTCGGTTTGCATTGCCGCCAAACCTTGAAGGATGCCGCAGGCATCGACTGCCTGCTCCGTCTGGCAGCGCTGTCGCAGAGAAGCCAGTTGCTGCCTGAGCTGCACGAGTTCGCGGATGCGTTCATCGACATGGGCCATATGCTGGTCGAATACGGCATTGATGGCGCCGCAGCCCTCGGCAGGCTGATCAGTCAGTCGCAGCAGGGCATGGATTTCTTCCTGGCTCATATCCAGCGCCCGGCAGTTGCGGATGAAGCGAAGACGGTCAACGTGTTCAGGGCCGTAGACCCGGAAATTGCCCGCCGTGCGCGCTGGAGCGGGCAGCAAGTTTTCTTTCTCGTAGTAGCGAACCGTTTCGACCGTGCATTGCGCCACCTGCGCCAATTCACCGATTTTCATGAATTTTTTCCATAAATGTATTGACTCTATAGTAACTACAGGTTGTGTAATCAGGTGAATTAGTTTCAGGAAGCGCCATGTCAACCCACGCCAGGCACGGTCACGATCACGATCATGCCAAACCCGACCTTACAAGGCACGGCCACACGCATGACCATGAGAAGCCGCCCTGCTGCGCCCCTCTGGCTGCAGCAGTACCTGACCATGGTGCGGATTGCTGCGGCGATGCGGTCCAACCACCCCGCGCGCAACTCGGTAAAGCCCGAATAAGCGGTGGAAGTATCCAAACCCCCATCCGCATCATGCAGATGGATTGCCCGACCGAAGAAGCTTTGTTACGCAAAAAACTGGGAAGCATGGCGGGTGTCACCAGCATGGAGTTCAACCTGATGCAACGCGTGCTGACGGTCACCCACGAACCCGCAGCGATCGCAACTATTCTGGAAGCGGTGCGATCCCTGGGCTTCACGCCGGAGCTGTCCAACGGCACTTCCAATCAGGCAGAGCCTGCGCCGGAACCTGCGAGACCTTGGTGGCCGCTGGCACTCGCAGGGATTGCGGCCATCGCATCCGAAGCGCTGCAATGGGCAGGCTTGCCTACCTGGATGACGGCAGTCCTGGCCCTGGTGGCGGTGTTGTCCAGCGGTATTACGACCTACAAGAAGGGCTGGATTGCCATCAGCAACGGCAACCTCAACATCAATGCACTGATGAGTATTGCTGTCACCGGCGCTTTGCTCCTTGGACAGTGGCCCGAAGCTGCCATGGTGATGGTGCTGTTCACGGTGGCGGAATTGATCGAGGCCAAGTCGCTGGATCGGGCGCGCAACGCCATCAAGGGTCTGATGCAGTTGGCCCCTGAGGGCGCCACCGTCCGGCAAGCCGATGGCTCCTGGAAAGATGTGGCGGCCAACGCGGTTATTCTGGATGCGCATGTACGCGTCAAACCCGGTGAGCGTATTGCGCTGGATGGCAAGATCGTCAGCGGGCGCTCCACCATCAACCAGGCTCCCATCACGGGCGAAAGCCTGCCGGTGGAAAAGGCCGAAGGCGATCCGGTTTTTGCCGGAACAATCAACGAATCAGGTTCCTTTGAGTATCTTGTGACGGCCGTCGCTGGAGACAGCACTTTGGCGCGCATCATCCATGCAGTGGAAGAAGCGCAGGGCGCGCGGGCACCGACCCAGCGTCTCGTTGATAAATTTGCCCAGGTCTATACCCCGGTGGTTTTCGCAATGGCGGTTGCCGTCGCCGTGCTACCACCTTTGCTGATGGAGAGTGACTGGTTCTCCTGGGTCTACAAGGCACTGGTACTGCTGGTGATTGCCTGCCCTTGTGCGCTGGTAATTTCTA
The DNA here is from genome assembly GCF_012927415.1 of Polaromonas sp. GTDB lineage: Bacteria > Pseudomonadota > Gammaproteobacteria > Burkholderiales > Burkholderiaceae_C > Polaromonas. The sequence continues at coordinate 1,378 of NZ_JABBPF010000137.1, read as the reverse complement.
CCCCAGTCACGATCGTCAGTGGTTTGGCTGCCGCTGCGCGCCAAGGCATTCTGGTCAAGGGTGGTGTGTATCTGGAAGAGGGACGCAAGCTCCTCTGGATCGCGCTCGACAAGACCGGCACCATCACCCATGGCAAGCCCGCACAGACGGATTTCGCCGTGTTAAGTGGTGGCAACGACGCTGAAGTACGGAGCCTGGCCGCCAGTCTGGCAGGACGCTCGGACCACCCGGTGTCTCGCGCTTTGACCGAAGCAGCCAAAAGGGATGCTGTGCCATTGCGCGATGTGGACAGCTTCGAGGCACTACCCGGACGTGGAACCAAAGGCCTGATCGACGGCAAACTGTATTACCTGGGCAACCACCGCCTGATTCACGAACTGGGTCGGTGCTCAGACGCGTTGGAAGCGCGCTTGTCAGAACTGGAGACGCAGGGAAAAACCGTCATTCTGCTGGCAAACGCAGAAGGTGACAACGGCGTCATAGGCCTATTCGCCGTCGCCGACACCGTCAAGGACAGCAGCCGCCAGGCGATTGCCGAACTCCATCAACTGGGCATCAAGACGCTCATGCTGACGGGAGACAACGCTCACACGGCAAAAGCCATTGCTCACCAGGTCGGCATCGACGAAGCCCGCGGCGATCTGCTGCCTGAAGACAAGCTCAGGGTGTTTGAAATAAAACTGGGCAAAGACGGCGCCGTGGGCATGGTCGGTGACGGCATCAACGACGCGCCTGCACTGGCACGCGCCGACATCGGTTTTGCCATGGGCGCGGCCGGTACTGGCACGGCCATCGAAACCGCAGACGTTGCTCTGATGGACGACGACTTGCGCAAGCTGCCGCGCTTCGTGCGGCTGTCGCGCCATACGCACGCACTACTGATTCAGAACATCGTGCTGGCCCTGGGCATCAAGGCGGTGTTTCTTGTCTTGACACTCACTGGGCAGGGAACGATGTGGATGGCTGTATTTGCCGACGTAGGGGCTAGTTTGCTGGTAGTCGGAAATGGGTTGCGGCTATTGCGAAAGTAACCGAACCCCACGTACCCCACTATTTTTTCCATGAAATCCGTGAAAACTGATCATTCGATTAAGTCGTGGCTCAGCGCTGCGCCGCCTCCATTTTTTCGCTTATAGATTACGCCAAGGAAGCATAGGGTGCGGGTCCATATGGAGTCAGGTCGTCATTGAAACGCCGATTCGACTGATTCATTTTTACACCAGCGCTAGAAAAGCCGAATCAAGGAAAAAATGCCACAGCTTTCGCTTGATTAGGTGGGAAGTTGCTGTCGATATCGCCGACCGGAAATCAGAAGCAGATCTCGGCTCACCAACGAAAACGCCACAGCGATTTGACTCGCTGTGGCGTCTTTGTGATT
>NZ_JABBPF010000136.1 GCF_012927415.1 Polaromonas sp. | reverse complement strand
GATTGCCGAGATCGTGCCGCAGGACCTGCCCGACAGCGTACTGGCACGGATTCGAATGCTGATGAGCGCCGGGCATCCGGAAGTAGGGCATGAGGGCTGCCTTCTGCGTCTGGCCTTTGCCGGCGACGAGTCTGACCGTCCCCTGCTGTCGGACGTGATTCGCCGCTTTGGCATTGATCTGTCCATCATGCATGGTCAGGTGGACGAAATTCAGGGCAAGCCTTTTGGCACGCTGGCGGTGTTTGCGCGCGGCGCGCGCGAGCAGCTGAACGCCGCAGTGGCGCATTTGCGCTGTGCTGGCATCCATGTCGATCGGGTCAGCAATCTGGCAACCGGGGAGCTCAGCCATGTTTGACAATTTTTCGCAAGCCCTGGTTGAGCTGTTTGTCAGCTCGTTTTGGGAGACCATCGTCATGGTCGGCATTTCCGGGGTGGTGGGCGCGCTCATCGGCATTCCCCTGGGAGTGTTTTTGCGCTTGACGGACGCCGGCGGAGTGCTGCAAAACCTGACGGTAAACCGGGTCGTCGGCGGCATCGTCAACGCGGTGCGTTCCACACCCTTCATCATTCTGCTGGTGGCCATCATTCCGCTGACGCGTTTGCTGACCGGCTCGTCTATCGGCACCGCCGCCGCCGTCGTGCCGCTCACGATTGCGGCGGCGCCCTTCATGGCGCGGCTGGTGGAGGCCTCGCTGCGGGAGGTGGACCACGGCCTGATCGACGCGGCACTGGCGATGGGCGCCACGACGCGGCAGATCGTGCTCAAGGTGCTGCTGCCCGAAGCGCTGCCCGGCATCGTGGCCGGCCTGACGATTTCCTTTGTCAGCCTGACCGGTTATTCGGCCATGGCTGGAGCCATTGGCGGCGGCGGGCTAGGCGATCTGGGCATTCGCTACGGCTATCAGCGCTTTTTACCCGAAGTGATGCTGGCCGTGGTGCTGGTGCTGATCCTGTTTGTGCAGGCGGTGCAAAGCCTGGGTGACTGGGCGGTACGCCGGTTGAGCCACAAATGACTCGGCCGCCGCGCAAACGCGCTATCCGGCGATGTTAATTTGCTATCATATATGTAGCACAAAACAACCGTATTACTTGGACCAGAGGCCGATTTGACTTAAAGATCTGCGTTTGTACGATGGGTAACTCGATGCGTCGCTTCGGGTCGCATCAAATTTCTCGATTCATTGCAATTTATTCAACTTTTCAAAAAAAGGAAAACACCATGAAAAAACGTATTCTTGTGCAGTCGGCCATTGCGCTGGTGCTCGCACCTTCCTTCTCCGGTAGCCTGCTGGCCCAAGATAAGCCGCTGAAAATCGGTGTCACGGCAGGTCCGCACGCGCAAATTTTTGAGCAGGTCAAAAAAGTGGCCGAAAAAGACGGCCTGAAAATCCAGATCGTCGAGTTCAGCGACTACATCCAGCCCAACGCCGCGCTGGCTGCCGGTGACCTGGATGCCAACAGCTACCAGCACAAGCCCTTTCTTGATCAGCAGGTCAAGGACCGTGGCTACAAGATTGTGCTGGCCGCCTACACCGTCAACTTTCCGATCGGCATTTACTCCAAAAAGGTCAAGAGCCTGAAGGACCTGAAAGAAGGCGCGCGCTTTGGCATTCCCAATGACCCGACCAATGGCGGCCGCGTACTGTTGTTGCTGCAAGAAAAAGGCCTGATCAAGCTCAAGCCTGAAGCGGGTTTGAAAGCCACGCCGCTGGACGTGATCGACAACCCCAAAAAGATCAAGTTTGTCGAGCTCGAAGCGGCGCAACTGCCGCGTACGCTGGACGATCTGGACGCTTCGGCCGTCAATACCAACTTCGCGCTGCTGGCCGGGCTGAACCCGGCCAAAGATGCGATTGCGCTGGAGGCCGCCAAGTCACCCTATGTGAACCTGCTGGCGGTGCGTGAGCAGGACAAAGACAAGCCATGGGTGGCCAAGCTGGTCAAGGCCTACCATTCGGAAGAAATCCGCAAATTCATCGAGACCGAGTTCAAGGGATCGGTGCTGGCTGGTTTCTGAGCGCGGGGGCTGCCTCAGGGGAGAAGAGCCGCTACAGGTAAGGCGCCGTTCGGCTTTCCCTGGCCCGCGCGACGTCTTGAGGCAACCCGGCAGCAACGATGCGGCCGCCTTCGTCGCCGGCGCCCGGTCCCACATCAATGACCCAGTCGCTGGCGGCAACCACCCGCAGCTCATGCTCCACCACGATCACGGTGTTGCCCCCATCAACCAGGGCCTGCAGCTGCACCATGAGCTTGTCCACATCGGCAGGATGCAGGCCGGTGGTGGGTTCATCCAGCACATACAGGGTATGGCCCCGCTGCGTGCGCTGCAGTTCGGTCGCCAACTTGATGCGCTGTGCTTCGCCGCCAGACAGTTCGGTGGCGGGTTGTCCCAGCCGCAGATAACCCAAACCGATGTTTTTCAGCAGCGTCAGCGCTTTCAGCACGCTGGACTCGCTGGAAAAAAAGTCGCAGGCTTCCTCGACGGTCATGTTCAGGACCTCGGCGATGTTTTTGCCCTGCCAGGTGATCTTCAGCGTCTGTTCGTTGTAGCGTGCGCCGTGGCAGACCGGACAGGGGGCATACACGCTGGGCATGAAGAGCAGCTCGACGCTGACAAAGCCTTCACCCTCGCAGGTTTCACAGCGGCCCTTGGCGACGTTGAAGGAGAACCGGCCGGCGTCGTAACGCCGTGCCTGTGCTGCCGGGGTTGCAGCGAATAGTTTGCGCACCTGGTCAAACAGACCGGTATAGGTGGCCAGGTTGGAGCGGGGCGTGCGTCCGATTGGCTTCTGGTCAACCCGAACCAGCCGCTGGATGCTTTCCATGCCGGCATGCAGGCGTCCGCTCGTCAATGCGGAAACGGTGGGCTCCAGCGCATCGGCTTCGTCTTCTTTTTCGGAAGGCTCATGGCCCAGGTGGGCACAGAGCAGCTCGACCAGTGCCTGACTCACGAGGCTGGATTTTCCCGAGCCCGACACGCCGGTCACGGCAGTGAACACCCCCAGCGGAAATTTTGTATCGACTCCGCGCAGGTTGTTGCGGGTAATGCCGCGCAATTCCAGCCAGCCGCCGGGTTGACGCGGCGAGCGGTCCGGCTTCTGCCAGGGTGTGAACAGGTAACGGCCTGTTTGCGAGGCAGCCACACTTTTCAATCCGTCTGGCGGGCCGCTGTAGAGAACGTGTCCACCGTGTTCGCCGGCGTGCGGGCCGACGTCCACCAGCCAGTCGGCACGGCGCATCATGTCCAGGTCATGTTCGACCACAAAGAGCGAATTGCCCGAGCGCCTGAGCTGGTCCAGCGCCCTCAGCAAGGCTTCGCTGTCAGCCGGATGCAGGCCGGCGGTCGGTTCGTCCAGCACATACACCACGCCAAACAGGTTGGACCGGATTTGCGTGGCCAGGCGCAGCCGCTGCAATTCGCCCGACGACAGGGTCGGCGTGCTGCGGTCAAGCGAGAGATAGCCCAGGCCAAGTTCCTGCAGCGTCGCAATACGCGCCAGCAGATCGTGCGCGATGCGCTGTGCCGCGATGCGTTTTTCCTGAGACAGATTGGGAGTGCGCCGCACGTCGGGCGCGGCTTCATGGGCAGAGCCGCCTTCAGCCACGCGTTTCGCGGTGGCGTTTCTTGCCACATTGCGGCTCAAAACAGGGGAGCCTTGCGCGGCCGAGTCATCGAAGCGGGCGCTGGCTGCAGGCGCGAGTACCTCGGCCATGCGCGTGAGCGACATCTGCGACAGCGCGCCAATGTCCACGCCCGCAAAGGTCACCGACAGCGCCTCCGGCTTGAGCCGCTTGCCATCACAGACCGGGCACAGCTTGCCGGTCATGAAACGCGACACGCGCCTTTTCATCAACGCACTTTGCGAGGTGGCGAAGGTTTGCAGTACATAACGGCGTGCGCCGGTGAAGGTCCCCTGGTAACTGGGTTCCAGCTTTCGGCGCATAGCCGCGCGGGTTTCTGCGGGGCTGAAGCCGGCATACACCGGCACGCTGGGCTGCTCGTCGGTAAAAAGAATCCAGTCGCGGTCTTTGCGGCGCAGATCGCGCCACGGCGTGTCCACGTCGTAGCCCAACGTGACCAGAATGTCACGCAGGTTCTGTCCATGCCAGGCTGGCGGCCAGGCAGCGATGGCACGCTGGCGAATCGTCAGAGAGTCGTCGGGCACTATCAGCTTTTCAGTCACTTCGAAAACGTGGCCCAGCCCGTGGCAGTTCGGGCAGGCGCCCTGCGGCGTGTTGGGTGAAAAGTCTTCCGCATACAACATGGGCTGCAGCGTCGGGTAGTTGCCTGCCCTGGAATACAGCATGCGAACAAAACTTGACAGGGTCGTGACGCTGCCAACTGAAGAGCGGGAGCTGGGCGTGCCGCGCTGCTGCTGCAGCGCCACGGCTGGCGGCAGGCCTTCAATCGTGTCAACGTCGGGAACGCCGACCTGGTCAATAAGCCGGCGGGCATAAGGAGCAACGGATTCAAAGTAACGGCGCTGCGCCTCTGCGTACAAGGTGCCGAAAGCCAGCGAAGATTTCCCCGAGCCTGAAATGCCAGTGAAAACGACCAGCGCATCGCGCGGGATGTCCACGTCAATGTTCTTCAGGTTGTGTTCGCGGGCACCCCGAACACGAACAAAGCCGTTGCGCACCGACGTATCGACTGGCGCAAAATCGGCCGTTCCTGCCTGGCTTGGCAAGTTGCGGGTGTCCTTGGGGCTGGTCTTCATGGTCGCCGAAAATGGATCGGTTTGCGCGCTCTTTGCTTAAGCAGCAGGCGCAGTGCAAAAAAAGCTGCGAGGCTTGCCGCATAAACCACTGCGCGTTGCTTAAGGCTGGCGTGGCCGGTGTTGCTGCCTGCAAGCGCGCTTCGGTGTGCGTCGCCTGCCCATGGCGCCTGGAGAGGCCGGGGCGGGCGTAACCTGGATGATTCGTCGCGGATTTGAAGCGGCGAGGGATCGCCAGCCTGCTTGCGCGCATCGCTGCCGTGGCCGACTGGCACGCCAGCAGGTGTTGCCACATTTTTTTTATCGCCGGCCAGCGAGCCGTGGTCATTTGCATAGACCCAGGTGAACTCGGCACCCAGCAAAAATATTTGTGCCGAGTAATACACCCAGACCAGCAACACAACCAGCGAGCCGGCGGCTGCAAAGGAAGAGGTGACGCTGCTTTTTCCGATGTACAGGCTGATTAGCGTCTTGCCCACCTCGAACAATACGGCCGTGACGCCTGCACCGACCCAGACATCGCGCCAGCTCACCCTGGCCTGCGGCATGAGCTTGAAAATCATGGCAAACAGCACGGTCGAAAAGCTCACTGAAAAAATCAGGTTGATAACGTAAAGCAGCGCTGCCCAGCCCGGCAAAAGCACGCTTGCCCAACTGCCGAGGGCCGCAATACCGGCACTGCTTACCAGCGACACCAAAAGCAGAAAACCCAGGCCAAGAATAAAACCCAGCGACAGAAGCCGGGTGCGGAGCAGCGCCCAGATCCCGGACGTTTTCGGTGCCTGCGGCACTTGCCAAATCCGGTCCAGCGAACTTTGAAGCTCTGCAAATACCGTGGTTGCTCCGATGATCAGCACCACAGTGCTGATCGCCGTGGCAATAAGACCCTTGGTGGGTTGATTGGCGCTTTCGATCAGCGCCTGGATACCTGTTGCGCCTTCCTTCCCGATCAGACCGGTGAGTTGCCCCACGATTTCGCCCTGAACGGCCTCACGCCCCCAGACAAAGCCGGCCACGGCAATCACGATGATCAGCAACGGCGCAATTGAAAACACCGTGTAATAGGAAATGGCGGCACCCATGCTGGGCGCGTAATCATCTATCCAGGCTGAAACCGACTTTTTGGCGAGCTGATAAAAGTGGTTTAAAAACATGCGTCATTTTTAGCCGCCGGACATCGGTGGCTTCCTTGCCATCAGTCTCGCCAGTGTTGCAAAGAGCCGTCGTCGGTCTCGGCTCATGAATTCTGTAGGCGGCAGGCGATACCTGCGAGTTTCACTGTTTTCAGGATGTTAGCGACTGGTTAGGCGATTCAGCCGACCCCTGGGTATGGTCCAGGTCTGGACGCTTCCACGGGTCCACATGCGTCATCAGGTTCAGCACCCGATGGCGCTTGAGTACGCGCTGCCGCGCTTCCACGGCAATGTCGTGGCCAGCCTCCACCGTGATCGACGCATCGACTTCGATATGCGCATCCACAACAATCATGTCGCCCATTTTGCGCGTACGCACATCATGCACATCACTCACCCCTGGCGTTTCGACCAGCGTTCGGCGAATGGCCGCGACCTCCTGCTCGTCCACAGCGCGATCCATCAGGTCGTGCATCGCGTCCCAGCCGAAGCCCCAGCCCATCCGGGCGACCATGAAACCCACGATCAGCGCGGCAATCGGGTCCAAAATCGGGTAGCCCGCCAGATTGCCGATGATGCCGATGCCCACGACCAGCGATGAGGCTGCGTCCGACCGGGCATGCCAGGCGTTGGCCACCAGCATGCTCGATTTGACACGTTTGGCGACTGCCAGCATGTAGCGAAACAGCAGTTCCTTGGCAATCAGGGCGATAGCGACAACCCAGAGTGCGGTGATATGGACCTGCGGCACGGTTTCGGGCGACTGGAGTTTGAAAATAGCCGACCAGAGCATGCCCACGCCGACCACCAGCAGAATGACCCCGAGCACCAGTGAGGCGGCAGTTTCGAACCGCTGATGGCCATAGGGATGGTCAACATCTGCGTCCTTCTTGCTGTGGTGGCTGGCAAACAGCACGACGAAGTCGGCCACCAGGTCGGACAGCGAATGGATGCCGTCGGCAATCAGCCCCTGAGACTTGGACAGGATACCGGCGGTGATCTGGCCAATCGTCAGGGCCATGTTGACGCCTACGCTGACCCAGGTACTGCGCGTGGCTGCCGCCGCGCGTTCGGCGGGGCTGTGCTGGGTGTCTTCGGGATCATCGGC
>NZ_JABBPF010000134.1 GCF_012927415.1 Polaromonas sp. | reverse complement strand
GGCCGGCAACTTCCAGCGGCGGCCGCCGGTCAGTCGGCCGATCGGCGTAAGTGAGGCGGCCCTCATGCAGAACCACGCCCCGCTCGTGCCAGACGCCGTTCAGCCGCGCAAGCAACTCGACCGGCATCGCATCAAGCACCTCATTGCCCAACACCACACCGCGCATTTGCCGGGGCAATTGGTTCGCCCACTGCACTTTGTCGCCATAAGCCGCCAGCCGTTCACGCTGGCGTTCGCGCAGACTGCCGGACAAATCAACAATCGTGTAACGATCCACCCGAGGTCCAAGCGTATCGAGCAGCTGCTGCGCCAGCGCACCGGAGCCTGCGCCGAATTCCCAGATTTCAGCCGTTTGCGACGCCTGCAGCGCCTGCGCCAGCTGGCGTGCGAGGGTTTGGCCAAAGTGCGGCGACAGCTCTGGCGCAGTGACAAAATCGCTGCCTCCCGCCGGCATCATCCCGAACTTGCGGGAATCTTTGGCGTAGTAACCCAGGCCAGGCGCATACAGCGCCAACGCCATGAATTGATCAAAGCCCAGCCAGCCGCCTGCATCGTGAATGGCCGTGACGATGTGTGCCTGCAGGGTGTTCGTTAAAATAGCGCGATTGGTCATATGGGTCACCGATGGCGATTGTCGGCGATTCACCTCTGGCAAAAACCGCCAAATATATAGCCACACCTTTTACCTACCGCAAACCGATGACTCCATCCCCGTCCCAACCCGTTGTTCTCGTAACCGGCGCCGCTATGCGACTCGGCCGCGAGATCGCGCTGGCGCTGGCGGCTGGCGGCTGGCAGGTCGCGGTGCATTATCGGAGCTCGGAAGCTGACGCTATTAAAACGGTAGCCGACTGTGTCCGTTTATCAGGGTCTGCAGCGGCTTTTCGCGCGGATTTTACGGATGAGGAGGCAGTCCGCGGCTTGCTGCCTCGCGTGGCCGCCCATTTTGGCCGAATAGACGCCGTAGTCAACAGCGCATCGACCTTCGAGCATGACACCGCAGCCAGCTTTGGCTTTGCTGCCATGGACAAGCATCTGCACGGCAATACCGGCGCCGCCATCCTGCTGGCGCAGGCGCTGTATGAGCACGCGAGAGCGCAAAACACCATGGGCGCTGTCGTCAATCTGCTCGACCAGAAACTTTGGAACCAGAACCCCGATTTCTTCAGCTACACCTTGTCCAAAGCCGCACTGGAAGCGGCCGGCACCATGCTGGCGATGGCGCTGGCGCCGCAGGTGCGCGTGGTGGGCGTCGCCCCTGGTCTGACACTGACCAGCCATTTACTAAGCGATGACGAGTTCGCGGCGCGGCACAAGCTTTCGCTGCTTGGCCGGTCTTCGACGCCGGCCGATGTGGCCGCTACGGTGAAGTTCGCGCTTGAAAATTCATCCATCACCGGCACCACGCTGCTGGTCGATGGCGGCCAGCACCTGATGCGTTTTGAGCGCGACTTTTCGCTGATGTGAGCCCTGGTCGCGCAAGCGTCGGCAATGGCTGACAGACATCACACTTCACTTATTACAGACTGTCACCATGCTTTACACCCAGGGCACCCGAATTCTCAGCCTGACCGGTTTGGGTTTTCACCCAAACCTGGGCATCCTGGCCAACTAAAAAAAAGCGCCCCAGCCAATTCAGGTCGATGCCGAGTTGAACCTGGGCCTGCAGCCGCTGCTACCACACGACGATGACATCAATCATGTGCTTGACTACCGCAAGGTGCGCCAGATCATCATCACCGATTGCACCGCCGAACACGCCAATCTGCTGGAGAGTCTGATCGGCAAACTGGCGCACCGGCTGATGTTGCTGCCAGGTGTGCTGGGCGTGCGGGTCAAAATTGCAAAACTTGAGATTTTTGACGATTGCGAAGTAGCCATTCGCGTCGAGACGGGAAAGTGGTGATGGGCGCAGTGCACAACCGTTTCAGGCAGCGGACGCCACCTCGTGGGGCCGTATCGCGTATTGCGCAAGTATGGGGGCAATATTCATGAGCGCAGTCTGGATAGACGAACAGCTGGAGACTTCTGCCCGGGTACAGAACTCCATGAAGATCGAGCGCGAAGACCGCAAGCTGGAAAAACGTCTGTGCCGAGAGGTGGGCCGGGCAATCGTCGATTTCAACATGATTGAAGAAGGCGATAAGGTGATGGTCTGCGTGTCGGGCGGCAAGGACAGCTACGCCATGCTCGACATTTTGCTGAAACTGCAAAAGCGCGCGCCCATCAATTTTGAGCTGATCGCCGTCAACCTGGACCAGAAACAACCCGGCTTTCCCGAACAGGTGCTGCCCGACTACCTGGGCAAGGTGGGCGTGCCTTTTCACATCGAGAATCAGGACACCTACAGCATCGTTACCCGTGTGATTCCCGAGGGCAAGACGCTGTGCTCGCTATGTTCGCGGCTGCGCCGCGGCATCCTGTATCGGGTGGCTGGCGAACTCGGCGCGACGAAAATAGCACTTGGCCATCACCGCGACGACATGTTGCAGACTTTCTTTTTGAACCTATTTTTTGCCGCCAAGCTCAAGGGCATGCCGCCCAAGCTGGTGAGCGATGACGGCAACAATATCGTAATTCGCCCGATGGCTTATGTTAGCGAAAAGGACCTGGTTCGCTGGGCGCAGGTGCAGGACTTTCCGATCATTCCCTGCACCCTGTGCGGCAGCCAGGAAAACCTGCAGCGCAAGCAGGTCGGCAACATGCTGCGCGAATGGCAAAAGCAGTATCCCGGGCGGGTCGAAAACATGTTCTCGGCGTTACAGAACATCGTGCCTTCGCATTTAATGGACAGCAAGCGTCATGATTTCAAAAACATCAAAACCACTGGGGTCGCCGATCCCGAGGGCGACAAGGGCTTTGATGCCGAGGATTTCAGGGAAGCGGCACTGCCTGGCCTGTCGGTGATGGCAATTGCCACTCATCCATCTTGATTTGAAAAATTTGCTTTTAGGTTTCTATGAAACGATCACTTTCAGCTATTTTTTTTATATCAATCATGAGTTTTTTCATGGTGGGTTGCGCGACCATGCGGGGGGTCGACAGCGATGTGACCGCGTTTTATCAATGGGGGGCCGCGCCGCCTGGACCAGGCACCACCTTTCGTTTTGAGCGCCTGCCCTCACAGCGGGTCGTTGGTGCGCAGCAGGACTATGTCGAAGGCCTCACGCGCACTGCGCTGGCCAGGGTCGGCATGCAGGCTGACCCCGCAGCGGTGCGTTACAGCGTTCAGGTCATGGTCAACACGCAGGTAGTGGAGCGTCTACCCTATGACCAGCCGGGCTATGACGGTTTCGGATTTGCCACGCCAGGCGTTTTTCTGGGCGGCTTCAGCAGCGGCGCATCAGTCGGCCTGTCCCTGCCGATGCGCTTTTCCGAACCCTATTACCGGCGTGAACTGACCTTGCTGATGCGTGACCTGGCTTCCGGCCAAGTGGTCTTTGAAACCCACGCTCTGAGCGATGGCGCGCAAAGCGAAACCTTGCGGGTACTGTCCGCCATGCTGGACGCCGCCTTGAGCGGATTCCCCCAGCCCCTTGCCGGACCACGCCGGATCAACGTCCAGCTTCCGCGCTAAAGAGGATATGGCCCCCACGCTCGTCGCTGCGCGTACTGCGCGGCCCCCCGAGGGGGCTGAACTCCGCTTGGGGCGGCCCGGCGCTTCGTTCATGGCCCCCACGCTCGTCGCTGCGCGTACTGCGCTGCCCCCCGAGGGGGCTGAACTCCACTTGGGGCGGCCCAGCGCTTCGTTCGCGGCCCCCACGCTCGTCGCTGCGCGTACTGCGCTGCCCTTCGAGGGGGCTGAACTTCGCTTGGGGCGGCCCGGCGCTTCGTTTATGGCCCCCCGTTTTTCACTGCGTGTAATGCGCTTCTAAAATGAATGAACCAACCCGCATCGTTGCCATACGCCATGGCGAAACCACTTGGAACTTGGACACCCGCATCCAGGGCCATCTTGATATCCCCCTGAATGCCACGGGCCGCCAGCAGGCATCGCGCATGGCACAGGCGCTCAGGGACGATCCCATCGCCGCCGTTTACGCGAGTGACCTGACCCGGGCCTGGCAGACAGCCGAATTCCTGGGGCGTGCTCACGGGCTGGAAGTTACCGCGGAAAAAGGCCTGCGAGAACGCGGTTTTGGTGATTTCCAGGGTAAAACGTTTGCCGAAATTGAGGCCTTGCTGCCTGAACAGTCCCTGCGCTGGCGCAAGCGGGAGCCTGAATTTGCCCCGCCAGGCGGCGAGTCTTTACTGGCCTTGCACCACCGGGTTGTCGAGGCCGCAGAACGGTTGGCAGCGAAGCATCCGGGCGAGTTGATCGCCCTGGTGGGTCACGGCGGCGTGATGGACGTGCTGTATCGCGCCGCCACCAGACTGGACATTCAGGCGCCGCGCACCTGGGCCCTGGGCAACGCAGCCATCAACCGCCTGCTCTGGACGCCCGAAGGTTTTACGCTGGTTGGCTGGGCAGACACGCAGCACCTGAATAACGAGGCGCTTGACGACAACCGGTTTGGTTTGCCGGCCAAACCCGTCGCGATGCTGGCTACGGGTAACGCAGACGGAGCCACACCCTCATGAGTACCCCGCCTTCCCGCTGGTCTGAAATGGCCGGCAAACCGGTCCAGGACATTGACACCCCCAGCCTCGTGATTGACCTGGATGCCATGAAGCGCAACCTGGGTCGAATGGCGGAATTTGCCAAAAAACACAACATCCGCTGGCGCCCGCACGCCAAGCTCCACAAAAGCGTTGCCCTGGCCAAAATGCAGGTTAAGGCGGGTGCCGTGGGAGTGTGCGTGCAAAAAACCGCAGAGGCCGAAATCATGGTGGCCGGCGGCGTCCACAACGTCTACATCAGCAACCAGGTAATTGCCCCGGCCAAACTCGCCCGCGTGGCGCGACTGGCGCAAAAGCTGGCCGTCCAGGGCGGCGGCCAGCTCGCCATTGCCGTGGACAGCAGCGAAGGGGTGATCCGGTTGGCGCAAGCCATGACCCAGGCGCGCATCAACGCCCATGCAGGCAGCAGCGTTGGCACGGTGATTGATGTGTTTGTCGAAGTGGACGTGGGCCAGGGTCGCTGTGGCGTCGAGCCAGGTTCCGCCGCCGTCACGCTGGCGCTGGAAATCCGCAAACACCCCGCCTTGCGCTTCGCCGGCTTGCAGGCATACCACGGCAAGGCTCAGCATTTACGCACTGCGCAGGAGCGGCGAGTTGCCATTGCCAGTGCGGTGGCTGCCGTCGTGCTGACGCGCGAGCTTCTCCAGGCGCAGGGAATTGAGGTCGGCCTGGTCACGGGCGCCGGCACCGGCAGCCTGGTTCTGGAGGCCGCCAGCGGCGTTTACGGTGAATTGCAGGCCGGCGCATTCATGTTTATGGACGCCGACGACGCGCGCAACGAGCGCGACCCGGCGCAACCACAATTTGAGCACGCGCTGTTCGTCAAGACACAGGTGATGAGCAGCCACAGCGACCATGCCGTATGCGACGCTGGCCATAAAAGCCACGCCATTGATTCGGGCTTGCCGCTGGTTCATGCGCTCGACCCCGGCAGCGAACTGGAGTACTTCAATGGCGGCGACGAGCACGGCATTTTGCGGCCGGCTGCAGGCTGCACCCGCCTGCCGGGACTGGGACAAATGTTATGGCTCATTCCAGGGCACTGCGACCCGACCGTCAACCTGCACGACGTGATGATCGGCGTGAGCGGCGGACTGCGCCAGGGAACGGTGGAACGCATCATCCGGGTCGATGCGCGTGGCGCTATGAGCTAAAAATTCAGCCACGTCAGTATTTCCAGAGATTCATGCCTGAAGTCCATTAATAACGGTCATAGCTTGCTATCAACAAAATAGCAAATAAAGCCAGGGCAGCCACCGCCGATGGCACCAGAAGACCCTAAGGCTCAGACATCAAACAGCGTTTCGCCATTGCTGCGCGGCGCCACCCCCAAGTGCCGGTAGGCCGCCAGTGTCGCCATGCGCCCCCGCGGCGTGCGCTGCAAAAAACCCTGCTGGATAAGATAAGGCTCGATCACATCCTCAATCGTGCCGGGCTCCTCGCCAATGCTGGCGGCGATGTTGTCCAGCCCGACCGGGCCACCGTCGAAACGGTGAATGATGGCTTCGAGAAATTTGCGGTCCATTAGGTCAAAGCCCTGAGGATCCACGTCGAGCATGGCCAGCGCCTTGTTGGCAATATCCAGCGTGATCTGGCCGGTGCCTTTGACGTCGGCGTAGTCGCGTACCCGGCGCAACAGGCGGTTGGCAATGCGCGGCGTGCCGCGTGAGCGGCGCGCAATCTCGAAGCCACCCTCCTCGTCCATCGGTGCATTGAGCAGGCCGGCGCTGCGCCTGACGATGCGCGCCAGTTCTTCGGGCGTGTAAAACTCCAACCGCGCCACGATGCCGAAGCGATCGCGCAACGGATTGGTCAGCATCCCGGCGCGGGTTGTCGCGCCGACCAGCGTGAAGGGCTGCAAATCGAGCTTGATGCTGCGCGCCGCCGGACCTTCGCCGATCATGATGTCGATCTGGTAGTCCTCCAGCGCCGGATAAAGGATTTCCTCGACCACCGGGCTCAGGCGGTGAATTTCGTCGATGAACAGGACGTCGTTTTTTTCCAGGTTGGTCAGCAGCGCCGCCAGGTCCTTCGGCTTTTCCAGCACCGGGCCGGAAGTCGAGCGCATGTTGACGCCGAGTTCATGCGCAATGATGTGCGACAGCGTGGTTTTACCCAGACCGGGCGGGCCGAACAGCAGCACATGATCGAGCGCCTCGCTGCGCTTTTTCGCCGCACCGATGAAAATTTCCAATTGCTCCCGCGCCTTGGTCTGGCCGACGTAGTCGTCAAACAGCTTGGGCCGCAGCGCCCGCTCGATCGCCTCTTCACGTGGCGAGGCCGGCGCGGTCGACATCACGCGCTTGGCAGGCGGCAGGTCGGACATGTCGAAGTCGTCGGTC
>NZ_JABBPF010000150.1 GCF_012927415.1 Polaromonas sp. | reverse complement strand
ATGCGGGCAGGGACGCGACAGACCCCGCTGTTTGAATCACTGTTGCCGCGCGAGCTGGCTGGCGCGCAGCGCAGTGGGTTGAACAACCGCCGACAAGCGCTGCCAGTCAAGGCGGTGCAGTGTTTGACGACGCTGGGCCGAAAGACTCGGGCTGCGCTTTTCCAGTTTCCCGCCGGGCTGCATCGAATTGGCCAAACGTTTGGCCGGACTCAATCTGATCGGCGATTTTTCTGTCAGCAATTTGCTATAAAAGTTATAGCTGCCTGTGGCCGTACTTCCTGGACTACAGGCCTATTTATCTGGTGAAAGAGGTGTTTGAGAACTTTCGCCGCCAAGCGCCCCGCCAGACGGCTCCATCTGTTAAAACAGAAGGTTGCCGTTTTTGGTCACTTCCGGTCCTCCCCTGATGCCTACTTCCGTCCCCGTTTCCACCGCCGCAGCGCCAGCCGCCCACCCCCTCATCCACTGGACTGAGGCTTCCGCAACGCGGTCCGCGCGATGGCGCTCCGAACGAGGTGCATTGCCGCCAAAACGCGTCGTGCTGGCCGATGACACCATGTCCGCTGACACGGCTTACCGGCTGGCATGCGAAGGCACAGGCCTGCTCTGGCGAGGCGACTTTCAAAATGCCAGGCAATTGGTGCAAGCGCTGGCCCGCCGGATTGACAAGCCGCCCAAAGCCTCCAAACAGGCCCGGGTCGAGCGTAAAAAAATTGCCGATGCAGCCGTCTCTGGCGTGCCAGCGGGGCAAGCCTTCCACCTGCACCGCCAGGCCCAGTCACAGCGTGCGCGGGTGCTGGGCATGGTGCTGATCGAGTTCGGCGCGGACTATAGCATTGCACTGCGCCGCGCACCTGATGCCAAGCCGGCTTGCACCGAGGCCTGGGGGCCTGCCGGTGAGGGTGAGGCGGCGGGCGCTTGTGTCGCCTCGCTGCGTGAGTTGATGGGCGTGATCAGCGCGCACGAGTGGCGTAAAAAAGGCGTTGAAATTCCGGCCCTCGGCAAGGCGCCGAACAACCGCATCCACCCGCACTACGGCGTGTTTTCACCGGTGCGGGGCGAGTACGTGGACCTGGTGGCCAACGCTCCGCTGCCAACCATCCGGCCCGGCAAGTTTGTCGCCTTTGACATCGGCACCGGCACCGGCGTGCTGTCGGCCGTGCTGGCCCTGCGCGACATCGACCAGGTGGTGGCCACCGACCAGGACCCGCGTGCGCTCGAGTGCGCGCGCGAAAACATTTACCGCTTGCGCCTGCCGAACCCGGTCAAGGTGATGCGCGCTGACCTGTTTCCCGAAGGTTTGGCATCCGTCATTGTCTGCAACCCGCCGTGGCTGCCGGCCCGCCCCGGTTCACCGCTGGAAGGCGCTGTCTACGACGAAGACAGCCGCATGCTGCTGGGATTTTTAGAAGGTCTGGCGAAGCATCTGGCGCCTGGCGGCGAAGGCTGGCTGATTCTGTCCGATTTTGCCGAGCACCTTGGCTTGCGCTCGCGTTCTGAACTGCTGGCGGCGATTGAAGCCGGTGGCCTGAAGGTGCTGGGGCGGATTGACGCCACGCCGGATCATCCAAAAGTGGCCGATGAAAGCGACACGCTGCACATGGCGCGCGCTGCCGAACTGACTTCGCTCTGGCGTTTGGCCGTCATTTAGGATTTAGGTAGACATCAGGCGCCTCTCATGACCATTCTGCTCGCGCCCATGGAAGGCCTGCTCGACTTCGTGCTGCGCGACATTTTGACGCGGGTGGGCGGCATTGACCGCTGCGTGTCCGAATTCATCCGCATCACCGACCAGTTGCTGCCAGAGCGAGTCTTCACCCGCATCGTGCCCGAGCTGCACACCGGCGGGCGCACGCTGGCGGGCGTGCCGGTGCGCGCCCAGCTGCTGGGCTCCGATGCGGTCTGCCTGGCCGAAAATGCCGCCCGGCTGGCCGGGCTGGGACCCGCCGGCATCGATCTGAACTTCGGCTGTCCGGCAAAAATAGTCAACCGCCATGGCGGCGGCGCGTCACTGCTTGACGAACCCGAAACCATCGCCGCCATCGTGTCGGCGGTACGCCGCGCCGTGCCCGCCGGCATGCCGGTGTCGGCCAAGATGCGACTGGGTTACAACGACGATTCGCGCGCGGTGGAGTGCGCGCTGGCGATTGCCGAAGGCGGCGCTGACGAGCTGGTGGTGCATGCCCGCACCAAGGCGCAGGCTTACCGGCCGCCGGCCTACTGGGGACGCATCGCCGACATCCGCGCCGCAGTCAAAATTCCGGTGGTGGCGAATGGCGAAATCTGGACGCTGGACGACGCTCGCCGTTGTCGCGAGGCTTCGGGATGCGACATGCTCATGCTGGGCCGTGGGGTGGTCACCGACCCCGGTCTGGGCCTGGCCATCAAAGCGTCGATGCACGGCTCAGCAAAGGCCGCGTCAGCGGGAATCGCCTGGCCCGAATTGCTGCCCTTGCTGGCCGAGTTCTGGCGCGTCGTCTGTACCCGGCTCGATGTCCGCTCGCGCGCCGGCCGGCTCAAGCAGTGGCTGAATTTCTTGCGCCGCCGTTTTCCCGAGGCTGAAACGGCTTATCAGCAGCTCAGAACAATCAATGATCCCGCACTGATTGATGTCTGGCTGGCAGGTGTGTTGCAGGCGCAGTTTGCTGGCGAGAATTCGACAAACGATATCGAAGAGATGGCGTCATAGCTTTTTTGGGTAGGGCGAACTGATACCGCGAAATTATTGGCCAGCAAAGAGTTCAATTCTTGCCACAATCCTGCTATTTCCCGATGACTTCCATTTCACCCGCCCGGAGGTCCGACCCCATGAAAATCGCCAGCATCCGCACGACGCCTGTTCTTGCCCCCCTGCCCCGGGCGGTGCGTACTGCTTCGGGCACCATTGACCGGTTTCCCCTTGTCTTGATCGATGTGAGCACCGATTCAGGTTGGGTGGGCCGCGCCTACGCGCAGGTCTACCTGCCCGAGCTGCTGCCGGCGCTGGAGCGAGCCGTGGCCAGTCTTGCGGATATGACCATTGGTTTGCCGCTGGCGCCCCGTGATGTCCACGCTCACCTGCTGCGCCGTTGCCGGCTCTTCGGCATGAAGGGACTGTTGGGCGTGGCGCTCGGTGGACTGGACATGGCGCTGTGGGACGCATGGGCGCGCGCACGCGGGGAGCCGCTGGCTCGAGCGCTCGGCGCCGAACTGCGGCCGCTGAGGGCTTATCACAGCGTCGGCCTGTACGACGCGACAGCGGTGGTGGCGATCGCACAGGAGACCCTCGCGGCAGGTTTTTCAGGTCTCAAGATCAAGGTCGGCTTCCCAACCTTCGCCGAGGACCTGGCCGCCGTCCGCGCGGCCAAGCGGGCGCTGGGCAACTCAACAGCGCTCATGATCGACTACAACCAGTCGCTTACGCTGCCGGAGGCGATGGCGCGCTGCAAGGCCCTGGATGACGAGGGGCTGGAGTGGATCGAGGAACCGGTGCTCGCCGACGATCTGGAGGGCTGCGCCCGCATTGCCGAGGCCCTCACCACGCCGCTGCAGATCGGCGAGAACTTTCACGGGCCGGCTGAGATGCGCGCGGCAATTGCCGCGCGTGCCTCGGATCTGGTCATGCCGGACGCCCAGTTCATCCACGGGGTTACTGGCTGGCTCGAAGCGTCGGCGCTGGCCCGGACAGCGGGGCTTCCCATGTCCTCTCACACATTCGTTGAAGCGAGCGCGCAGCTGCTGTGTGCGACGCCGACCGCGCATTGGATCGAAGTACTCGACGCCGCCGGCGGGCTGCGACATGCGCCCTTGAACATCAAAGACGGCATGTTGATGCCCTGGGACACGCCGGGGATTGGGCTGGAGTGGCGCGAGGACAGGGTCGCGCGGCACCGGGTGTGACGCTGCATGGCAGCTGTTGAGGCAACGGCAAATCCGACGGGTAAGAGCGATAGACAAATGACGGGATTTTTTTTCTCTGTCACCGTTAGAGGTGAAATTTTGGCGGTTGGCCATGATGGTCAATCAGTTTCGTCGCACGCGTGCAAGGGTGCTGGCCTTCACCGAACGGCGCTTTGTCTCTGAGCGTGGCATGGCAAGTCCGCGCCAGCTTGCGGGCCAGTGCACAGGCCAGGCGCTCACTGCCTCGCGGGTCAACTCGGTAATCTCGAATTGCACCGGCCGGGCGGTCTACCGTGACAAGCGGGCGGGACAGTAGGGGCACTGGGGGGCTGAAGTGCTTGCGGACACATCGCCCGACATCGCTCAGGCTACTGCGGGCTGCCACTTCACCGAGGTCTGAATCGGGCGAGAATCCGGGTTCCGGCAAAACGGCCCCTGATGGCCATCAATCTGATTCACCACCGAAAGCATCCATGACCAGCGCAATTTACACCGCCTCGATTCCCGTTTTCAAACAAATGCTGGGTGGTCTCAGCGAGGTTTTGGCCAAAGCTGAAGCGCATGCTGCGAGTAAAAAAATCGACCCTAATGCGCTGCTGCAGGCGCGCCTGTTTCCGGACATGTTTGCGCTGCTGCGCCAGGTTCAGGTGGCGACCGATTTCGCCAAAAGCGTGTCAGCCCGGCTTGCCGGTGTTGAGCTGCCCAAGCTGGAAGACACCGAGCAGACCTTTGCCGAGCTGCAGGTGCGTATCGCCACCGTGCTGAAGTTTATTGAAGGCCTGGATGCGGCCAGTTTTGACGATGCCGCCACGCGCCAGATCGTCACGCAGGCCGGCACGGCCAAGGAAAAGCGTTTTACCGGCCAGTCTTACCTGTTCAATTACGGACTGCCTCACTTCTTTTTTCATACCACCACGGCCTACGCCATCCTGCGCCACAACGGCGTGGAAGTGAGCAAAAAAGACTACATCGGCACTTATTGAAAGTGTGGGGGCTTTGCAGCATGCCCAGCCGGCAGCGAAAAACTCGTGCGCGCTTTTCTTAGTCAAACAAGCCGCTGGTCCAACAGGAACGGTTACATCAAGCTATTAAAAAAATAGCTTGCCATTCAAGCCATTCGGCCCTTGTTTTCGACCACGGCGCAGCCGGTGATGCGCCATTCCTTGTTCTTTTGCCGCTGCAGGCTGTAAATGGCCAGCCATGCGTTGCCGCCCGCATCGAGCATCTGCACACGCTGAATCACCTGGTCGCCCTTGAGTTCCGGCTTGAGGAAAGCCACCGACGCGGGGCGATAAACCATCGGGTAGTCGCGCCGCACCATGGCCAGAAACGCCGATGCCGAGCCCACAGCCTCGCGTACATTGCCGGCGGCAAAGGAAAATGCCCTGGCGGCATCATCTTTAGCCAAGGCGGCAAGCTGTCCCTGAACCACCGAGCGAACGTTTTTCTCATCGGCGGAATCGAAGGGCGACGCGTGGGCAGATGCCAGCAGCGTCAATGCCGCGACGCCCGCGGCCAACAGCCCGACCAGATGCGCCACAAAAGAACGTGAGCCGGTTTTCATATCGTCGCCTCCATAAGACCCAGATCGCAGAATCCCCATGATGCCGCAAAGCGTGGTCTTTTCCTATACGCAGGTTTTGCTTGCACGGATGCAAGGGCGAGCAAGAAACCAGCAGCGAAATCTGGCGCGCTTCGTGTTCGGTGTTAAAACTTGCCCTGGTTCAACCTCATACACGGAGTCATATGGACAGCACCCGCAGCGCCGAGTGGTACGCGCAACTCGCCAAGCCTTTCTTTGCACCGCCGTCCTGGGTATTTGGGCCGGTCTGGGCGGTTCTCTACATCGTGATTGCCATCAGTTTCGGCTTTGTGCTGCTGCGGTACCTCAAGCGCCGTCTGCCGTTTGCCGTGTTGCTGCCCTTCATCCTGAATTTGTTGTTCAACCTGGCTTACAAGCCCATCCAGTTTGGCCTGAAAGACAATCTGCTGGCGAGTGTTGACACTTTGCTGGTTTTGGCGACGCTGCTTTGGGCCCTGCTGGTCATCTGGACCCGCGCGCGCTGGGTTGCCCTGGTCAATATTCCTTATCTGCTCTGGGTGGCGTTTGCGACGGTGCTTCAGCTTTGCATCACCTGGCTCAATCGCTAGGGGCCGGTGAGGCCCGCGACGTCGAAAGCGGGCATAACGATCCGCTGGCGGGCAGTTTCCCGGCCTCGCCCTGCGCCCTCATTGCTTCGTCGTGCCTGCCTGCCCTGTGGAGTTTCTCCCGTCGACGCGCAAGACCTTGAGCTGGCTCATATCGGCGGGCGCCAGCCGGGATTTGCTTGAGAGTTTGGCGTCAATCGCCTTCATGCCGGTCGGCCGGTTGTCGGCAAAGGCCCGTGTTGACGTGGTCAGAGCCATGGCTGCGACGATGAGTGTCATTTCAGCCTCCCGCGAGCTTCAGAAAATGCAGGCCCATCAATGGGGGCAAAAAATGCGGTCCGGCAACCGGGGAAAGCCGTGGCTGGCAGGCCGGTTGTTACAAGTGCCCGACGCCGCCGGCAAAAAGGGCGGCTGCAGACTGGCTCTAAAATCGGATTGATCTAAAGCCTGTCGCGACTGAACTGTTACCGGTCCGGTACACGGCTGTTCGGCAGCCACCACCATCTCACCTCACCTGTATTGGGTAAATGCATGTCCCTTGAAGTTATTGAAGCCCAGACGGGCGAAAACCCGGTTGCGACCATTCTCATCATGCACGGCCTCGGCGCAGACGGGCGTGACTTCGTGCCGGTTGCCGAGCAGCTTGACCTGTCCAGCGTGGGGCCGGTGCGCTTTCTGTTTCCCAGCGCGCCGGTCATGCCTGTCACCATCAATGGCGGCTACCAGATGCCCGCTTGGTATGACATTCTGGGCGTTGACCTTGTGAGTCGGCAGGATGAAAGCGGGCTGCGCCAGTCTCAAGCGTCCATAGAGGCGCTGATTGCCCATGAAAAGTCGCGCGGTATTGCGGCAAACCGCATCGTGGTGGCTGGTTTCTCTCAGGGCTGCGCTATGGCGCTCATGACTGGCCTGCGCCACGGCGAGCGGCTGGCCGGCATTGCGGGGCTGTCAGGCTACTTGCCGCTGGCCGACAAGACGGCGCTGGAACGCAGCGCGGCCAATCAGGACGTACCAATTTTTCTGGCCCATGGCTCGCGTGACGGCGTGGTGGCTTTACCTCGCGCCATGGCGACGCGCGACGCGCTTACCGCTCTGGGCTACCCGGTGGAGTGGCATGAATACCAGATGGAACATTCAGTCTGCCCGCAGGAAATTGCCGACCTCGGGCAGTGGCTGCTTCGCGTGCTGGCCTGAACCCTGAACCACCAGGAATCGGGAAGAAGAAAGAGGGAAGAGGGAAGAGGGAATGGGTAAGAGCAAACCCAATTGCATGCCGGTTGCGCTCAGCGCCACCGCCATGCAGCGGTGTTTCAAAGCGGAGACGGCTGCGTTTTTTCGTAGTCGACCGGGCCGTGGCTGGCTGCTGCACGGCTGATCTCGCGGTCGCGAATGAAAAACAACTGGTTGAGGTCTTCCAGGGTATCGTTTTCGGGCGTGGACGTGACCGGCAGAGTTGCCGGACTGGCTGGAGTCACCGCAGTCGCCTGTTGGGGTGGCGCCGGTTGCTTCGCGGGCTCCTGCCAGAAGGATTTATCGGGCACGCTGGTGTAGGGGCAGGAGTCGGTCATTTCGAGCTGCCATGAAATGCCATGCAGCCACTGACTAGCCTGTGGCTCGAAGCGGGCAATGTCAGCCAGCAATTCGTTCTGGAAGGCCTGGGCGTGGTTCATCAGCCGGACATCCCATTGCTTGATAACCAGGCGAACATAGAGCCCAGCGCCACGACTGGCACTGTTCACGACCAGCATTTGCAGTTCAATCCATTGCGGCGCTATGCCGTGCCGCCGGATCATGTCGCGGAGCAGCACAAGCACCAGCTGCCGCCGCATGGCATTGTCGGAGCCGTCTTCGATGGTGACCGGATTTTCGGGGCTGGGCGCGGGCTCTTTCGGAACGGACCTGGCCTGAGGTGCCCTGCCCAGCAACCGGTGAATCAATGTGTTCATTCTTTTATCCTTACCGAGTGGCGATTCGAATCCGGAGGTTTCCGGGCTTTGTCTTGCGAAAATTTGCAGCCGACAGTTGGCCCCACGCGAAAGCTTTTTGATGGTCGTTGAGCCGCCCGGACAAGTCAAGAAAGTTTCTGCACCATGGCTGCAATACGTCGCTTGGCACCTACAGCCAGGCTGTAAAGCGTGAATTTGTGCCCCAAAGCGTGCCGCATGGCGCTATCTCTGGCAACTTGCCGGCAAGTCTTCTGCAATACCCAGGGCCATGCAGGCCATTGCTTGGCGACAGCGAAAAGCGCCGGGCTGTGATAACTTCCACGCCAATCAAAGAATCTGAGGGAGCACCGATATGACCCAATTGCAGGCGCCCGCTGGCGTGCTTTTGCAGGACCGCCTGACGGCGCTTACACCGGCCCAGTTGCTGGGCATGCGACGCGGGATTGAAAAGGAAAGCCTGCGCGCCCAGCCAGGGGGTGCACTGGCGCTGACGCCGCACCCGGCGGCGCTGGGCTCGGCGCTGACGCACACCAGCATTACGACTGATTTCAGCGAGTCCCAGGTGGAACTGGTGACGGGCGTGCATCTCAATCCCGAAGCCGCGCTGGCAGAACTCACGCAGTTGCACCAGTTCACTTACCGCGCCATGAAGAACCTCGGCGACGAGATGCTCTGGGCTTCCAGCATGCCTTGCGGCCTGCCCACCGACGAGACCATTCCGATTGCGCGTTTTGGTTCGTCCAACGTCGGGCGCGCCAAAAGCGTTTACCGCATGGGCCTGTCGCACCGCTATGGCCGGCGCATGCAGACCATCTCGGGCATTCACTACAACTGGTCATTGCCCGGAGTGACGAGCGAGCAGTATTTTGCGCTGATCCGCAATTTCCGCCGTCATGCGTTTTTACTACTTTACCTGTTTGGTGCGTCGCCGGCCGTCTGTTCGAGCTTTGTGGCAGGCCGCCAGCATGAGTTGCAGGAGCTATCGGCAAGCACCATGTACATGCCCTGCGGCACCTCGCTGCGGATGGGGCGGCTGGGCTACCAGAGCGACGCTCAGGCCTCGCTGGCGGTCAGCTACAACAGCTTGGACGGCTACGGTGCTTCCCTGCAGGAAGCCCTGACCCGGCCGTATCCGGCTTATGAAGCGGTCGGCATACGCAACCCCGGCGGCGACTACAACCAGCTGGCCACCACGCTGCTGCAGATTGAAAACGAGTTTTACGGCACCATCCGCCCCAAGCGCGTGATCTTCCCGGGCGAGCGGCCGCTACACGCGTTGCGCGAACGCGGCGTTGAGTACATCGAAGTCCGCCTGATGGACCTGGACCCGTTCGAGCCGGTCGGCATCAATGTGCAGACCATGCGTTTTATCGACGTGTTCCTGTTGCACTGCCTGCTCTCGGACAGCCCGCCCGACACACCCGCCGAGATTGCCGAGCTCAAGCACAACCAGCACCACACCGCAGCACGCGGCCGCGAGCCGGGGCTGACGCTCAGGCGCGCGGGCGGCGAAGTCTCGCTGGTCGAATGGGGTGCCGAGGTGGTTTCTCAATGCGCGCCGATTGCCGCCGCCCTGGATGCCGCGCACGGCGGTAACCACTACGGCGAAACGCTCGCGGCGGCCCGGCTGGGTCTGCTCGACTCCGGCACGCTGCCGTCGGCCCGGGTGCTGGCCGACATGCAGCAGGACTTCGAAAACTCATTCGTCAGGTTCGCCCGGGCCCAGTCACTGAAAACGCAGGCCACCTTGCAAAGCCTGCCCTTGTCCGACGGGCAACTGCGGCGCATGGAGGCGCTGAGCCGCGAATCAGTTGACGCTCAAAAGAAAATCGAGGCCAGCGATAGCTTGCCATTCGAGCAATACCGCCAGCAATACGTGTCTGAGCAACGCCTGGGAATGCCTCACCCGGTGGCGGCGCACGTTTGAGCCTATTTTCTTCTGGATTTCATAAAAAATAGCCTGCGAGTCCAGGTTTTATCGGCACTTTTAGCTATGAAAAACATAGCAATATGATGTGCTCGACGCCCCCTCAGGTCAAGCCACGGCTTGTACGGGTAAGCGGCAGGGCGTGAAACTGGGTGGCGATTCCGTACTGATGCCGGCCATCACCGGCAGATCCGGGTGGTGAGCATCCTGCCGGCGGGTGGGCGGGCATTGCCTGGCAAGGACGGTGGTGGCGGGTGATTTACTGTTTGGCCGGGGCCGCCATGCGCCGCTTCACATACACGGCCAAAAACGCGCACCCCAGCACCAGCGCAAACCAGCCCACCACCGACGCCTTGGCGACAATGCCCTGCATGCCCGGCGAAGTGATGAAATAGGGCGACAGCAACACGCCCAAGCTAATCAGGCCCAGCAAAATGGCCTTGAACAGCAATTCGTTATTGGCCTTGCTGTCGGACTGGCGGCTGGCGGGATTGTTCGGTCGGCGGGTAGGTGCGTTGGGCAAGGGCATACCTCGATTTTCCCCCATCGCAGGCGGCAACGCCAAACTGCTTGGCAGACCCGCACCTGAAAAGGTGACAATTAGCGATTATCCAACTGGCTGATTTGCCGTCAATTCAGACCACCACCCGGCTTGTCTTGCGTAGCCATCAGCAAGTCAAAAGCCCCCAAAAACCTGTACCAGGAAAGACGATCCCGATGGCCATCCAATGGTTTCCCGGTCACATGCACCTGACCAAAAAAGCTATTTCAGAGCGCATCAAGGAAATTGATGTGGTGATCGAGCTGCTCGACGCGCGCCTGCCCGGCTCCAGCGCCAACCCCATGCTGGCCGAGCTGACCGGCGCCAAGCCCGCGCTGAAAGTGCTCAACAAGCAGGATTTGGCCGACCCGGCGCGCACCGCCCTCTGGCTTGCCCACTACAACAGCCTGCCGGGGACGCGTGCAATCGGGCTGGACGCCAGCATGACGACACCCGCCAAGGCGCTGGTCGACGCCTGCCACGCGCTGGCGCCGACACGCGGCAGCATGGTCAAGCCGATGCGCGTGCTGATCTGTGGCATTCCCAATGTAGGTAAGTCAACGCTCATCAATACCCTGACCGGCAAGCGGGCCACCAAAACCGGCGACGAGGCCGGCATCACCAAGCTGGAGCAGCGCATCGTGCTGGCCGACGGCTTTTATCTTTGGGACACGCCAGGCATGCTGTGGCCGCGCATCATCGTCGCCAAAAGCGGCTACAACCTGGCGGCCAGCGGAGCAATTGGGCGCAA
This sequence comes from Polaromonas sp., assembly GCF_012927415.1. Taxonomy (GTDB): domain Bacteria; phylum Pseudomonadota; class Gammaproteobacteria; order Burkholderiales; family Burkholderiaceae_C; genus Polaromonas. Next base: position 63,955 of record NZ_JABBPF010000150.1, on the reverse strand, counting down.
CGCCTTTGAAGAAGAAGAGGTTGCGCTGGAACTGCTCGATTACCTGATTCCCAACTACCCGGAAATGCTGGAAGCGCGCTACAAGGTGAAGATCACGCCGGATACTACCGACGAGCAACTGCTCGAAGAAATTGGCCGCAAGCGGGGCGCTGTGCTGAGCAAAGGCCGTATCAATCTGCAAAAAGCCGCTGAAATCGTGATTTATGAATTTCGCGCCGGCACGCCGGGCCGCATCACTCTGGAAACGCCTGAAGAGTTTGTTGAGTGGCTGGCGGCGGGGCAGAAGCTGGACGCTGAACGACAAATTAAAAAGGACAAAATCGAGACCAACCGGCTTGTCAAATTCAAGAAGATTCCACGGCCGGCCAAGCCTGAAGCGAGCTGACGGGCGGTCAGCGGGCAAGCCGCCAGCGCTGCCGGGCGGGCGAGCACGGCCCATCCTGAAAACTTGATTTGAATAAAAAAAGAGCTTGGGTCCAGACCCAGGCCTTGCTCGCCTGCATGCCGGGCACGCGCCGCGTCGGCATCACGGCTGCGGCCAGTGCATTGCAACGCAGCGGCTTGATTCAATACGGCCGCGGTGAGCTGACGGTACCAGACCTCAACGGTTTAAAAACGGCTGTCTGCAGTTGTCATGCTGCGGTCGGAAAACTGAAGCCAAATCGCGCCATGGAGTCAATTTGCGGTGTGCGGTATGTGCGGTGGCGTACAGACGAAATACCTTGCATCGTCTAAAAACAGCATCTAGGCACTTCGTTAATAGAATTCGATCCAATCCAATTTAGTTGCACCGTCCGGCTGCAGCCGTAGCGTGATGTGACCCTAACCGAGCCAGCCCCAAGATGACTTCAACAACTGTAGCCGGCGCTCAAGAGCCGCAAAAGCAGACCCATACTGCGTTGGCGGCGCTGACGAAGGATTTCCTGAGTACGGCAAAGTGTTCTTACCCCGAAGCAAGCACTTGCGCCGTCGACATGCTGCGCAGCTGTGCCCGGCTCGATGCTGCCGGCATTGACGCGATCAGTGCCAGTATCGCTGCGCTGGCGCACGCCCGGCAGGCTGCCGTTTCCCTGAGTACGGCTGCTGGCGACTGGAACCTCATGTTTCAGGCCGTGAAAGAACGGCTCAGGTTGGCGGTTGGCAAGGTGCTGATCGCATCGCCCGGGCTTGAGCCGCAGACCGCAGGGGTGCTGACTCAGACCATCGTGCTGGAGTGCGTGGGAGCGCTGGACCAACTTCATGCGACGCTGACGAATGAACGCGGGCTGCGCGAGCGGCTCGAACTGGAAATCGTTGGTGCGCAAGCCGCCCTGGCAGGGGCGCTAGCCGGCGCTTCGCCGGCCAGCCGGGAAATGGTGCCCTTGTTGCATAGCGTACTGCAGCGCCTGAACCCGGACCCCGCACCATCAACCGTTTGAGATTTAACGGGTCAAATTTGTGGTTGACCGGTCATCTTTTGACCGAAAAGCCCGCACGTCCAATAGATATAGCTACAGCGTGCTATAGAAAAAGTAGCGCTAAGCGCGTGTCGGGATGGCTTGCCGCTGGCGTTAGCGATTGAACTGGTCAATTCCCGGGCAGCCCCTGCAACGCCAGCACTGGCGCGGCTTTTTGGACTTGTCAACATTCTTATCCACAAGGTGACCCACAAGAGGCGGGAATAAAGTGAGGCTTGCCCCGATCTGGCAAGGGCATTTTCAAGCCTGCAACGACCAAGCCCGAAAAAGCGTCTTCCATAGGCAGAATTGTTCCGCGCAACCTGCTTTCGGCGGACAACTGGTCAATTTTGGGGCGTGGCCCGGGAAGCCAGTGGTTACGCCGCTTTCCGGGTTTGTCAACATTGTTATCCCCAGGGTGACCCACAGAAAATGGGGGCAAAGTGATGTGCCCAATCTGGCCACCATTTTGGAGGGGTGGCCTTTGATCTTCATCAGGCTCCCTAACGTCTTTTTTTCTGATAATAAGATTTCATCGCTTGGCGCATACTTCGCTTGTTACGCTTTTTTATTCGCCCGGCATTCCGTTCCCCACCGGCACCTGTCATGAACTGGTTCAAAAAACTCCCACACACCCGGCGCGCCAACAGTGGACTGGAATGGCTGGTCTGGCGCAAGCTGCCGCTCATTGCCCTGTCGGGCACTCTGCTGCCCTTGTTGGGCTTGGGGCTGTTACACCTGTTTTCGGAACCGCAGGCCGGTGCGGCGGAGGCCCGCTGGCTGCAAATGGCCGATTATGTGGTTGGCGGAGTGATTTTTTTTCACTGGTCCATGGTGATCACGGTCGCCATTGGTTGCGTCATTGTGATGGTAATGAAAGGCCCAGGCTATGTGGCCGACGGCTACCGGGTGTCGCATAGCGACAAGCCGCGCGAAAAAATGGAAACCGCTGAAGAAGCCGCCAATTACCGGATGGCCGAGGTCAGGGGAAAATCTTGAATTAGTGCGCCGGGCAGGGGCGATGGAGGCGACAATCCGCCACGCCATGAAAAACATTTTTCCCCTGCCGCTGCTGCTTGCCGCCAACCGTGACGACCCTCATCCCTTGGTCATCTACCATGGCCGCCGTTGTCCTGACGGATTTGCCGCTGGCCTTGCCGCCTGGCTTTTTTACGAGGGCAAAGCCGAGTTTCTGGCGCTGGACCACGGCGACGTCCAATCGGTGGATCAGCTGCCAGCGCTGACTGGCCGCGCTGTCTATATTCTGGACTTTTCGTTTTCGCCCGAAATCATGCGTGGCATCGACCAACAAGTCGCCAAACTCGTGCTGCTTGACCACCACAAGAGCGCGGCCGAAAAGCTGACCGGCTTTGCCTGCCGCTGCGGCGTGGTTCACTTTGACATGCACAAATCAGGTGCCAGACTGGCCTGGGAGTTTTTCCAGCCGGTCAAGCCCGTGCCCGATCTGGTGCGCTTTGTGGAAGATCGCGACATCTGGGCCTGGAAATATCCGGAGAGCGCCAGCTTTCTGGCGGCGCTCGACATGGAGCCGCTCGACTTTACCCGGTGGGCCGAAATCGCACAATTCAACCCTGCGCAAATCACCGAGTTCTTGGCGCGTGGCCAGGCGATGGACGAAAAATTCAAAAAGCTCGCCACTGACATGGCCGACTCCGCCCAGCCCATCATTTTTAACGGACAAAGCGGCTTGATGATCAACGTGCCTAGCGTGTTTCACAGCCTGATCGGCAACCTGCTGTCTGAAAAAAGTGCCACCTTTGCGCTGATGTGGCAGGTGGGCAAGGGCGGCGGCGTGAAGGTCGGTCTGCGCTCGCAGCGTAGCTTTGACTGCATTGCGCTGGCCGAAAGCATGGGCGGCGGCGGCCACGCGCAGGCCTGTGGATTCAAGATGGGCACGGACCGTCTACCTGAACTGCTCAGCGGCGTGTTTAACGCAACCGCCACGCCTTCAGCCGAGCAGGAAGCCAGCAGCGCTCAAGCCGGAAGCGTCTCGCCCCAGTAGTGAAAAGTGAAAGGACGCGGACCGGGCAGGTAGCGCGTGTGCAGGTTTGCCACGCCAAAGCCGGCTTGCTGCAGCAACGCCGGAATGTCGCGCCCCAGGTGGCAGCCGCCGGCAACCTTTCCCCACATCGGCTGCAGTCGGTCCTGCCAGCGTCTGACCGATTCATCGGGCGCGCGGCCATGTTCGCAAAACAGTAGCTGCCCACCGGGCGCCAGTACGCGTCGCATTTCCCGCAGCGCCGCCAACGGTTCGGCGATGGTGCACAGCGTGTAGGTGACCAGCACAGTGTCAAAGCTGGCATCGGGCCGTGGAATCTGTTCGGCCGACAGACCCACCAATTCCACCTCCAAACCGGCCTCGGCAATGCGCTCGCGCGCCAGCGCGTGCAATTGCAGCGCCGGGTCCAGCCCCGTGATGTGGGTCACGCGGGTCTTGTCATACCACGGCATGTTCAGCCCGGTGCCGATGCCGACTTCCAGCACCCGGCCCCGTGCCAGCGGCACGATTAACTGGCGCTGCCGGCTCACCATCGGCAGGCCGCAGGCAAAGTCCAGCGCAGGGGGAAGAATGTAGCGCTCGTACCAGGAGGGGGTCATGTCGTTCCTTTAGCCTTCGTACCCATATTGGGGTGCATCGTATTCACATTGGTTTTATGCAACAATTTTGCAGACAGCCACTTGCGCAATCATGCCGTTGGACTTGAGCGACCTTTGCCCGCCGCCTGGGCGTTGCTTTTTTAATGAGCAGTTGAGTGTAGGAGTTAAAACCTATTAAAAAACTCTCGGTTAGTGGCGTTCAAGGTAAATGCCTGACGGGATAAAAAAAGCGCGACAGAGAACTGTCGCGCTTTCCAAGGAACCTGCGCCGCCATGAATTGCCCGGGGGGCAGGCCTTTGTCCCTCTCTTGTTCAATGTCCCGAATTGGGAGACATTTTTTCGGCGGTATGAAACACCGCAGGATTCTCAGGACCAGTCACATACAGGAAACCGGCCAGGCCTTTTTCGAGACGGGACAGGGCATGGTCAACCAGAATGTAGCGGCCCGGAACTTCAACCTTGAATTCAACCATCGTCGCACCGCCGGGTGGCACACTGGTGGTCTGCACATTGCGTAGCGGCGCAGTCGTCAGGTCGGCCTGGTTGAATACGCGGTCAAACACTTCGCCGATGACGTGGAAGCTGGAGGTTGCATTCGGTCCTCCTACACCAAAGAAGATGCGCACGGTCTCGCCGACTTTTGCTTCCATTTTGTGGGTCTTGGTCAGTGCGTCCATGGTGCCGTTGAACATCATGTGCTCGGGCTGCTCCTTGAGCAGCTTTTCAAGTGAAAACTCGTTTTCGCCGGGCGTGCCATGGGGCTGGCTGGTATACAGCTCGCCCTGCATCACGTAGAACTCCCGGTCAACCTTGGGCAGGCCGCCCTCGGGCTCGACCAGGATCATGCCGTACATGCCGTTCGAAATATGTTGCGCCACCATGGGTGTGGCGCAGTGGTAAACGAACAGCCCCGGGTTGATGGCCTTAAAGGTAAAGCTCTTGCTGGTGCCTGGGGCCGCCTGCGTCACCGCAGCGCCGCCGCCCGGTCCGGTCACCGCATGAAAGTCCACCGAGTGGATCATCTTGCTGTCTGTGGCGTTGGCCATGTTGACCGTTACGGTATCGCCCACCCGCACGCGGATGAACGGGCCCGGCACCTTGCTGTTGAAGGTCCAGTATTTATAGGTGGTGCCATCGGCCAGCTGGCCCAGCACTTCGGTGGTTTCCAGGTTCACCGTCAGGCTCTGCGGCCCGCGTGCGCCAACCGGTTGCCCCACTTCCATCGGGCTACGCGATACTTCCGCTCCCATGGCCTTGGGTTTGGCCGCACCGTCGCCGACCAGGATCTGGCCGATCATGCCGGCCTGGACGTGGCCTGGCAGCGAGCAGATGTATTTGAATTCACCCTTTTTATCGGCCTTGAAAACGATGGTGGTGCTGGCACCTTTGGTGTTGAGCTGGTTCGATGAAGCTTTGAAATCAGGCACGCTGATATCGTGCGTCGCGCCATCGCCGTTGACCAGATTGATCTGGACAATGGCACCTTCGGCTACCGCCAGTTGGGGGTTGACCTTGCCCTTGATCGCGCCGTTTTCTCCCACGAACACGAGCTTGCCGTCAGCGATGTCGGTGCGCAGGGTAAAGGTCACGTCAGGGCGGTACTTGACCCCGGTGTCGTGTTGATGAGGGTCGGCAGCGGCATAAGCCGAGGTTAAACCGACAAGGCCAAGGACGGCGGTCGCAATTGCTTTTTTGATAAAACCGGCTTTCATTGTCATCACCTTAAACGTGTGTTAACTTTTTGTGTCTGGCGCGAAAATCGAACCAGCCGTTTGGCGGCTCGCTACGCGGCCGTCAGGCAGTCCGGAGATGGCGTGTTGAAGTAACACTAAATTCTTCGAGTTGCCTGTGTTAAATGATACATCTTACTTGTATGTTTAGCTTGACCCAGGTCAATACAAGCGCTGACAGGCGCGCTTGAGGTCGCTGACGGCGCGCTTGGCGGCTTGCGGCCGCTAGAAATTGCAGCCTCACGAATGAGGTGCCGAATGACGATTTTTTCGGGCTTGAGCAATAAGACCCAGAGTTGACCGGGCAGCTCATCCCCAGAAGTTGGCAGTCAGCTGCTCGCCCGGGCCTTTTTGCGCGCTGCGGGGCGCAGCTTCACCGCAATGATTTTCGCCGACGGCGGAGCGCCGATGCGGCTGCCGCCTTTTTTCATCAAGTTTTCGAGCGTCATGCCATCGAGCACCGCGAGATAAGCGGCTGTAGCGTTGTAGAGCACGCCCTTGAGCGCGCAGGAGGGGCTCAGGATGCAATGGTTCTTGCCGGGATCGAAACATTCGGCCATGAAAAAGTCGGGTTCCGTGCTGCGCACCAGTGCGCCAATATTGATCTGCGCCGGTTCCTTGCCCAGTTTGAGGCCGCCGTTACGGCCCCGCAGGGATTGGACAACCCCCAACAAGCCGAGTTGATGAACCACTTTCGTCAAATGATTTTTGGCGATTTTGTGCGCATCTGCGATGTCCTGGATAGTGACCAGGCGGTCGCGGTTGGCGGCCAAATACATCAGGGTGCGCAGGGCGTAGTCGGTGTAGGTTGTCAGTCTCATGTCGGGGTGAACTCCGGTTGAATTCTGCGGCGATTTTACAGAGCGTTGCGTTTTTGTGGAGTGGGTTCTCCATTAAACCTGCATTTATCTTGCATCTATATTAATGATGTATGTAGAATACATGTTATTAAATTTGAACTTTCTCGAATTTTTCAACCGCTACCCACAAAGGATATTTGCCATGCACGCTACGCGCAAACTCTGGACCTGGCTCGCCGTCATCTGTGTAATGTCCTTCGCCGTTCTGGGCTGGGTCGGTACAGAGATCTATCTGACAGCGCCGCCGATCCCAAAACAGGTCATCAGCACCAAGGGCGATGTGCTCTTTTCGGAAGGACAGGTTCAGCGCGGCCAGGAAGCCTGGCTTTCGGCTGGCGGGCAGCAGCTCGGTTCGGTCTGGGGCCATGGCAGTTATGTCGCGCCCGACTGGTCAGCCGACTGGCTGCACCGTGAAGCGCTGGCGCTGCGTTCCGTCTGGGCTCAAAAGGATTTTGGCAAACCTTTTGAGCAATTAAGCGTGGGTCAGCAGGGTGAATTGAGCGCCCGTTTAAAGGCTGAGATGCGCGGCAACACCTATGATGCCGCCACCGGTGCCATTACCCTGTCACCCGAACGCGCCGAGGCGGTGCAGCAAGTCGTCAAGCATTACACCGACCTGTTCGGCGACGCGCCTTCGCTGGACAAACTGCGCGAGCAGTATGCGATGAATGCCGGCACGCTGCCAGATCCGGCTGACCTGAAGGCCTTGCCTGCCTTTATTTTTTGGTCTGCCTGGGCTGCCGCCACCGACCGGCCCAATGAGAGTGAACTGAGCTACACCAGCAACTGGCCGCATGAGCCGCTGGTGGACAACACACCGACGGCGGGCGCCGGCATCTGGTCGATCGCCAGCGTTATCTTCATGATTGCCGGCATCGTGGTCATGATCCTGCACCACTCGGCCGCCAAAGAAGAAAGCGACCCCACGCCGCCCAAAACAGATCCGCTGTTTGACCTGAAACCGACGCCGTCGATGAAGGCCACGCGGAAATACTTCTATGTGGTGATTGGCCTGATCATGGCGCAAGTCGGAATGGGCGTGATCACCGCACACTACGCGGTTGAAGGTCAGAGCTTTTTCGGCTTTCCGCTGGCGCAGATCCTGCCGTTTACCGTGAGCCGCACCATTCACACCCAGTTCGCGGTGCTGTGGATTGCGACCGCCTGGCTGGCCACCGGCCTGTACATTGCTCCGGCCATTTCCGGCCATGAACCGAAATACCAGAAGCTCGGTGTCGATGTGCTGTTTTATGCCCTGCTGTTTATCGTTGTCGGTTCCACCGCCTTTGGCTGGATTGGTTCGCTTCAGCACCTTGGCAACAACTTCAGCTTCTGGATCGGCAACCAGGGCCTCGAATTCACCAGCATGGGCCGTATCTGGCAAGTCCTGCTGTTTGTCGGGCTGCTGTTCTGGGTCTTGCTGCTCGGTCGCGGACTGATGCCTGCCCTGAAAAAACCGTCTGAAAGCCGCGGTCTGATCGCCATGGTATTTCTGTCGGCGATGTGCATCGGCGGCTTTTACGCCACGTCGCTGACCTGGGGCCAGCACACCCATTACTCGATGATCGAGTACTGGCGCTGGTGGCTGGTCCACCTGTGGGTCGAGGGCTTTTTTGAAGTGTTTGCCACCGCAGTGATTGCCCTGCTGTTCACCCGCCTGGGCCTGATTCGCGCCAGCACCGCCAACAGTGCCATCGTGCTGGAAACCATCGTGTTCCTGTTCGGCGGCATCCTGGGTACCTTGCACCACCTGTATTTCACCGGCACACCGACCTTCGTGATTGCGATTGGCGCGATGTTCTCGGCGCTGGAAGTGGTTCCGCTGGCCATGATCGGCTTTGAAGCCTACAACAGCTACCAGCGCTCCAAGGCCGCACCCTGGGTGCAGTCCTACAAATGGTCGATCATGTGCTTCATCGCCGTCGGCTTCTGGAACGTGGTGGGCGCGGGTCTGCTGGGCTTTACCATCAACACGCCGATAGCGCTGTACTACTTGCAAGGCCTGAACATGACGGCAGCCCACGGCCACGCCGCGCTGTTCGGGGTATACGGCATGCTGGGCATCGGTCTGTTGCTGTTCTGTCTGCGCGGCCTGTCGCCACGCGCCGCCTGGTCCGACAAACTGTTGCAGCTGATGTTCTGGTCGCTCAACATCGGCCTGGCCATGATGGTGTTCATCTCGCTGGTGCCAGCCGGCCTCTACCAGGCCTGGGCCAGCGTGACCAAGGGCATGTGGTTTGCGCGTTCGCCTGAAGTCGTTCATTCCCACTTCATGGAAACGCTGGTGTGGATGCGGGTACCGGGTGACGTGGTGTTTGCCATCGGCACCGTGTTCCTGGCCTGGTTCGCCATTCGTTTGCTGACGGGCGGCAAACGCCAGACCAAGCTTGCCCCCGCAGCCGCCAAGCGGGCCTGAACCCCGTTGCTGACTGCCTTTGAAGAGGCTGGCCTGCGCTGGCCTCTTCAGTTGCGAACTTCATTACCTTCAGGAGAATCTTCATGAGCCACAATTGTTCCCATCCCGTAACGACCGAAGGCGTTTATCCCTTCGACGCGCGCGGCGTCGCCAAGCGGTTTCGCCACGCCGCCATTTTTGGCGCGCTTGACGCGCTGCAGCCCGGCGAAACAATGCGTTTTTGCAATGACCATGATCCCTTGCCCCTGCTGTCGCAAATCAACAGCGAGTTTGGCTCCAGGGTCACGATTGAATATGTCCAGCGCCATCCGGGCGAAATCATGATTGATTTCCGGGTCGTCAGCTAAAGGGCGGTTTGACTTTTCCGTGCCTATAAAATAACAGCGCATATCACGCTGCCAACGAAGTGCCAGGACGCGGGTTCACGACCGGCGGGCCTGGCACAGCTGTTTTGGCCCCTCTGACCGTCAACCCGCGGAATTGCCCTGTGAACTATCTGGCCATCAAGCATTTGCACATCACCTTCGCCGCCCTGAGCGGCAGTTTTTTCCTTTTGCGCGGGCTCTGGATGCTGGCTGAATCGCCAATGCTGCAACGGCGCTGGGTCAAGGTCGTACCGCATGTGGTTGACACGCTTTTGCTGGGCAGCGCGCTGGTGCTGGTGTTCTGGAGTGGCCAGTATCCGTTTGTGCAGGCCTGGCTGACCGCCAAGGTGCTGGCGCTGATTGCCTACATCGTTCTCGGCACCATTGCCCTCAAACGCGGTAAGACCAAAGGTGTGCGCACTTTTGCCCTGCTGGCTGCGCTGGCGACTTTCGCCTACATCTTGGCGGTGGCGCTGACGCGTCAGGCTGCCATTCCCTTGCAAGCCTTGGGGTTTGGCGTTTAGGCTCCTGTTTCTTGTGGTTATATCCAGATTGGCTGCTGACCTTGAAGTACGGGCATCATCAATTTTCAATAACCGGGTAATTTCCAGTGCCTCCGGCGCGACACAGTTGCCCGAGCTTGTTCAGGCATGGCCCGCTGCTTCCTTCGCCCGCATCTTGGCACCAATGTATTCACCCTGGGTGACGTGGAGCAGGGCTGCAATCTTGCTGATCAGGTGATTTTCGCCAGCATCCAGATGGGCGTCGGCGTAGGCGACCTGCCACATGTTTTCAACCATCTGAATTTTCTGGGGGTGTGCGAAGCTGTCGTTGATCCGCGAGGTGAACTGGTGATAGTCAGAGGCGCTGCTGGCGGTCAGCTCGGCCAGCTCAAGCAGTCTGGCCAGCGCGTCGTCGGCCAATGCAAATTTTTCACGCAGGCTCGCCAGAACGGCATTGCGCTCGGCGACGGCTATGTTCGGATCGGCGCGCATCACCTCCACCAGCAAAACGGCCGTGGCCAGCTGAAGCGCGTGATTGCGAGCCTCTGGTGTTTCTTCGGCGGGTGCCGTGAAGGCATCCAGCAGGTCTTTGAGGGTTCGCAGCATCGAGTTCTTTCATAAAGTGGTGACGCCGCGCAGCGCGTCGGCGGGGCAGTTGTATGCGAGTCAGCGCGACTGCGCTGAGTTCCCGCGATTCGCCTTTCCCAAGCAGTCGCACCGCTAGTGCGTCGGAACCAGGCCGCTGCTGGCGCTGCGAAGGACTGACACCGTTTGGAAACGACACGCTGCGGCGGGTAAAGGTTTCTGAATGTCATCTCGTTCTGCAGTTGCATCAATTTCTTCGTCGCGCAATGAGTTTAAAAAGCTTTCAGACACCCGTCAAAAGCAAAAAAGTTCGATCTGAAAAACAACTTTTGCTGCCGGAATGACCGTAGCCGTAGTCGGCTTCAGCGGCTCTCGCCCAACGTCTATGAAAACCAGTAAGTATGAAAAGAGTGGCGCGTGACGTGCCTGAAAAGTTGGTTCGGCTCAGCTCACAAATCCGGTCAGGCGCAGCCACGCGGCCAGCCGGTCGGCAAATACGCTGTAGCCCTGCGCGTTGGCGTGGATCGGATCTGATCGCCACTCGGCGCGCGACAACACCGATGACCAGCCGTCGGCAAACAGGGGCACACCGGTTTGAGCCGCCAGCTCGGCATACACCGGATGGTCTTTCAGCGAAGCCGTTGCCGCAGCTTGCGACACCGGCCCTGGCTGGGCGATCAGCACCAGCTGAGCGCTGCTGGCGGCCATTTGCAATATCGCTTTGAGGGCTGCACGGGTGCGCTCCAGCGGTATGTTGCGCAAAAAGTCATTGCCCCCCACCGAGACCAGCACCAGGCCCGGTGTATTGTTCTGCAGCAATCCTGGCAAACGCGCAAGTGCATCCTCGGCGGTATTGCCATTCACGCCGGCGTTTTGCGTGACGTGGCCGGTCAGCTGCTCCAGCCGCTGCGGATAACTGCGGCCCGCCCCGGCGCCATAGCCAAACGTCAGTGAATCGCCCAGACAAAGCAGAGTGGCGTCTTTGGCAAGGATTTTTCCCTTGCTTTGGCTGGATTCGGAGCAGCCGCAGGCCAGGAGCAAGGTGGCGGCGGCACTTCCCAGTACCAGGTGGCGGCGAAAGGCATGGCGGTGGTCGTGCATGGCGTCAGGCAGTGTGGACAGGGGCTTTAACTTTAGCGGCAATCTGACGCTTGAAGCCGCTGCATTCGCGCCAGAGCTGCTTTCCGCGTAAAACGCTCCGGAAAATTACCGACGCGTTGTCGCGGTCGCGTCCATCGATGCAGCAGCCAGGGACTTCAGTCCTACTACGAAAACTGTAATTTCCTGTGGCAAAAGGAAGGGCGCGGGCGCACTATCAGGACATGACTGATGTCGCTCCTCCCCAATACTCGGCCGCTGAAAAGCGGCATCGCGTTTTCTCCATCATGGCCGCTTCGTCGGGCAACTTGGTGGAGTGGTTCGACTTTTACGTTTACGCTTTTTGCGCGGTGTATTTCGCGCCCTCGTTTTTCCCCAAGTCTGACCCGACCGCCCAGCTGCTGAACACTGCCGGCATTTTTGCCGCTGGTTTTCTGATGCGCCCGATTGGCGGCTGGCTGTTTGGCCGTATTGCCGACCGCAGTGGCCGAAAAAACTCGATGGTGATCTCGGTGGGGTTGATGTGCGTCGGCTCGCTGATGATTGCCAGCCTGCCCACTTACGCCAGCATTGGCGCCTGGGCACCCGCGCTGCTGTTGTTGGCGCGACTGCTGCAAGGCTTGTCGGTGGGTGGGGAGTATGGCACCACGGCCACCTACATGAGCGAGGTGGCGCTGCATGGCCAGCGCGGCTTTTTCTCGTCGTTTCAATACGTTACCCTGATCGGCGGACAGCTGCTGGCAGTGTTGCTGGTTGTGTTGCTGCAGCAGACCATGAGCGACGCTGACCTCAGAAGCTGGGGCTGGCGCATTCCTTTTGTTGTCGGCGCGGTGACCGCCGTGGTGGCGCTGCTGCTGCGGCGCACGCTGCAGGAAACCTCCACCGCCGAAACGCGTGCCAACAAGGACGCCGGGAGCTTGAGCAACCTGTTCCGAAACCACAAGGCGGCCTTTTTTACGGTGTTGGGTTACACCGCTGGCGGTTCGCTGATTTTCTATACTTTCACCACCTACATGCAAAAGTACCTCGTCAACACGGCCGGCATGTCGATCAAGACGGCCAGCAACGTCATGACGGGTTGCCTGTTTGTCTACATGTGCATGCAGCCCGCTTTTGGCGCGCTGTCTGACCGCATTGGCCGGCGCAGCAACATGCTGCTGTTTGGCGTGCTCGGCACGTTGGCCACCGTGCCGATACTCACAGCGCTGGCCAGCGTGTCCAGCCCACTGGCCGCTTTCGGCCTGATCACGCTGGCGCTGGCAATCGTGAGCTTTTACACCTCCATCAGCGGCATCGTGAAAGCCGAAATGTTTCCAGCCGAGGTGAGAGCGCTGGGTGTGGGCCTGGCTTATGCGGTGGCCAATGCGATATTCGGCGGCTCGGCTGAATACGTGGCCCTGGCCCTCAAATCCATCGGTCACGAAACCGTGTTTTACTGGTATGTGACCGCGATGATGGTGGTGGCTTTTCTAGTGGCCTGGCGCTTGCCGAAACAGGCCAAATACCTTCATAACGACCATTGAGCGGGTGGCTTGCGGCCCAAATCGCTTCCTGTTCGTGGCCGGGTCAGCCAGGCTGCGGGATTTGAACGTTTTCTACGCACCGCCTGCCAAGCCCATGCTGACGCGGTTTTTTCTGCTTGTGCACATTTTTATCCACAAGGTGGCCCACAGGAATGGGGGGTAAGCCCGGCTGGTTTACAGTGAGACATCGTGTGCAAGGGGAGTCGCTGCGGCGTGACTGTCGCGCAAACCCGGACAGGATGCCTGCAATTCTGCCTGTGCTTGCCTGCCAAAAGCGTGCGGCAGGGTGCGTTGGGTTCAACCTTTTGATTAAATAGCGGTGTGGCCCAGCACGTACGGTCGCTGTTTGCTATAAAAAAAATAGCAAACAACGACTGCGAAGCATCTTTCCCGACAGCCACTCGCCGATTCGCCGGACATGGCAAATCCGGAAAATTAGTTGCACGAATGGCTTTACCATCGGCTCTGCTGGCTGGCGACACGCGCCGCGCCGGGTTTTGCCGGCCTTGTCAGGTAGGTTGAAAACCTGATTTTTTATGATGCCTGAAGGAGTGCCTTGTTTTGAATTTGACCAGGATGCGCTGTAACGCCACTGGCTGGCTGGTGAGCCTGCTGACTCTGTCAGGCCTGCTCGCCGGTTGTGGGGCGCCTGTGGCGGTCTTCCCTTCACAGGAGGAATTCAGCTCCACGGTGACCTATTCCAGGCTGTTCGACGCAACCGCCGCACAAACCTGTGAGGCTGGCCGGCGCGCCTTGCTGAGCCAGGGTTACATCATCAGCACCGCCAGGGAAGACATCGTCGAGGGCCGGAAAAGCTTTCAGCCTGAGCCTGAGTCGCACCTGCAGATGGAAATCCGCGTGGTGTGCGCGCCCGAAACGCCTGACGGCAAGGTCAGCCTGGGATTTGTCACCGCCCTGCAGGACGTTTACGCTCTGAAGAAAAGCAACAACTCGGCCAGTCTGGGCGTGGGCGCACTGGGTTCGGTGTCGCTGCCCTTCAGCTCAAGCAACGATGCCATGGTCAAGGTATCGAGCCAAACCATCTCTTCCGATATTTTTTATGAGCGTTTTTTCGACCTGGTGAAGCGTTATGTGGTGGTGGACGCGGCGCCGGACAAATGACTGACTGACCGAGGCGGCGGGCGCCTGACGCCGCCGTCCTGCATCGCGCGCTAACTTGCCGGCGCCTGCCCGTGGCCAGCGCCGAATGCAAGTTGATCGCTCTGCGTTTCCCGCCAGCTTCCCGGCGCCAGACCACCCAGTGCGCAGGGGCCGATGGCCGCGCGGATCAGGCGCAAGGTCGGTAAGCCCACGGCCGCCGTCATGCGCCGCACCTGCCGGTTGCGGCCTTCGCGGATGGCCAGCTCTATCCAGCCGGTGGGAATGGCTTGGCGAACCCGTACCGGCGGCTCCCGTTGCCATAGCGTGGGCGGCGGCGCCATCAATTGCGCCCGGGCCGGGCGAGTCATGCCGTCGCTGAGCTGCACGCCCTCGCGCAAAGCCTGCAGCGCTGTCTCATCGGGCGTGCCTTCCACCTGGACCCAGTAAGTCTTTTCCATCTTGAAACGCGGATCTGCGATACGCGCCTGGAGCTTGCCGTCATTGGTGAGCAGTAGCAGGCCCTCGCTGTCAGCATCGAGCCGGCCGGCCACATAGACCTCCGCAATGTCGATGAAATCCTTCAGCCCGCGCCAGCGCCCTTCTGGCGTGAACTGGCTCAACACGCCATGGGGCTTGTTGAAAAGAATCAGCCGCGAGGAGGAGGCACGCGTCATACGGGTGATAAAGGTCATCGCAACGCCAGTCAACAGCCCAACTGGTCAGCCAGCGCCAGAAAGTCTGTGGCGTGGCGGGTATTGGCGGGGTGGGGCGAGATGTCTTTGGGCCGGGCCGCGCCAAACTCGGCCGGGCGCTCGATGTAAGCCGTCTGCAGGCCACACGCGCGCGCGGCAGCCAGGTCGTCCTGGTGGGCGGCGACCAGCATGACCTCTGCAGGGGCCGCGTCGAAAATACGGGCCACGCCCAGGTAGGCGGCTGGGTCTGGCTTGTAGGCCCGAAACACCTCGGCCGACAAAATGCAGTCCCACGGCAGGCCCGCGCGCTTGGCCATATTGGTGAGCAGGCCGATATTGCCGTTTGACAACGTGCAAATCACATGCCGTGATTTGAGCCGCCTGAGCCCTGCCAGCACATCGGGCCAGGGGTCGAGCCGGTGCCAGGCTTTATTGAGATGCTGTTTCTGCGCCTCGGTCAGATCGATCAGCCCGAACTGCGGCAGGATGCTGTCAAGAATAAGGCGGTGCAGATCATCGATCAGCGTCCAGCCCAGCTCGCCTGACATGACCCGCCGCATCGCCGGCTGGTAACCGGCGCGCCAGGCCAGCGCAAACGCATCGCCGTCCACGGCCGGGCGCAGCGCCTGCACCTCGCGGGCAATGCCGCTGTGCCAGTCCACCACGGTGCCGAAAACATCAAACGCCAGGACTTTGGGCGGGGAAAGGGAAGGTGTGCTCATGCGGCAATTATCCGCATGAATGATTTTTTCAGG
The DNA here is from genome assembly GCF_012927415.1 of Polaromonas sp. GTDB lineage: Bacteria > Pseudomonadota > Gammaproteobacteria > Burkholderiales > Burkholderiaceae_C > Polaromonas. The sequence continues at coordinate 48,271 of NZ_JABBPF010000150.1, read as the reverse complement.
CAAAGCGGCCGGCCGGCGCCGTGCAGCGCGGGCCGGGCGCCTCAACTTATCATGCGTTACCCCGAACGCATTGAACAATCAGGACACGTCTGCGATGAACCCCACTCCCGCCTTGCACCAGAAATGGATTTACCGCCGCCACCCGAGTGGCGTCGTCGGCCCGGAGCACTACGAACTGACGAGCAGCCCGCTGTCGATGGACCTGTCAAACGGCGAGGTGCTGGTCGAGGCCAGATACCTGAGCGTTGACCCCTACATGCGCATCAACCAGTCGCTCAAGCCCACCTACAACGCCGAGCCGCACCCGCTGAACGCCGTGCAAAACGCGAGCATGGTTGGCCGCGTCATCGCCTCGCAAGCCAGCATCCTGGCGCCGGGCGACTGGGTTGAGGGCATGCTTGGCTGGCAGACCCACGCCCGGAGCCACCAAAGCGCCCTGCGCAAGCTCGACCCCGAACTGGCCCCGGTCAGCACCGCGCTGGGCGTGCTCGGCATGCCGGGCCGGACGGCGTGGTTTGGCCTTACCGAAGCAGGGCGCCCGCACGCCGGTGAAGTGGTGGTGGTGTCTGGTGCCGCCGGGGCCGTGGGTTCGCTGGTGGCGCAATTTGCCAGGCGGCACGGCGCGCGCGTGCTGGGCATCGCCGGGGGCGCGGCCAAGTGTCAGTGGCTGACTGACACCGTGGGACTGGACTGGGCGCTTGACTACAAGACCTTTGCCAGCGCCCAGCAGCTCTCGCAGGCCATTCTTGAACGCACCGGCGGCGTCGACGTGTATTTCGACAACGTCGGCGGCTGGATCACCGACGCGATTATTCCCATCATCCACCGGCGCGCCCGCATCGTCATCTGCGGCACGATCAGCCAGTATTCGGGCGGACTGGACACGCCCGAACTGGGGCCGCGCTTTTTGCACCACATGCTTTATCAGCGTGCCACCATCCAGGGCATCCTGGCGCGCGACTACCTGCACCGCATGGATGAAATGCTGCGCATCGTCGGTCCCTGGGTTCAGCGCGGTGAGATCGTGTTTGAAGAAACCGTGGTGAACGGCTTTGGGCAGCTGCCGCAAGCCCTGAACAGCCTCTTTACCGGCGACCACCGCGGCAAGGTGCTGGTCGAAGTCTGAGCCGCCAGCGCCGTCCCTGGCAGCAAATTGCAGGAAGCTGCGAAATAGAAAGCTGCAGTCCCTGCAAGCCGGCGCGGTCTGCCAGCCGCTCAGGTCATCAGCTTCCACACCAGCAACAGGTTGTTGGCGGGCATGGCGTGTCGGGCTGACAGCTGCAGCCCTGCTTTGGCGGCCTGGAGCTCGACGTCTTCGCGCCGGCGAATGCCCCAGGCCGGGTCTTGCACGCGCAGACTCTGGTCAAACGACAGGTTTCCTTCCGAGGTGGGCACGCCGTCCTCCAGATACGGGCCGTAGGTGATGAGCGCGCCACCAGACGCCAGGTGGCGCGCGCTGCCGTGAAACAGGGCGGCGCAAGTGGCCCAGGGTGAAATATGCAGCAGGTTGGCACAGTAAATGGCGTCAAAGCGCTCATCGTCCGGCAACCAGCGCGGCGCCATCACGTCGAGCAGCAGGGGTGCGTGCACATTGCCCAGACCCTGCTGCGCCACCCCTGCGGCAATGCCGTTCAGCGCGTCGGCCCGCACGTCGGTGGGCTGCCAGCTCCAGCGCGGCAGGCCAGCCGCAAACCAGACCATATGCTGGCCGGTGCCCGAGGCAATCTCCAGTGCCTGGCCACGCTCGGGCAGCAGCCGGCGCAGAAGGTCGAAGATGGCTTGCTTGTTTCGGTCGGCGGCGGGGCTGAAGTCGGTTTGCGGCATGGTGAATTTTCTGATAGTCGAGCAGGTGCGCAGGAATCAGACCGCCAGAAACAGCGCCGGGTCGACCATGGTGCGGTTGAGCATTACGCCCCAATGCAGGTGCGGCCCTGTCACCCGGCCGGTGGCGCCCACGGCGCCCAGGCGTTCGCCGGTTTTCAAAACGTCGCCAGGATTGACGTCAATTTTGCTCAGGTGGCACATCATGCCCAGCAGCCCGCCGCCGTGGTCGAGCCATACTGTGTTGCCGTTGAAAAAGTAGTCGCCCGTGTCAATCACCCGGCCCGGCAGCGGTGCCAAAACGGGCGTCCCTGTGACTGCGGCAATGTCCATGCCGCTATGCGGATTGCGCGACTGCCCGTTGAAGACGCGCCGCAGCCCGAACGAGCTGGAGCGCCGGCCGGGCACCGGCACGCGCATGCGCAAAGAGGTCTGCGGCAAGGGCTCGGTAAAGGTAGCCATCACCGTCGCCAGGTGGGCGCGCTCGCGCTCGTAGCGCGCCTCGTCTTCGGGCGACAGGTCAACCGTGCCCGGCGCCACCTTCAGGCGCTGCTCAAGGTAGCGCTTGGGCGCGACCACGTAGCTGAGCTGCCGCTGGCCGCCGTCGGCGGTCTTGACGGAAATGCTTGCCGCGCCCGGCACGGCGGCCAGGGGAATGCCGACCAGTGCCGTCCACTCGATCACATCGCCCAGCACCAGCAGGGGCACGACGGCATCTGCCCCACGCAAATGCGCCACCGGTCGCTCGGCCGCAGAACCCAGCGAGAGCCGGGCAAGGCCACCGGGAACCTGCGAGGCCTGGGGCCAGACCCCGGAGGACGCCATGGCGGGGTTTGGCGCGGCACTTTCGGCGCGGCCTGATGCGGGCAGCGCCAGCAGGCCGATGCCGCCGAGCAGGGCACAGCGGCGGCTGAATGAATCGGTCGCGGGAGGGAATGGCGGGGTCGGCACAGCGTATTGGGGCACGGTAGGACTCGGGGTTTGGCGAAAACGGACTTGAAGGCTTTATCTTGCCATCAAATCACAGGCCGCCCGAGGCCCTGGCCCGACCGGGAACCGAAATGCGAAATAAGAAATAAGAAATAAGAAATAGCCGGCTCGAACCCGGCGCGCCCGCCCTGCCGAATGGCGGGCAGGCGCAGTGGTCGCCCGAATCAGGCTGCTTTGGCAGCGCGGCGCTGGCTGAAAGCCGAGCTGCGCTTGACGCTGGCGGTGGCAACGTCGCTACCGGCGATCTTGTGGGCCAGATCTGCCGTGGTTTGCTCGATCTGGGCGGCCAGCTTGCTCAACACCAGCGCGCCGGGCGCGGTCGCCCTTGCAAGCGTGTCCAGCGTGGTCACGCCGGTTTTTTCTCCAAACGCGCTGGCGTTGGCGGCCACACGCTCTACGCCGGTTTCGGCCAGCTTCACCAGCTGGCTCACCACCTGCTCGGCGCCGCTACTCGTCAGGTTAAGGCCCTTGGTGTAGTAAACGCTGAAAGCCAGCTGGGCAGCCGACGCGTTTTTCGCCGTTTCGGAAGTAAGCTCGCTGCGTGACTGCCTGAGCGCATGCCTCCAGCGCTGCTCCAGCAGGCCGACCACCCGCTCGCCGCCCGCGCGGTAGGCGTCGATGATGTTTTTGGCGGTGTTGCCGTAAGACGCGATCAGGTCGCTGGCAACGGTAGAAAGATTCTTGGCGCTCATGGCGTTTCCTTCGGGGTTGGGTTGAGGCAAAAGAGAGAGACACCGCATGATGCGGGTTTTCCCTAGTGAGTGCGACCTAACCGGCTAGGGTGCCGAATCAATCAGGCCAAAGCCAGGATGGCCGGGCCGAATTGCGAAAAGGTGGGGTATTGGAAATCGAATGCTATTTTTTTAATAGCTAATGATGACCGTATTCATTGGACAAGAGGCCGATTTGACCCAAAAATGGTCAAATTCGATTGTTCGCGACCTCGGGGGCAGCCCCGGCGCAGTTGCCCGCGCACCTGCCGGGCGGCTTCATGCCGCAGTCATGGTGATCTGCCCGGCTTTCACGTAATCGTCAAACTGGATGCGCGGAATGGCTGCTACGCCGGGTATGCCCGGAGCCGCTTCCCAGCTCAGCGTTGCACTGTCGTCCGCCAGATCCACTTCGATCCGGCCTTGCGGAATCTCGATCGGCACGCCGTCGCCCGGCGTGAAGGTGACGGGGCCGGTGACGGTGGCGAACTGGGACATGGCAATCTCCTGACAGGTTGCGGCGCAGTCGTGTACAACGCCAAGCCAGATTGTGCGGGCATCGCGGTCGGTTATCTGTCGGGAAAAGTCGTTTTCGAAGGGTTCGGACGTGTGTGCGGGCTCCCTTGCGCGCACTCCCTGTGATAGCGTGGTGCCGTACGTCAGCATGAAATTCAATCACAGGAGCATCCCATGATTTCCCCAACCTCCCGCACCGGGCTTCAGCTTCGTTCCTTGGTCAGGGCCAGCGGCGAGCTCGAACTCTCGCTGCTCAGCGTCGACACCCCCACGCCCGCGCCAGACGAAGTGGTGATCCGCATCGAGGCCACGCCCATCAACCCGTCCGATATCGGCCTGCTCTTTGGCGCGGCCGACCTCGGCACGCTCGGTCTGTCGGGCACACCGGACAGCCCGGTGGTCAACGCCCGCATTCCTGACGGGCTGATGAAAGGCATGGCCGGGCGGCTGGACCAATCGTTGCCGGTGGGCAATGAAGGAGCCGGCGTGGTTGTTGCTGCCGGGTCATCTGATGGCGCGCAGGCGCTGCTGGGCAAGACCGTGGCGGTGCTGGGCGGGGCGATGTATGCGCAATACCGCTGCGTCAAGGCCGCGCAGTGCCTGGTTTTGCCGGAAGGCACTAGCCCTGCCGAAGGGGCGTCGTGCTTCGTCAACCCGCTTACCTCGCTGGGCATGGTGGAAACCATGCGGCGCGAAGGCCACAAGGCGCTGGTGCATACGGCGGCGGCGTCCAACCTGGGCCAGATGCTCAACAAGATCTGCCTCAAGGACAACATCGGCCTGGTGAATATCGTGCGCAAGCCCGCGCAGGTGGCGCTGATCAGGGCCATTGGCGCCCGGCATGTTTGCGACGCCTCTGCCCCCACTTTCATGCAAGACCTCACCCAGGCGCTGGTGGAAACTGGCGCCACCATCGCCTTCGACGCCACTGGCGGCGGCAGGCTGGCCGGGCAAATCTTGACCTGCATGGAGGCCGCGCTGGTCCGCAGCGCCACCGAATACAGCCGCTATGGCTCGACCACGCACAAGCAGGTTTATATCTATGGCGGCCTGGACACCGGCCCGACGGAGTTCGTCAGAAACTTCGGCTTTAGCTGGGGCATGGGTGGCTGGCTGTTGTTTCAGTTTATCGAGCGCATCGGCGCCGACGCGGCCCAGGCGATGCGACAACGGGTGACGGCAGAGCTGAAAACCACCTTTGCCAGCAGCTACACCAAAGAGGTTTCGCTGGCCGAGGCACTGCAGCTGGAGCACATCGCCGCCTACGGCCAGCGCACGACCGGCGCCAAGTACCTGATCAACCCCAACAAAGCCGGCACCGCGTGAAGGCCCTGTTGACACGCTCGCTAACGCTGCGCGCACTGGCCGTGCTGGCGCTGATCATCGTGGGCGAAATAGCCAACGGCACCGTGCGCACACTCTTCATCACGCCGCGCGTCGGCGACCTCGCTGCGCGGCAGATTGGTACCGTCAGCGGCAGCGTGCTCATCCTGATGGTGGCCTGGGTCTGCAGCCCGTGGCTGCGCGCCAGCACACGCCGCGCGCAATGGGCGGTCGGCCTGCTCTGGGTGGTGCTGATGATGGCGTTTGAAGTTGCCTTTGGCCGCCTGGTGACTGGCGTGTCATGGGCGCGGCTGGCCGCAGACTACAGCCTGGCGCGCGGCGGCCTGTTGGGGCTGGGCATGGCGTGGCTGCTGTGTGCGCCGTCTTTGGCGCACACCATCCGTCAAAAGTCGGCTTGGCCGGGGAGGAATCTGGCTGAGTAGCTATTAAAAAAGGGGCTATTCGTTCATGCGCGGCTGGGTAATGCCGCATTGGGCAATGGAAAAGAGCAGTAAACCTGGTCAATGAACGAAAAGTGATCCTAGTCCAGGCGATACGGTCGCAGGCAGCTATTAAAACAGGAGTAATTGCTAGCGAAAGACGCTGTCATCGGCAATCTGGCTCTGCAGCGCGGGTACTGACTGCAGCCCCAAAATTCCGAGCCGCCTTTAGACGGTGTGCGCTGCACCAGCTTGATGCCGCCACTCGCGCAGGCAGGGCGCCGGCACTTGCCTTCAAACACCATCGCCGGCGGCTTCCACTCAAGCAGACCGTTTGCGTGACAAAGCAGGTCGCGGGGTTATGACTGCCGTACCAGGCCGGCGGTCGGAATTCGGGTCTTTTGAAATCCGAAGCCGATTTCATGAGAATCGGCAACGCCCGCAACACCTGCTGGGCGGGGCCGTTGTGCAGCGGCTGATCGCTGCACTGCGATAGCATCGCCGCATGAGTACCCATTACGAGAGCGTTCACAGCCCCTTGCTTTACCCCGATGCCTTCCGTGTGGCCGCCCCTGCTTTAACCGTGGGACGCGACGTGTGGCCGCGCCAACCGGGTGTTTTTATCCGCGCGGCCGCAGCCCAGGGGACCGAAGAGGCCGAAGAGACCGAAGCGGTTGATGAGGCAGCGCAAGCCAAAAGCACTGCAGAGAAACCAGACGCTGACAAGCCCCCGCGTGCGCCGCCAACCCGTGAGCTGGCGGCGGGGCAGTTTGGCCTGGTGCCGCGCTGGGTCAAGTCCGCGTCTGACGCCAAGCTGCGTTCGACCAAGCTGGTCAACGCCCGCTCTGAAACCGTGACCACGTCCAACAACTTTCGCGACGCCTGGCTGGCCGGGCAGCGCTGCATTGTGCCCATGCAGGCGTTCATGGAAGACGACTGGCGCAGCGGCAAAGCCGTGCCCACCCGCATTGCCCGTGTCGATGGCAAGCCCATGGGCGTGGCCGGTTTATGGGAAAGCTGGACAGGCGCTGACGGCCAGGTCATCACCAGCTACACGCTGCTGACGGTCAACGCCAACAGCCACGCGCTGATGGGCCGCTACCAACAGCCCGGCAACGAAAAACGCATGCTGGCGATTTTGAACGAAGGCGCCTACGACGCCTGGCTCAGCGCCCGCCCGGAGAAAGCCAGGGAGTTTATGCGGGCTTATCCGGCGAATTGGCTGCTGGCTAATCCGGTGGAGAAGGGGCGGTGAACAGCCCTTGTTTCAGCGGCTTCCTTGACTGACCTGCTTGGCTTTCTCCGAGCCGTGATTGTTTGGCCGATCAAGCCGGAACCGCCTCACCCCAGGCCACTAGCAGCGCAGGGATGTCGCGGCCCAAGTGGCAGCTGCCCGCCATGGGGCCCCACAGTGGTTGCAACAGGTCCTTCCACCGGCGCACGGTCGCATCGTGCGCGCGGCCGTGTGCGCAGTGCAGGAGCTTGCGCTGGGGCTTTAAGACACGGCGGATTTCCAGCAGGGCGGTGTGTCGACGTTGCCGTCTGAACGGATCATGGCAAACCGCACTGCAGGCGCACCAGGCGCGAGGGTGACGCTGCGCGGCGCTTGCATGCCGGCACCGGCTCAGAACCAAGAAACGCGTCAGCAGGCAGTGGCGAGATTGGCGGGGCGGGCTTGGGACCAGGAATACAAAAGCCTATGCTCGCCCTCGCTTTTTTGGGTCCGCAACGGTTTTCAGCGCAATGCCCCATGTTGTTTTTCAGCAAAAATCGCCGAATGGGTTATAGCCCTACAAGCCGAGTCGTCATGCGCTTCAATACTCTAACTTAATTCGTTTTACGGTGGTCCTGGCAATTTTCAGGCTTAACTTCTCCACCAGCGGATTGACTTCCATTTATTTTTTAACAACCCGTATCGATTTTTTGGAGAAAGCCATGAACGCAGTGAAATTACCGGCCAACCCGCTTCGGCTCAGGCTGCTGACTGTTGCCAGTTTTGCATTTGTTTGCAGCACCTCGGCAATGGCACAAGAAGCACCCGGCTTCTACGTTGGTGGCAGTTTGGGCGCCACTCGCGCTCACTTCAACAACGACGCCTATAACAATCTGGCTAGAAATAACGGCTTTGCCATCAATTCCTCGTCGGTGGACAACTCAAGCACCGGTGGCAAACTGTTTGGCGGCTACCAGTTGAACCCCAACTTCGCAGTGGAAGGCGGTTATTTCGATTTGGGACGTTTCAATTACTCTGGCGTCACATCGGGCGGCACTTATAACGGCAATACCCGTTCCCACGGCCTGAACCTGGACTTGGTGGGTACCCTGCCTTTGTCAGACCGGTTTTCAGTGCTGGGTCGCGTCGGTGCTGCCTATGCGCGAACCAGAGACAGTTCTTCCAGCACTGGTTTCGCACCCCCAGTCACCGCCAACATGAGCCGCAATGACACCCACGTGAAATATGGTGTGGGCCTTCAGTACGCCATCACGGATGCCCTGTCTTTGAGGGGCGAACTCGAGCGCTACCACCGCGTTAATGACCAGATCAGGCGCGGTAATGTTGATATGGCATCTATCGGACTGGTCTACCGTTTTGGTGCAAAAGCCCAGACACCGGTGGCGCAAACCTATGTCGCACCCGCTCCAGTTTATGTTGCACCTCCCCCGCCACCACCAGTCGCAATGGCCCCGGCGCCAGTTTATGTAGCGCCTCCACCCCCTCCTTACGTGGCGCCTGCTCGTCCAGCCAAAGAAGGTCGCAACTAACTTGATCTTTCACTGATCAAAAGGTGGCCAGCAGTTTAAACGCTGCGGCCACCTTTTTTTTGAGTGAGAAATAACTCAGCGCATCACTGTTAACAGGATTTGTGTAACCATTCTGCGTTGTTAAATCTCGATTGGCTGAGGATCGTATTCTTAGAATTTTGCAGGCTTCAAAAGCTATCGTGTCTTTTGAGTCATGTTATCGACCAACCTTTGCACCGGCGGCACTTCATGCTCAGTCAATCAATCACAGATCAATTTCAATTACAAAAACCTAGTTCGGCGCGTGCTGCTGGTGCTGTGGCTACGCTAGTCGCGTCACTGTGTGTTATTTCGCTGGTCACGTTTGTGCTTCCGGCTGCCGCTGCGCAAAACCTTCCACCCACGACCAGTCAAGTCGCTGGCGTTGGCACGTCGGAAATGACGCCTATTGAAACGAAGGTTGCCAACTTTAGGCAAGACCAGTCGTCGCCAGAATCCAGGAAATTGGCAGATTGGGTGGTCAATTCGGCAGACAACGCCAAGTTGCCCTTCATCATTGTTGATAAGGTCAACGCGCGGGTATTTGTGTTTGATGCGCAGGGGCAAATTACAGGAAGCACTCCAGCATTGCTTGGGCTTGCCGTAGGCGACGATTCTGTACCCGGTATCGGACAGCGCAAGCTGTCTAGCATCCTGCCCGAGGAGCGAACCACCCCAGCCGGGCGGTTCGTCGCGTCACTGGACCGTGACATTCACGGCAAGGAAATTCTTTGGGTGGACTACGACACTGCGATTTCCCTGCATGCTGTGGTGAAAGGAACCCCCAAGGAACGTCGAGCAGAGCGACTGGCCTCGGCGTCAGCACTCGACAAGCGCATTTCTTATGGTTGCATCAATGTGCCGGTCCCGTTTTATGAAAAAGTCGTGAGCCCAATTTTTAAAGGGACCAACGGCATCGTCTACATATTGCCGGAAACCCGCTCTGCTCAAGAAGTATTTGGCCCTTACGACATTCAGGATTCGTCGCGAAAGCAAGCCTCTTCCGAATCCACGCAAGCAACCAATTCGGCCGCTAGATAATCACAGCTCAAAGCGCACCATGAAAAACCGTGCGCATTGTTGATGAGTGAAGCGGCGGTTTCAAATCCAATGTGTGGTGCTTGCGAAAAGCGAGAGCTTATTTGATCCCCGCGCATCCAGGTATGGCGTTCGTACCAATTGGGCGTGGCCTAAGGCCATTTAAAGTTGCTTTTGGCCGAATTATTGGCGATATCAGGCTCTAGTCCAAGACTTACTTGCCTTGATAGCTATGAATAATGTAGCAGACCTACAGTAACTGAGCATCTTCCTTGGCGCGCATTTTGGCGCCGATGTACTCGCCATGGGTCACGTACAGCAGGCCCGCCACCTTGCTGATCAGGTGGTTTTCATTCGCATCGAGTTTGCCGTCGGCATAAGCCACCTGCCACATGAACTCCACCACCTGAATTTTTTGCGCCTGCGTGAAGCGGTCGTTCATCAGGCTGGTGAAGCTGAAGTAGTCGTTGGCGTTCTTAGAGGTTTGCTCGGCCTTCGCCATCAACTGCGCCACCACCTCGTCGCTCAAGGCAAAGCGCTTGCCCAGGGTCGTCATGGCGTGCGCACGCTCTGCGTCGCTGGTGTTGGCGTCCGATCGCATCACGTCGAACAGCAACACGGCGGTGGCCAGCTGCAGGCCGGGGCCGTTGGGGGTAGCGCCAGCGTCGTCGGCGTTGAAAAAGGTGGTCAGCAGGTTTCGGAGGGTGCTCAGCATGGGCTAGGGGAGGGTGTGGTGTGGCTGCCAAGTGTCGGGTTTTACGCGTCTACCATTGAGTTAAAGGGATTTTTTATGGAAAATTGAGTATTAGCCGAGGATTTCATTGTCTTAACTGCTACTAAAAAAGGAGCAATTCTCAAACTGTGGCAAGGCGTGCTGATTACGCGCCCGCCTGGCGAAAGCACGAGAGTTTATGAGGGCTTATCCGGTGAATTGGCTTTTGGCGAATCCGGCGGAGGAAAGCCGGGGAGTTTGATTTGAATTTAAGGAGGAGTTGGAACGATGGCGCGTAGAAAGAAGACCAGTCCGTTGGACGACATGCTGAGCCTGATCACGGTGCTGCCGTGGTGGGCGGGCGTGGCGCTCGCCCTGATCAGCTATGTTTTTCTGCACCAGCTGGCCAAACCCACCCAGTTGCTAGGCCTCACGCCCGGTCAGATGACTGGCGTGATCGTTGGGTCAGTCGTCACCACTTTGGCGTTCGCGGGGCCGTTCATCGTCCCGGTCATTTGCCTGCTGGGCGCGCTGGGTTCTTTTATGGGGCGTCGCCGTCGCCAGTCGCTGCTCACCCAGGTGTCGCAAAACAAATCGGCCGATGCGCTGGATGGCATGTCCTGGCGTGAATTTGAAATGCTGGTGGGCGAAGCGTTCCGTCTGCAGGGCTATAGCGTGACCGAAACGGGTGGCGCAGGGCCTGACGGCGGCATTGATCTGGTGCTCAGCCAAGGGTCCGAAAAATTCCTCGTCCAATGCAAACAGTGGAAGGCGTTCAAAGTCAGCGTCACGGTGGTGCGTGAGCTGTACGGGGTGATGGCCGCCAAAGGAGCCGCTGGGGGCTTCGTCGTGACGTCTGGCCGCTTCACGGAAGACGCCACCGAGTTCGCTGCAGGCCGAAACATCACACTCATCGACGGCGCGCGTTTGCATGGTTTGCTGGCGCAAGCCAAAGCGGCGCGCAGCACGGTCAATCAACCATCAACACGCGTTTTTGAGGCCCCTGTGCCGTCAGCACCGAGTGCAGTCCCTGCATGTCCTGCCTGCGGTGCCGCGATGAAGATGCGGGTTGCAAGGCGTGGGGTTAACTCGGGCGGGGAGTTTTGGGGCTGTGTTCAATATCCGGTTTGCAGGGGAACCCGGAACGTCAGTTGAACTAGCCCGTACTATCAAATATCGGGATTCGAGCGCCCCATAACGGCGCACTGTCGGTATTTGGCGATCACGTCAGACAAAGCCATTGCACGGATCTCGCCTCCTCGATACGCCGTTAACCGGTCATCGGCCTACTTGGCCCATAGTGCGTCCACAGACGCATCAGGCTCATCCAAACTGTCCAAAATGCGTTCCACCAGGGTCATTCGATCTACTGCACTGCTTGAGCGCTGAGGGTTTTGTCAGTTGGGTTCATGGTGATGCCTTGCCGTCGGTCTTCACAGATTTTGGTGCAATGCCCGGCACTTTCAACCCGAACGCTTCGGCCATGCGGCGTGCGCGGTCTGCTGAATCCTTCAAAGCCTTTTCTAGCGCTTTTGGGGGAGGCCTAAGTCGGTTTTGGCTTGTTTTTGCAGTCTGATCCATGGCTTGGGTTTAAGTTTGCGAGTGACCACGGGTCGGTATTGCAATATGACTATTTGTCAGACCGGATGAAAGTCCTGAGGCCACAAGAAGTACGGGCCGAAGCGCCCCTTGGCAACAAACTCCACCCCGGCTTTGTCACCTTTTGGCGTCACTGCATGTTTATCTCCTGTCAGCAGTAGATAGCCCTGTTCAGTGGCACGATCCAATAACTGCACAGTCTTTAACCCTAGCTTTTGAGCCAACTTGCCCGAAGGCAGCTTGTCGCCGACGGTCTCGGTTTCTGAGCTCTTTTCAGCTTCATGATTAGCAGTTTCGGGTTCGCTGGTCACGCGTTCCAATGAAATACGTACTTCGTCGCTGATGCGGATGATGCGCTGTGCTTCTTCGTAGGCATCCTTGTACAGCTGACCGTCTTCGGCTCTTCGAATCAAGATGCCCATTTCATTGTTGTTGACCTGACTAAACTCGTACAGATTTAGGCTGGTGACGATGCACATCTCTTCGTTCATGTAGCACTTGGCGTGCAAGTTTTTGCAGAAGCTAGTGCGGATGTAAGTCAAGCCGCGCAGCCATTCAATTTCTTGCGGCTGCAACTCGCTTTTACCGTAGACGATGCGAACGTCAATCTTCAAACGATTCTTGTCTGCCAGCAGCTCTTTCATTCTGTCATTGAGCTTGAGAAAAGGGCTGATCAGAATCAAGCGGTCTGCCGCGCCTTTGATCATCTCTTCGAGAAAATAATTGGTCGCGCTTGTGTTTAGGAATTTGGCCATGGTTTCAAGTGTGACTGTGATTGTGTGAAGCGATTTTTAGTTAGTTGCAGTCTAAGGTGAACCTGGATTTTCCAAAAATAATCGGAGGCTGAATCCAATTCTTCCCTCGCCAATTTCTCGGGCCCAATGTCTCGCACACGAGGAAGCCAAGTCAAATCTAGTTACCAGCATAAATTAATGATGATTTCCGAATCGCCTCATCCTTGTCACTACTACTCAGATCGACCATATGAAAGTCGTGTACTTTACGAGCAGCTGTGTACTGACTGAGGTCAAGCATGTAGGCTTCGTATAACTCTCCAGCAGCACCTTTCTTTAGTGTTACTCGGGATTTGACCGGATGAATCATCCTCAAATCGATGAGCTGATCAATCGACTCCCTAACAGACCCGGTGAGTTTTTGTGAAACAAGGAAAACGTTGGACTTTGAAGTCTCTGTACAAAACGTAACTAGAGCATCAAATGCTTTCTCTAGAACCACTCGATCTTCTGCTGAGTCCAATTTGAATTCCTCGCGCTTATTGGAGTCGTATTCACCTGCTGCTAGATTTACATCTTCAAGACCAATTTTTGGGCCTCTGTGGTGGTCGCTGCCGCGATTTCTGGCGACCGCTATCGAGCCGGAAAAAATGCCTACAAAGTCCCTCGTTACGCCACCTGACGCAATTATGATTCGGTCAATTGCGGTGGGGTTTACTAAATCCTTAATAGCTAAGGGGGACTTCTCAACGACTAGGTTTTCGAGGACTTGGCGCAAAAACGTCTTCAATGTCTCAAATTTTTCGAGTGAAATATCTAAGTTGATTTCCTTCGCATCGTCCCCAAGCTTCATGCCAATCGGTGGATCAGAGTGTTCGTACCACTGACTGCGGTGTTTGATGGTTCCAATTTTTACCCACATTCCATTGCCTTTGGCAACTCTGTGAAAGTAGTCAATTACCTTTGCTTGATCTGCCCTCCGTATGTGATACAGGTCATCCAAGATCAAGAATGAAGATCCATCTGACAAATCAGACAGTTCCTTAAAGAAGTGCTGAAAGCGGAGTATGTTCTGATGAAGATATTCAACCTTATGGGATACATAAGTTGTTTGTTCCTCAGTTCCTGCATTAATTTTTCCACTGATGTTTCCAGTTGCTGAAGCGGTTACACCAGGAGCGGTTGCGTTCACCGCTGTTTGAACTGAAGCAGTAGTTTCATTCGCAACAGTTGTCCTGACTTGCTTGTTGCTAGTTTCCGGGGTTCGCAGCTGTGCCTCTAGATCACGGATGATGTTTTTAAGAACTTCCTTCAACTCAGCAGTCTTCACCTTGTTAAATGGAGGCCGGTTTGGCGTCGTGCCAAACAGTTTTCTCCAAAACGATGTTTTTGTTGCTGGGTTAATTGCTGCGCTATTCAACCAGCGCTCAAACTCGCCGAGCGTCTTTATCAGGACGCTAATCAATACATCAGGATAGGTGTGGCCCTTAAAAGTTTCTAGATCGACAAACGCAATGGGCCTGCGATCAACTGTCAGGTCCGCAGCAGTTTTGCGCAAGAGGCTTGATTTTCCAGAGCCACGTCTGCCAAAAACCATACTGTGTTGCTTCGCTTTTGCGCGGGATAGTACACCCGGTGCGGGTTCAATAAAGCGATTAGCACCCTCTGGTGTTGCACGCATCACTTCTTCGCATAGTACAAGTAAGTCATCGACCTCCTGAGTGTTTAATACTGACGTAGTGCCACTTTTTTTCACCATTTTGTCTTCTTGAATATTTTGCCTGTTGGGCATTTTGGTTATTGACTACTTTCCCCAGCCATCCTTCAACCCCACAGCCAAATTAAACACAGGCTTCCCAGCCGCATGATCCACCCGATCCGCCGCAAAGTAACCATGCCGTTCGAACTGAAACTTGTCGTCAGCCTTGGCTGCCGCCAATGAAGGCTCCACAAACGCGTTCAGCACTTTCAAACTGTTCGGGTTCAGGTTTTCAATGAAGTCTTTGCCGCCGGCTTCGGGGTGGGCTTCTACAAACAGGCGTTCGTACAAGCGCACTTCGGCGGGCAGGGCGTCGTGTACGCCAACCCAGGTGATCACGCCTTTGACCTTCACGGCGTCGGAGCCGGGGGTGCCGCTTTTGGTGTCTGGAATGATCGTAGCCGCCACGGATGTTAAGTTTCCTGCTTCATCTTTGATAGCGCCCGTGCATTCGATGACGTGGCCGTATTTCAGGCGGACCTTGTTGCCAGGGAACAGGCGGAAGAAGCCTTTGGGCGGCGTCTCTTCAAAGTCGGTGCGTTCAATCCACACTTCTTTGCCGATCTGGAATTTGCGTTTGCCCAGGTCGGGGTGGTGGGGGTGGACCGGGGCGGAGCAGTCATCGAGCATTGCGCCGCCCATCACCTCATCCCAGTTGGTCAGCACCAACTTGATGGGGTCCAGCACGGCCATAGCGCGGGGGGCGCTGCCGTCCAGGGTTTCGCGCAGGCAGCCTTCCAGGGTAGAGTAGTCGATCCAGCTGTCGCTTTTGGTCACGCCGATGCGTTCGGCAAACAGCTGAATCGCTTCGGGCGTGTAGCCACGGCGGCGCAGGCCGACGATGGTGGGCATGCGCGGGTCGTCCCAGCCGGTGACTTTGTGGTCATAGACCAGCTGGGCGAGCTTGCGTTTGCTGGTCAGCACGTAGGTCAGGTTTAACCTAGCAAATTCGTATTGGCGCGGGTGTGGCGTGGCCACCAGGCCGCCTTCGCACAGTCTTTCGAGCAGCCAGTCGTAAAACGGGCGCTGGTCTTCAAATTCCAGCGTGCAGATGCTGTGGGTAATCTGCTCCAGCGCATCCTCAATCGGGTGCGCAAAGGTGTACATCGGGTAGATGCACCATTTGTCGCCGGTGTTGTGGTGCGTGGCGCGGCGGATCCGGTAGATGGCCGGGTCGCGCAGGTTGATGTTGGGGCTGGTCATGTCGATCTTGGCGCGCAGCACCATGGCGCCGTCTTCGTGTTTGCCGTCGCGCATTTCGATGAAGCGGGCGAGGTTTTCGGCAGGCGTGCGGCTACGGTAGGGGCTGTTGGTGCCGGGATGGCCAAAGTCGCCGCGGTTGTGGCGCATGTCATCGGCGCTTTGCTCGTCAACATAGGCCTGGCCGGATTCAATCAAAAACTCGGCGGCGCGGTACATGAAGTCGAAGTAATCACTGGCCTGGTAAAGATTGCTTTCTCCGTTGTTTTCCCAGCCAAAGCCCAGCCACTTCACCGCGTCGATGATGGAGTTGACGTATTCTTTGTCTTCTTTTTCGGGATTGGTATCGTCAAAACGCAGGTGGCATACGCCGCCGTACTCTCGCGCCAGGCCGAAGTTCAGGCAGATGCTTTTGGCGTGGCCTATGTGCAGGTAGCCGTTGGGCTCGGGCGGAAAACGCATGCGTACTTTGGCCGGGTCTGGCTGGCCGGCGGCGTGGTGGGCGGCGTCGCCCGGGCTGCCGCCCCAGAAACGCTGGGCATAAGTGCTGTCAAGCAGGTCTTTTTCGATGATGTGCCGTAAAAAGTTGCTCGGCTTGTGGGCTTCTTTGTCGGCAGGGCTGGCGGCTTTGGAGGGGACGGGGGAAGTCATCGACTGATTTTAGGCGGTTGCGCGACAGGGTTACGTTTGGCAACTCTCTTAACAGGGCATCCGGTAGGCCGGAACCGGCTTAACGCGTTTAATAAAGGCATGGGCTTTTTTTGCCCTTTCAAAGGATCAGTTATGAACACAATCATCAAGGCAAATCGCCCTGCAGTGCTGGCGGCCGTTGCCGCCACACTGGCGATTGCAGCCATGGGTTTTGCTGGTGCTGCACAGGCCCGGGACAATGTTTATTGGTCAGTAGGCGTGGGCAGTCCCGGCGTAGGGGTCAACGTGGGCAACGTAGGCTCGGTTTATCAACCACCTGTCTACATACAGCAGCAACCCATTTATGTTGAGCAGGAACCGGTCTATTACCAGCCACGACCTGTGTTCGTGAGGCCCGCACCGGTTTATTACGCACCGCAGCCGGTTTACTACGAGCGCCCGCGTCATTGGCGTCACCGCGAGGGTTTTTACCAGCAGGCACCGCGCGGCTATTACGGTCAAGGTTATGCGCCGGTGGAATACCAGCGAGGTGGTCGCCGTCACGACCGTGATGACGACTGATATTGAGGTCAGCGCGATAAGAGCCTGAAAAGCCTGCTTAGCGCAGGCTTTTTTGTGGGCGGGCGGGGTGGGTGCACTGGTTGGAAGCGGGGCGAGTTTTTCAAAAAAAAAGCCCCCAATTCCGGGCTTGCGGGCTTTTGTTGAATGGCTGTTGTGCAGCCATCAGCGGCGCGTTTTTGAAGGCGACCGTATTGCGGCTGCCTTACGCAGCCTTCCAGAAAATGTAGTCAGCCTGGTAGGGCAGTGTGAGCTTGTCGCCCAGATTTGACTGCGCGCACGCCTTGCTCAGGTCCTGGCCACCCTTGGTCTTGATGCGCTGGATGTAAGTGATGTTTTGCAGAACGCCGGGCGCCGCACCCGGCGTGCCCTTGGACAACTGGTACGCGAGGTTGGTCGCACCCGGGCGCGGCGCAACCGCAATCTGCTGGCCCACCACGCTGGAGCCATCCATGTGGGTCCAGGTAGCGGGTGGACCCGAATATTTGGCGACTTCTTTGCCAGTCCGGTCGACCAGTTCAGCCTGCGGGCTCACCAGAACCCAGCCAATAGTGCCTGCAGCATTGGCGTTGGTTTTGCACTCGTAATTACGCAGGCCGGTTGCCGTGGTTTCAAGCGCCACCACATTGCCCGCTTGCACCTGGATCTGATCGTCAAGGCGCTCCTGCGCATACTCCTTGGGCGGCGGTTTTACCCCGGAGCAGGCCGCCATCAGGGTCGCAGCACCTGTCACGACAGCGAGCGTGACAGCGGTGCTTTTGCTGAAGGCAAAAAGGGTGTTGCGATCAATTTTCATCAGGTCTCCTGTATTGTTGAAATATGCCCGATTAAACCTCGGGCCTCATGAATATACGGTAGAACTTTGCGCTAAACCGGTGAAAGTGCATATTGCCTGTTCAGGCCGGTATTTTTAACAGGCCAACAAAAAAAGACCATCTGCCGAAATTTGCGGTCTGGATGGTGGGCGTTCTGGCTCAAGCTGCCGCGGAATAATTCAATGCCGCCGTCAGCCGCGCCTGCTGCTACTGTCCAAAGCGCTGCCCCTTCAGTAAAAACTCTTCTTCCCGGTCTGTGCTGATGCGTCCCAGCGCGGCGTTACGGTAGGGAAACCGACCAAACCGGGCAATGATGCCCTGGTGCTCGCGAGCGAAGTCCAGGTTGCCCTGGAGGCGCGGCTTCAGGTTGACCGGCGCATCGGCCAGCAGTTGGGAAAAGCGCGTGACGCTTTCGTCCTGCAATGCCGCGTCTTCGGCATGCATCAGCGGCATGTAAAGGAAGACCCGTGCCACCCAAGGCAACCGCTGGTCTTCGCGAGCGGCCAGCGTCTGAAGGGTAAGTTGCCGGGCGCGCACATCGCCGGCAAACGCCTGCGCGGTGGCGCGAAAAACATTGCGTGTGAACTGGTCGAGCAGTATGACAAGGGCCAGTCTGCTCTGGACCTGGCTTTCCCAGTCCTGCAGTGCGCCGCCGACTGCCTGCAAGACGCTTGGGCCAAAGCGGATCCTGATCTCCCGGTCCAGCGCCGCGCCGCCATAAAACCAGCGCTTTTTGAGGTCTTGCGTGGGCCATCCTTGTGTCAGGCCATCGCCCAGCCAGAAATCAAGGATGTCGGCGGGGGTGAGGGCGGGAATGGAACTGTGCGTAACGGTTTTGCCGCCGGGCGCTGACCGGGTCATGGCCGCACACGCTTACCAGCGGTCAGATCGCAGTTGCAGATCCCAGACACCTTTGCGTGCAGCATAGACGCCAACCACGCCGTAGCGTTGCTCGCCCACGCTGTCCCATTTCATCGAGCCGGTAATTGGCGCATAGCCGTCAAAGGTATGCAGAATCTCGGTAATCTTTTTTGGGCTGGCGGAGTTGGCGCGCTGCATGGCACCGGCCAGAATGTACATCGCGTCATAGGTATAGTGGCCTCCGTACGCGGGTTCTTTCTTGTACGCCTCCTGGTACTTCGTCAAAAATAGTTTGCCATTTACGAATTCCTTGGCATCGAGAATCGGCGAGGTGGCATACAGGCCCTTGATCATCTCGGTGCCTTTAAGCATGCTGATGGTCTTGATGGTGTCACCGCCCAGAATGTTGAGCTGGGTGTATTCGATTTTTTTTAATGCCTCGAGCAAAGCCAGCACCTGGAAGTCGTTCAGCGTCGTGATGAGCACTTCCACGCCGTTTTGTTTGAGCTTGCCGGCCAGCTCGTCAAAAACTGTGGTTTTGTCGTCAAACGATTGACGCAGGGTAATCTGCTTTTTGGCAATTTTAAGTTGCTCCGCAGCGCCGTCGGCCAGACCTTTTCCGTACGGTGTTCCGTCGTCCACTACCGCGTATCGGGTGGCGTTGAGCTGACTCGCGGCAAAGGAGCCAATGGCTTTCGCCTGAAGGGTGTCGTTGGCAACCAGGCGATAGGTCGTCGCAAGGCCGAGTTGCGTGAACTTGGGGTTGGTCGATATCGCCAGCTGCGCGATGTCTTTGGCAGCATAAATCGGGGCTGCTTCAATGCTGACGCCGGAGTTAAGGTTGCCGATCACGGCCACCACGCCGGCATCGATCATTTTTTGGGCAACTTCCTTGCCGGTGGCGGGGTCGGAGCGATCGTCCATCGCGACAATTTCAAGCATGACAGGCTTCCCCTTGATCTTGAAGCCTTCCTTGTTGAGTTCGGCTACTGCCAGCTTGACGCCGTTGTGCAAGTCCTGGCCCAGTTCGGCAAGGTTGCCGGTAAGAGGCTGGGCGACGCCGATCCTGACAGTGTCGGGCGGGTTGTCGCAGCCTGTGAGCAGCATGGTGGCGGTCGTCAGCGCAGCAGCAATTGCGCCCAAGGTAATGCTGCCGGAATTTGAATTTTTCATCGTCGCTATTGGTGATTTGGAATGTAAGTTAATGTGTCTTGTGCTTTGCAGTGACGCCAGCGGGTTTAACCCGTCATACAACGGGCTAGCGGCTACATTAGTTAATCTAATGTTACGCTAGATTTAATTAAAAACAGTCGTTGGACCCGGCCGCATGATTTCGTGCGCAGCCATAAGAGACCCCCGGGTCTGCAACGATAATCACAATCCATTCAAGGAGCCAGCGTGGACATTGCATTGTTGATTAAAGCCGCCATCATGGGCATCGTGGAAGGTCTGACCGAATTCCTTCCCATTTCTTCGACCGGCCACCTGATCCTGGCGGGTTCGTTGCTCGGTTTTGATGACGACAAGGCCAAGGTGTTTGATATCGCCATCCAGACCGGCGCCATTTTTGCCGTGATTCTGGTGTACTGGAAAAAGATTCGTGAAACCCTGGTTGCCTTGCCCACGGACAAACAGGCTCAGCAGTTTTCGCTCAATGTGCTGGTGGCTTTTTTGCCCGCCGTGGTGCTCGGCCTGCTGTTCGGCAAAGCCATCAAGGCGCACCTGTTCACACCGGTGGTGGTGGCCAGCACTTTCATCATTGGCGGTTTAATCATTTTGTGGGCTGAAAAGCGTCAGCAGCGCAATCCGGCGGCAGCGCGCATTCATTCGGTTGAGGAAATGAGCGCGATGGATGCACTCAAGGTCGGGCTGGCGCAGTGTCTGGCCATGATTCCAGGCACCAGCCGAAGCGGCGCGACCATTATCGGCGGCATGCTGCTGGGGCTGTCGCGCAAGGCGGCGACTGATTTTTCCTTTTATCTGGCGATTCCCACGCTGATTGGCGCCGGGGTATACAGCCTGTTCAAGGAGCGCGCACTCCTTTCCATGGCCGATCTGCCGTTGTTCGGCGTCGGCTTGCTGTTTTCGTTTATCAGTGCGTGGCTGTGCATTCGCTGGTTGCTGCGTTACATCGCCACCCACAGTTTTGTGCCTTTTGCCTGGTACCGCATCGCTTTTGGCATTGTGGTGCTGGGCACAGCCTGGAGCGGCCTGGTCGTCTGGGCGCCCTGAGTCCATTTGTTTGAGCGGCGCGGCGGCCTGGCCTGTTGCCTGTCAGGCTGACAGGTTCAGCAGTGCCGCTTCAATGGCTGCCGCCGTTGCCAGCGGCTTCTCCATGGGGAACAAATGACTGCCGTCAAGCATCATGATGCGGCCTCGGGTGACTTTCTCGGTCATCGTCATGCCGACCTGGTTCATTTCCGCTGACTGACGTCCGCCAATAAACGTGACCGGGCATTTGAGCGGGTGCTGTTTGATCAGGCGCTCCAGGTTGTCGGGCAGCGTGTTGTAAATGGCCGTTTCAATGTCGCGGTCAAAGCTCAGCAGGCGCTGACCGGCAGCGTCATGCGTGCCGTGTTCAATGTAGTCACGCAGCACCTGTCCGTCCCAGCGGGCAAAGGCCTTTTTACTGCGGAAATGCGCCAGAACTTCATCGCGGCTGAGCCATTCGTGCCGGCGCTTGCGGCTGATGGCGCCGGGTGAAATCGAGCCCACCAGCTGAGCCCGTTTGGCCACGCTGAGCGCGGTGGCACGCCAGCCCCCCAAAATCGGCGAGTCGATCATCACCACGCCCCTGACGGCTTGCCCGCCCAGGGAGGGGTGACGCGCGGCGCACATCAGGCTTAAAAAGCCGCCCAGCGAATGGCCGACCAGAAAAGCCGCCTGGCCTGACTTTTCGACCTGCTCACTGCTGAAGTCGGCGAGTTGCTGAACCAGATTCGGCCAGTTGCTGGTGACCGGGTAGCGCGGGTCATGGCCGAATTTTTCAATCGCCTTGACCTGGAAACCCCGGGTTTTCAGGCTTTGCAGCATGACGTTGTAGGTGCTGGCCGGAAAACTGTTGCCGTGGGAAAAAATAACGAGAGGTTTGGATGTGGAGGGCACGTGTGTAGGTAAGGGCACTGCAGCGCAGCGCAGCAGCTTTGAAACCCTGGAGGTAAAAAAAGGAATGAAAGGTCTAAATCAGTTTCTCTTCGGCCGTGCTGATTTTTTTCAGAACGGCATGGCGGGTGGCGGGCATTTTCAGCGGCGTTTCAGTGTGGGCATCGTCCCAGACCGGGTCTTCAATGCTGTCGAATACTTCGCGCAGTTTTTGGCCCCAGCTGTTGTGCATCATCTTGTAGTAGGGATTGTCGTGGTCGATACAGACTATTTTTTCGCTCTTGAAGCTGTCGGCTTCATAGACCACCAGGTCCAGCGGAAGGCCCACCGACAGGTTGGACTTCATGGTGGAGTCCATTGAGACCAGCGCGCATTTCGCGGCCTCGGCCAGCGGTGTTTCGGGCGTGATGACGCGGTCCAGTACGGGCTTGCCGTACTTGGACTCACCGATCTGGAAATAAGGTGTCTCGTCGGTGGCTTCAACAAAGTTGCCGGCCGAGTACATCTTGAAAAGGCGCATGCCTTCGCCGCGAATCTGGCCGCCAAAGATCAGCGATAGGTTGAAATCCACCTCGGCGTGCTTCAGTGCATCGGCGTCGCGCTCGTAAACGCGGCGAATGGCCGAGCCCAGCACACGCGCGGCGTCAAACATGCTTTTGGCGTTCCAGATCGTGAGCGCCTCGACGTGTTCGTGCTCCTTGAGGTGTTCGACCTGCAAAATTTCGCGCACCGACTGCGAGATGGACAGATTGCCTGCCGACAGCAGCACCATGAACCGGTCGTCGGGTTTTTCATAAACGATCATCTTGCGGAAGGTGCTGATGTTGTCCAGGCCCGCGTTGGTGCGCGAGTCCGACAAAAAAACCAGTCCGGCATTGAGTTTGACAGCGACGCAATAAGTCATGAGGTGATGGGGAGTGTTTGGGAACATGGGTGCCGGCTTTCAGGCCTCGAGCGAGAGTTTTTTCAAACGATACAGCGCATCCAGCGCCTCGCGTGGGCTCAGCAGATCAGGGTCTATGGTATCCAATGCCTGGTCGGAGGCGCTTTGCGCTGGCCCGGCGATTGGTGGAGGCGCGGCAAACAGGTCCACTTGCGCATGCGCCTGGCTCTGCTGGGTTTCCAGCGCGGCGAGCGCATGGCGGGCATGATTAAGTACCGCCGCTGGAACGCCAGCCAGCTTGGCGACCGCAATGCCGTAGCTCTTGCTGGCGGGGCCGGGCTCGATGTGGTGCAAAAAAACGATGTTCGTGCCGGATTCGACCGCGCTGACATGCACGTTGATGGCGCCGTGGTGCTGGGCCGGAAACTCGGTCAGCTCAAAATAATGGGTGGCAAACAGCGTGAAAGCCTGCGCCTTGTTGTGCAGGTAGGCGGCAATGCCGCCGGCCAGCGCGAGGCCGTCGAAAGTGGAGGTGCCGCGGCCGATTTCGTCCATCAGCACCAGCGAATGGGGCGTGGCGGCATGCAGGATTTGCGCGGCTTCGAGCATTTCCAGCATAAAGGTTGATTGCGCGTTGGCCACATCGTCGGCCGCGCCGATTCGCGTGTGAATGGCGTCAATCGGCCCCAGCCGGCAACGGCTCGCTGGCACAAAGGAGCCCACGCTGGCCAGCAGCACGATCAGAGCGATCTGGCGCATATAGGTCGATTTACCGCCCATGTTGGGGCCGGTGATGACCTGCATGCGGCTTTTGCCGGTCAGATTGCAGTCGTTGGCAATAAAGGCGCCGCCGCCTGTTTCGGCCAGCCGCGCTTCCACCACCGGGTGCCTTCCCTGTCCGATGTCGATGCAGGGCTCCCTGACAAAGGTGGGCGCGCACCAGTTCAGCGTCAACGAGCGCTCGGCCAGGGCGCACAGCACATCGAGCGAGGCAATGGCGCGCGCCAGCCGGCTCAGGCTTGGGACGAAGTGCTGCAGCTGGTCGAGCAGCTGCTCGTAGAGCCACTTTTCGCGCACCAAGGCCTGCGCCGAGGCCGACAGGGCCTTGTCTTCAAAGCTTTTCAGCTCGGGCGTGATGTAGCGTTCGGCGTTTTTCAGCGTCTGGCGGCGGCGATAGTCGTCAGGCACCTTGTCCAACTGGCCCTGCGTGACCTCAATGTAAAAGCCGTGCACCTTGTTGAACTGCACGCGCAGGTTGGCAATGCCGGTGCGGGCTTTTTCGCGGATTTCCAGGTCGAGCAGAAAGCCGTCGCAATGGGTCTGGATGGCGCGCAGCTCGTCCAGCTCGGCATCACAGCCGTGGTTGATGACGCCGCCATCGCGAATCAGCGCGGCCGGTTCATCGAGGATGTACTGGCCCAGCAGGCCGGCGCAACCGGCCGGGGGCTGCAAATCTTCGAAAATATCGGTCAAATAGGGCTCTAGTCCAGTACTTTCGGTCACTAGCTGCTCTGATTTTAGTAGCGTCTGCTGCAACGCCAGAAGTTCGCGTGGCCGCACCTGCCGCAGTGCAATGCGGGCGGTGATGCGTTCGACATCGCTGCAACCCTTGAGCCGGGCGCGCAGGGTTTTCTGCAAACCGCTGCGCAATTGCGTGATTGCCTCCAGCCGGGCTGCCGCCTGGGCCCGGTCACGTCGCGGGCTCAGCAACCAGTTTTTCAGCGCCCGGCTGCCCATGCCGGTGGTGCAGGTGTCCAACAGCGAAAACAGCGTGGGCGAATCCTCGCCGCGCAGGGTTTGCGTGAGTTCGAGGTTGCGCCGCGTGGTGGGCGGCAGCTCGATCAGCTCGTCCGGACGCACCACCTGCAGGTTCTGTACGTGGGGCAGGGCGCGGCCCTGCGTGTGCTCGGCATAGCCCAGCAGCGCGGACGCGGCGGCATGCGCTTCGCCCAGACCTTCGGCATTCCAGGACGCCAGCGAGGCCACCTTGAGCTGCTCGAGCAGGCGACGCGCGCCCAGTGCTGCGTCAAATTGCCAGGCTGGGCGTGCGCTGGCGGCGCAGCGCTGGGCTTTCAGGCGCTGCTCGAAGGCGGGTGTGACATCGACGTTGTAGAGCAGCTCACTGGGCGCAATGCGGGCCAGCCAGGTCTCCAGATCATCGTTGGCGCACTGGGCCAGATGGATCTCGCCCTGCGTGACGCTGAGCCACGCCAGGCCGCAGGTGTTGCGCGCGCCCTGGTGCACCGCCAGCAGAATGGATTCGGTCTTCTCGCTCAACATTTCGGTGTCGGTCAGCGTGCCTGGGGTCACCACACGCATCACTTTGCGTTCGACCGGGCCTTTGGCGGTGGTCACGTCGCCGACCTGCTCGCAAATAGCCACCGATTCACCGAGTTTGATCAGTTTGGCCAGATAGACTTCGAACGAGTGAAATGGTACGCCGGCCATCACCACGGGCTGGCCGGCTGACTGTCCGCGCCGCGTCAGCGTGATGTCGAGCAGGCGCGCGGCCTTTTCGGCATCTTCAAAGAAGACTTCATAAAAGTCACCCATGCGGTAGAACACCAGCGTGTCGGGGTACCCGGCCTTGATGCCCAGGTACTGCTGCATCATGGGCGTGTGCGCGGCCATCGGGGCTTCAACGAAGGGTTGTGAAGCATTCTCTTTTGACATCAATGACTTACGTGATCACAAAGAAGTCGCACACAAAAAATGTCTGCCATTTAAATCTATTCGGTGCCTGACTTATTTGATCAGGGTGGCTTGAAAAAACCGTTTGTTGACGGGCACTTACGGAATTCCGACATTGTCGATCATCCGATAGGATCATGAGAAGGGACAAAAAAATTAGTCGAAAAGGGGAGTGTGGGGGGACCAAGACCGAACTGTATGGGGACTTCCCAAAAACAGTCCCCCTTTTACGCGAGGCGGTCTATCAAAGTGTTGAAGAAATTCAAGAATTCTTTTGAATTCAACAACTTGATAGAGAAAATCCCATCAAGATTTCGTATTGGGGTTTTTTCACTGGACAAACCGACGAATTTCAAATCTCTTATGAAACAGCGCACCTCTAAATCGCTCGCTTAAAAAGGTTATTGCAACCATTCGCTTGTCAACGAACGTTTTCATCGTCGTCATTTGCGGTGCCTTGCCAATTTGGAAAGTAGGTAAGACGATACAGAGCCTACCAGCTCGATGCTCGCCTTCGCCTCATCATCTTTGAGTGTGGGCAGCCACGGGCGCCCATGGCCAGTCCCTTCCTTGTTGCGAAGCCGGTTTACGGCAATGGCCGCTTGGAACAGCCCACGCTCTAGGCCCTTGACCGGAGCCTCGCCAGCCTGAGCCGGCAATTCAGGGACGGCCAAATCGAGAGCGATGAATGCCATGCCAAGCAGGCTATGGAAATTTGCGCCGCTTGGATAGACGCCGTTTACGGTTTGCAAAACATGGGCGGCGGTCGCCTCCAGCAGGTCTTTGCCTGTTCCCGCCAAGAGAGCCGCGTCATGCGCCCCCTTCTGAGCACGGTCAGCGTAGGCCCTCAACGCTGCCGTCAGCTCGGGGCCTTGCAAAGCGGAGAGAACCTTTGGGCTGATGGAGCCATCGGAGGCAAGCAAAAATCCTTCGGTGTCGAAGGCGTTCTTAACATTGGCGATGGCCTCGGTGCCAACGAAGTTTGGGGACCCTTCACGGAATCCGCCGCATGCGCGGACCTTTGCCAAGATCGACGCGATTAGGGCGGAGCCGGCCGCCGCGTCGTCTGTCAACGCTGCATGTAAGACCGCTCTAACGCGTTTGGCTTTGCCAACGGTCTGGCCCTGTCGCTTTGGGTCACTGGCGGTGAGGCCTGCTTGCGAGACATAGAAGTCGATGTCGGAATGGGTAGGGTCGCGGTATTCACCGTTAGACTTGGAGTCGTCAATGAGTTGTGCGACAGCGGCGATGACCGTGTCGGTCAGAGGGAGAGCCACAGGCATGGCTACCTGTCGATCGCACTGCAACTTGGCGATGTCGTTGCGAGGTGAATGAAAATCATCGGGCGCTCCTCTTTGTTAACCTTTGACAGATATTACAAGAGGCGACGGACTCCATGGACACGCGGCTAGCACCGAGTGACTGTTCGCGCATGCGAGCCGTTAAGATACAACGATATCAGGGCGCCCAGCTCGATGCACTTCTTTAGGATCGCACAATGAACGATGATGCCAAACTTGTCGAATCGCTCAAAACCATCGCGAGCGAATACTGGCGGCCCGATTCACCGATTTATCTCAGCAACGTCCCCAGAATATTGGTGAAATTGTTGCCTAATTTCAGGGAAATTCTCGGAGAGCGAACGCTAAAGAACTTCGCGAAGGCTACCGAGGCTGGTGGGGCATATTGTGTGATCGAGCATCCCAGACAAGGCATTTCAATTTTCAGCTGACGACCGGGCTCAGTCTGCCGTTCCTGTGGAATCGGGTGATCGTTCATTTAAGACTCGGGCGAAAACGCTGGATTTCTTTGCATGCCTGGCTCATCTCACTGAGCAAGAAAGGGCACAGGTCATAGTCCCAACCGCCATCTTGGTCAAGTTGCTGCAAACGTAATGCGAATTCTTCTGTGTCTCGTATCGGACGATAAATCCGTGCGCGATGTGGTGAATTCCGCGAAGAGCGAAATTGTTCCCCACACCTATCGCGAAACAGCTGAAGTCAAAGCAATTGGCCCCAAATTCGACGTGCGTGCGGTTGAGTTTGGAAAAAATTTTGCGATCGAGCGATCCATCCTTGCTGAACTAGAGCGTTGGGATGGCGTTTGCCTGCTCACCGATAACTTAATGAAGCTTTCGCAAAGACTTCGAACCTCTTGCTTTGTGGGCAAGATCGACCCCAATCTGGAATTGACGGAGGTGATAGCGATCACGGTCAGGGTGCTATCGAACTACTTCCGTGTTCTGCCATACATGCAGGATAAAGGAAGCATGCAAGCGCTTGCGTTGCCGCTAGAAAACTTCGATGCTGACGAACTCCGGGAATTGATTGCTCTTTTCGCTCAGAGCGGCGCAGACAATTTGTTTTTCAGAAATTTTCAGAGTTTGTTCGCGAAGCTGCGGAAGCGGCATATGCCTCGGCGCCCCAAGAACGAATATAAAAAACACTATTTCCAAGACGACCAGAAAAAGCATTTCGATTACGGGCCCGAAGATCATGGCCAATTCGATACGGCTGGGCCCCACACGCCACTTTGCGAAATTTCTGGCAATTTCCGCTTTGGCTGGAAAATTCCAACCAAATATCATTTCAACATGATGAAGGCATCTAAGAAAGGCACCTACATCGATGGCAATTTCCCAGGCTGCCACAACCAGATAATCAATATACCCGGACAGACGCATGTGAACATCTTTGCCAACGACTTTCACAAGCCGAAATGAATAAGCGGGCCCAATTTTTAGTTGGGGTCCCGCTTTTCGGCTAGTGGCATAACTTCACTGTTTCGGTTTACGGTCGGCCTTCCGAGCTTTTTGTGCTGGATTAACAGCGCTCTCATCGGTTTAGCATAAACAGACACTACCTGCCACTTCCGAACTAGAGATCTAGTGCGTTATGGGTAAAGAGTGCGAACATAGCCATTTGAGTCTAACACTCGCATCGACCGGCGTCAAATCCTAGCCTTGCGAGGGTTCACAGGACTTAAGCAGCTAAGAGACGTGCAGGCATGGCAACGAAGGTTCAACTTAGAGGAGTGAAGGCGGGTATGCACGGTCTTGCTCAATAGCGTCAATCTTGCGGATGTCGATAGTGAACTCGGATTCGCCCAAGTAGAGCGAGTGCTTCGAGGGGCCGGCGATGATCGCGGAGACCGGAACGTCGGAGCGCAGGACCACGCCGCCCTTGCTGACAGCATTGAGTCCCTTCGCGAACATCTCGGCCGTCTCTTGTTTGTCGGTCCATGCGGTGCCGATGCGGCCGGCCTCGAAGCGGTCGATGTTCTCTCCGCGATACAGAACCATGTCGGAACCCTGGTATCGGGGCAGCCAGACCCAGAGCATGTCGATCAGCAGATCGTCGTCATCCACGAGCTCGCGCAGGTAGTGGTGGCAGACATGCCACTGGGTATGGAAGTGCTCCGCGAGCTGTTTTGACGAGGGCGGAAGACGTGCCAAATCGCGGATCAAATCACGCCATTCAGCCTGATGTTTTGGCCTGTCGGGGCTGCGAAGAAAGGGCCCGAATTCCTTGCTGGAAAGGACGTGCGAAAGCAGCGTTGGATAGGCCGCGAGGGCCGCTTTGTCGCGCGCTGTGGCGCCGCCAAGCGCCGTCATTTGTCTACACGATCGCTGGGGATCATATGGGGACCAAGAGGGCGACTTATCGCTGAATATCTAGTATTCATGCGCCTTTAAAAGTCATGCGCGGGTAGTGGACCATCATCGGCGTATGGTTTGAAAACTTCGCGCTTTTAGCCTCTTCTCCTCTGGTGTAATCATTTACAGAAGTCACTTTAGCCCTTTTATCTATCGTCCCGTAGCGCCCCGAGGCTCCCTCTGGCAAACTCCGCCAACTTTATAAAATTGAGCCAAAAAAGAGCCAAAGATTGCTTATCGAGCCATAGTGGTTGCAAATTTGGCGGAGCGGGCAATTTCAAGTCCCTCGCTCCTTGTGGAGTGAGCGATGAAGCTTACCTTGACCACCAAAATCGTCTTCAAGATGACCGCTTGGACCATTCCCCAGCCGGGCACGAAGCCGCAGGACTGGGATGAATACGACCCAGATCGCCATTCGCCAAGTACCAATTATCTGGTATGCGACACCCACAAGGATGCGCCGCCCGGATTCGCGGTGCGGGTGGGCAAAAAGGCCTCGGTTTTCCTGGTTGACAAGATGGTCAAGGGACAGAAGATGAAGATTCCCATGGGGCTCGCGCGTGGCAGGAAGGGGGTCGAGCCGGTGATGAAGTTGGCAGTGGCCCGCGAGAAAGCATGGGACTTGATCAGGATCGCCAAGGCCCATGGCGCTAATCCTAAGGACATCGAAGAGCGCATCGAAGCCGCAGAGCTGACTCTTGGGCAGGATTTCGCTCGGTATGTGAAGCATTTGAAGGGTCGCGCCGAGCCCAATTCGATCTTATCGGTGGAGAAGGCCATTGACAAGCTCAAAGACTGGAATGGGCGTAAGGTGGGCATGATCACGCCAACCGAAGCGGCGGAGCGGTTCGACCTGCACGCGGTTGACAAAGGGCATAGGACGGCAGCCGAGGCCATGGGGCGTTGGGCCACGGCGGCGGTGGCCAAGGCCATTGAATTCGAATACCACGCGGCCCACGGCGAAAGGCGCGCGCCGTCACTGACCTATAACCCCTTCACCATCCTGAAAACCGAAGAGAAGTACCGGACCAACAAGCAGCTCGAGCGCGATTACAAAAAGAAGGGTATTCGGAATCCGTTGTCGTTCGAAAATACCGTGGGTCCTTACATCAAGGCGGCGTGGGAATACCGGCACGTAAATCCAATCGCCTGCGACTTTGTGCTGCTGACGATGCTTTGGGGTATGCGGCGCGGCGAGTCATGCACGTTCAAATGGCGCGATCGCATCACCGGCGAGCAGTCGGCGGTCGAGCGTTAGGTTGACATGGAAAACAAAGTGGCCTTTGTCTTCGATGTCAAGAATCTCATGGATCATTATTTACCCATTGGTCCCTGCGCATTGGAGGTTTTGAAGCTGCGCTGGGCCGAATACGATAAGGACCAGGTTTGGGTGTTCCCGGCGCAGTCGCCGAATAACACGAAGGGGTACCACTCTGATCCAAAAGTGGCCTTGGACACAATTTGAGACAACGCGGAAATCAAAATCGTCCGGGGGCACGACTTGCGGCGCACGTTCGGCGCGGCCTGCGAAAAGCTGGGATTTTCGGACCGGCAAACCAAGCGGATGCTTGGTCACGTAACGGCAGGCGGTGAATCGGTCAACCGGTATACCGAGGCTGAAATGGTCGACATCGCTGACCGCATGCGGCGCGTGGAGGAGCTATTGTTCTCGAAGGCACCATCGGTCTACAACGCTTTGCGACCCAAGGGAGCTCCACGCATGACTGATAAGGAAGACATCGTGGCGTCAGCCAAGCCGGTGAAACGTACTCGCAACTCCAAGTTGGTCACCTAGCGATGGAAGGCAGGTACCGGCGGAATGACAGCTTGGGAGAACTCAGGGTATGACATTGAGTCCCTACGGCATGTTCATGTGAAGGAGCTGTCTGCACAGAGTACGCAAGTGCAGGGCTTTTCAATTCTGGATGTTCGGTCGCAGCAGGAATGCGCAAAAGGCCACGTCCCCGGCGCACAGCACATCTTTCTGCCCGAACTTCTAGGTCGGCAGGAGACATTGGACAAGATTAAACCCATGGCCGTGTGCTGCGACAGCGGCTATCGGGCGTCTATTGGGGCCAGCCTCTTGCAGTCGCACGGATTCGAGGTGTCGAACGTGCCCGGAAGTTGGCAAGCTTGAAAATCTAATGTCCCTGTGGAACTCACTGAGGTTGCCGGCAAAGCTGGCTAGGCCACACGCACCGCAGGTGGTGGCGGTACTGCGACGGGGCATTAACGGCTGCATGAATACCGGGGGCGAGCCATTCAAGCGTGTCCTTCGAAGGGCGTGGACACCGACTTTGGCATCCCCCAGTCCTGCGCAATGCCGGGGTTGTCGTTCACGCCAGCCAGCTGCGGCACATTGGGCGTGTGAAGTTGACCAGGCCTGCTTTGGCGTAAGTACTGTTCAACGACGTCCCAGATTGGCGCACCGTTTGTCTTCGATGACGATGCGCCGACACCCCATCGGGCAACCTTGTAGGATTTTTCGGCATCGATCGGTTGCCCGTTCAGGCGCATGTTGCTGATGCGAGCGCCCATGTCGGCAGCGGGTTCGCAGGTGTAGGTCAGTCCACCCGTTCGCAGCATGTCTCCGCCCTGGTGTTGATAGGGATCGTCATTGAACAGCTTGTCGCTGAGTTGTTCGAGCGTCCTGCGGATCTCGGCGCCGGACATGTGGGAGACCCAGGTGTCAGGGTAGGTGATCGCGGTTTGTGCCATCAGGTCTTCACGGGTGATGGTCTGCCCAGGCAGCAGGGTCGTGCCCCAGCGGAACCCGGGCGAGAAAGCGATCTCGGCGTCCATTTCCTGCATCAACGCCTGAACGATCAACTGGTCCCAGGAGCCATTGAAGTTGCCGCGCCGATACAGCAGCTCAGAGTTCTGCGCCAGCGGTTCCCGCAGTCGCGCCTCGAACGGCGCGCGTACGCGATCTATTGTCGTTTGCATCGTGAGGTCTGCAGGAAGGAGCTCTGGAAATATTGGAAGAAGACGGTAGCGCCAGTCCGCGACGCGCCCATGCCTAACGTCGAAGTCAACGACCGCGAGGAACTTGCCATGTGATCCGGCATTCGTGACGATGGTGCTGCCGCCCGAATTGGGGACGATGCTCGGCACCGGCACACCGTCGTGCGTATGACCACCCAGAATGATGTCGATGCCGCGGACACGCGATGCCATCTTCAGGTCGATGTCCATGCCGTTGTGCGATAGCAGGACAACAACCTGGGCGCCGCTGGTGCGAACCTTGTCGACCAGCGCCTGCAGCCGCGCTTCGTCGATACCGAAGGTCCAGCCAGGCGTGAAGTGCGCACCGTTGGCCTGAGGCGTGTAGGGAAACGCCTGACCGAGAATTGCCACCGGAATACCGTTCTGCTCCCGAATCACCGCCGGTTCGAAGACTGTTTCGGCACCATCCTGGCCGACGATGTTCTGCGCAACGAATGCAACGCGGTCCTTGAAGTCATTGCGCACAACGTGAAGCACGCGCTCGGCACCATAGGTGAACTCCCAATGCCCGGTCATCACGTCGACACCAAGACCGAGCGAGGCCTCCACCATGTCCTGACCCGCAGTCCACAACGCCGTCGCCGAGCCTTGCCAGCTGTCGCCGCCGTCAAGCAGCAGGGTCTTGGGGCGGTCGCCCTTCAGCCGCTTGATAAGCGTGGCGAGATGCGCGAAACCACCAACCTTGCCATACGTGCGAGCCGCCGCCTCGAAGTCTAGGTGTGTGAAGGCGTAGGCGTTCCGGCTGCCGGCTTCAATGCCATAGGTACGAAGTAGCGGGGCGCCCACGAGGTGCGGCACCTTGCCCAGCGCGCGCCCGGTGCCGAGGTTGATGCTGGGTTCGCGGTAGTAGATCGGCAGTAACTGAGCGTGGCAGTCGGTGAAATGCAACAGGTTGACGTTGCCGAAAGCCGGAACGTCGTAAAGCGCATCGTGTTTCAACAGGGGGTTGGAAGCAGTTGCGAAAGTGTTCACTGTGCGATCTCCGTGTCTTAAAAGGTACTTTTTTATGCCTGCTGTGCCGTGAGCAGCATGTAAACAATCATGGCCACACACATCATCGTGACCATCGCTGTGACGACAAACATGAGGCGCCGATCGGGGCGCACGACGCCGCTTTCGATGGCGCGATTCACAACGTCATAGCGCCACGCCGCCAGCAAGGCCAGCAAGCCACCCAGGGCCATGATGCTGACCCCGATTAGCATCGAAGCACCCGAATGGTGTACCTTCACCCCGGGCTGCAGTTTGGCGGCCAACTCGTTCAACCAGACACTGAACTTCGCTACCACGAAGCCCAGGCTGATGACGGCGATGGATGTCCTGATCCATGCCAGAAAGGTACGCTCGTTGGCAAGGTACTCGGTCGCGCGCCGTTCCACCATCGGTTTTCTTGCGTCCAGTATGGGATCTGGTGACCTGCCTGCCATCGGTCACCACCGCCCTTTTCGACTGGCGCGTAGCAAGGCGATCACGGTGCTTTCGTGCCTTACACGTAAGGTTTAAAGCCGTAGCTGGCGAAGATCCGCAGCGATTCGGGCGAGCGGATGAAGTCCAGCCAGTCGCGCGCCGCTTGCGGGTGCGCCGCGCCCTTGACCGCCGCGCCTGCGTAGATCTCGGTAGTGTTGTGTTCGGACGGAATCGTTACAGCGGCAAGCGGATGACCAGCTTGAGACTGGAAGGCGACTTCCGACTGCCAGGTTACACCGGCGTCGACCTTGCCCTGCATGATGAATAGCGGCGTCTGGCGATGGTGGATTTGCGTCAGCACTGCCGAGCCGGACTTGACCTTTTGCTCATAGACCATGGACTTCAGCGGCTCACCGCCGGCTTTCAAGAGTGACGCCTGGATCTGCCGGGCAACTCCTTCAAATTCTGGGTTCGGCATCGCGAGCCGCACGTCGGGCCGTGCCAGATCAACCAGCCCGGTGATGTGCAGCGGGTTGCCTGCGGCTACCATGATCGCCAGCTCGTTGGTCACGTAAGGCACTGGCGGCCCAGTTAGCACGCCATTCTCGATCTGTGCTCTCACCGCGTTCAGCCCTGCGAAATAGGCATCAGGTTTTACCGTCCAGGTCATGTTACCGACCGTGATCGTACCGCCGTTGGCCATTTGTTTGGTCAGCAACCCGGGAGGCAGCGTCTCAAAGTAAATGCGCCCTTTGTAATGGGGAGACTTGGCCTCAAACGCCTTCACCAGCGGCGCCATCGTGAAGAACGAATTGCCGCCATAGTAGATAACGAGCAGCGGGTCGTTCAGGTTGCCGTGGAAGTCTGCCAGGTTGTCGGCCTCATGTACCGTGAACTCGACGCCCTTGTTTAGCGCTGGATTGTTCGCGCCATGCTGCCATGGTGGATACACCGGATCAGCCGCGGTGGCCAAAGGCGTATGGGCAATGAGTGCAAGCGCGGCAGCGCAGACCAGCGACCACATGCGTATGGGTATGGGTTCGCGTTGGGACCGCTCAGTGCGCATCCCAGCCCCACTTGGCGAAGATCTTCTGCCCTGCAGGCGACTGCAGGAACTCGACAAACGCCTTGGCTTGCGGCTGGGCGCTGCCCTTGTGGGTCAACACGACCCCAGCGTCGCGATAGATGCGAAACGGTTCGTCCATCGGGACGACCTGCGCCAACTCCGGGTTGGCGACCTGCCAAATGTTCCAGATAAGCCATGCATCGATGTCTTTTTGCTGTGTCCACTGTTGTTTTGCGGCGCCGCTGTTTGGCGCCTCCGGGAACACCATATTGTTGCGAAACGCGCGGACCATGGCAATGTCACCGGTGCGTCCAGCCACGTCTTCCCACAAGGCCGTCTGGCCGGCACCTGCAACAGTCAGCACCTTGATGCCAGGCGAGAGCAGGTCACGGAACCCCCGGATCTTTTTCGGGTTGCCTGGTCGCACCAAAATTGCGACCGGCCGCAGGTACATCGGTTGCGCCTCGGCGAGATCGAACGCGCCGGGCAATGCCTTGGCATAGTCGGTAAACATGTTTTCGGCACCGCTGAAGATGACGTCGGCATCTTGCTTGGCCTTGTCAATCCATTGGTTGGTCGGCCCGGCAGCGACGTTGATGGTCATCTGGTTCGCCGCGCCAAAGGCCTTGGCCGCTTCCTGGATCGCCGGAGCCGGCCCGCCGGGACCGTAGACATTGATCGCTTCCTGTGCAGTCGCCGGTGTCGACCAGCTCGCAACCATGCTCAATAACAGGGCGGTCGAAGTTAAAAAGCGTTTTGTGTACTGGTTCATCGTGGCTCCTGGTAGTGATCGAGTCGTCAGCGCGACGCGCCCGACGCCGCAGTGGTCGAACTCCGGCCCTTTTTCGGATCGGAGACACCAGGAATGTCGGAAGTCGGCCGGGCAAACTTTCCCTTCAGATCGTCGACACCCGTCTGCGGGCGCGCCAACCGCTCGAGATCCGAGCGCTCGCGACGAAGTTTTGCGCTGTCGATGCCCAGGCGTTTGTCGCGCTGTTCGACGATGCCGGGAAGCGGCTCGCCGTCCCGGTTGAACGACCATGCGAGCATCGGCTCTCCGAGCGGGAGTTTGTCGGCCTGCATGCCGAACATACCGGTGTTCCACACGTGCCACGTCTTGCCGTAGCTGTTCATCTTGCCTTTCATCAGGGCCTTCTCGGCCACCGAGGGAATGCCCGGCGCGACCAGTTGCCCAGACAGGATCTCGCCGTTGTGCGGGTGCCAGTACTTGCGCTCCGCCTCGGGCAGCGTGGCGAACACCTTCTCCGAAATGATGTACTCGATGCCGTTGAGGTTGGCGCTCTTCGTATTGCCATCGAACAGCGCGCACTGCGCGAAATCTTCGTTGACCTGATGACAGAAGTGGTGCGCCTCCATCTGCATTTCCGGGTGGTCCTTCATCGGGTGAAAGCCGTCGAGGTAGATGTCCAGGATGTCAACGGGCCTGTTGCCCTGCAGGGTTTTGGCCCCCAATTCAAGTGTGCGCGTTTTGACGCTCTTGTCGGCGCCAGGCGGCGCGTTTCGCACGTCCGTCTGGGCAGAAGCAGGTTGCAGCAGAAGCATTGCCATGAAAGCCGAGACGGTGATCGGCTTAATTGCCAGGCGGGTTGGTTTCATTGCGACTTTCTCCTTGTTACGAGCGGCTGCCGGCGCGCTCGTGTGAATTGGCGGTGGTGGTGCACGCGTGAGCGCATCAATCGGGGATCAGCGCGTAGCCGCGCAACTGCAAGTTGGCCAACGTCGTCAACGCCGCCACATCGATCTCTACCCGCTTGTCGACGGCTTCTGGCGCAATCGACGCGGCGGCCAGCGCCTGGCTACACACTCGAACGGACACACCTGCTTTCTTAAGTTGGTCGATCATTTCAAGGTTGGGGTTCGCAGCACCGTTGTTGCGGGCGCGGTAAGGGGTGTCGTCCATCACGATCGGCGTCGCTTTGCCGTGCATCACTGCCACCACATCGCCAGCAACCGGCCGAATACCATCGGCCGCCAGCAGATTCATGAAGCGCGCCACCTTGTCGAGGCTCGCATTCGGCTTTGTCGTGTCGTCGTTGCCTTGGGTTACGCTGAACAGCACCTTGTAGCGAAGCGACTTGCTCGGATGCTCAGCAGCACGCGGAGCGGTATGGGTGGCACCAAAACCCGGAACGGCAAGCCCCGCCAGCGCTTGAGTCTGCGCCTGGGTCAGCCCAGTGGTCATGGCGAGGAGAAGTGCCGCTGCAGCCGCTGTTGTAGCGGCTCGCATTCGAAGACGTTGTTGCATCAGGAACCTCTTGGAGAAAGATGATTGAAAAGGCCTAGAGTCAGGCTTATGGAATCGTGGGCTTGGCCAGAGAATCGCAGACGCGGTGCAGCCTGACGGCGGCATCGTCTGCGACTTCGCGAATCTTCGAATTGCCGGTCAAGCCGACCATCAGCTGCGGGTCGAGGAAGCCGACCGTCACCTGACCGTCGGCGTCTTGCCGCACGATCACGTTGCACGGCAACAGCAGGCCAATGTCGGGCTCGGCCTGCAAGGCCCGGTGCGCGAGAGGCGGATTGCAGGCGCCAAGAATCCGATAAGGCGGCATGTTGATGTCGAGTTTTTCCTTCATCGCGCCGGCCACATCAATATCACTCAGCACGCCAAAACCCTCGGCCTTGAGCGCGGCCAGCACTTGAGGCAAAGCAACGTCGAAAGTCGTCGAAAGCGTCGTCTTAAATCCGTAGTCAGACATAGATTGCTCCTTGGTTTAAAAAAAGATTGAAATGGGTGTCCGGGGCCACTCCTTCCACCGAATAAGCGATTGGCGACATATTTCCAACAATACGGGCAAAGCATGCGACGCCCGGAAGCATCCTGATGGAGTCAAAGCAGAAAAGCGGGGCGCAGAAAGGAGAAGGCGCGACCATTTCAAGGGCTCCCAAGCACATGCCCGTTGACGGTCTTGCCGTACAGCGAGTCATCGGTGTCATGGTACTTTTTACGCGTCTCAGCGACTGACTTTGTGAAGCGCGGGTCTTGAGGGCGTTCATGGCTGTTCATAAAGACGGCGACGTCCCAGGCCTCCTGCTCGCTTAAAGTGCCGCCTTTGCCCAATGGCATGTTGGCCTGAATGAAGCCGGCCGCGTTCGCCAGCTGGTGCATGCCGGCACCCCAGTTAAACGACTTCGGTCCCCACAGCGGCGGAAACACCTGCTTGTCGCCAGCGCGCTGGCCCAGGCCATCGGCGCCGTGGCACAGCGCGCAGTTTTGCGCATACACCTTTTCGCCGCGTGCGTAATCGGCCGGCTGCTCAGGCTTTTTGAGCTTGGGGTAGCCGCTGCCCGGCAGCGGCATGCCCACCGGCGCGCCTTTGGCAAGCCAGAACGCGTAGGTTTGCAACGCCGTGATGATCGGATCATCGGCGGGCGGCGCCTTGCCGTTCATGCTGTACTCGAAGCAGCCCTGAATGCGTGAGGCCAGCGTGTCTACCTGGCCGGTTTTGCTGCGAAAGGCCGGGTAGTGGATGAATGACGCCCACAGTGGCGCTGAATCGGCCTTTCTGCCGGCATCAAGGTGGCAGTTGGCGCAAGTCAGATTGTTGCCGACATAACGGCTGGCGTACTGGCCCGTTTCCATGAACACTTGCTGCCCCAGCCGGATGACCTTGCCGTAATCCCCCGTAGGCATGGTGCTCTCGGCGGGCGGCGTAAATGTAGCAGTCATAACTGCCGGCTTTGCACTGGCACTCGGTGCGGACGCAGCGCGGCTGTTCGCAGGCGTAATTCGCGCAGAAGGCGTTTGTGCAAACGGGACAGCGGTTGAAAGAACCGGCTTGTCAGCGAAGCGTGCCAGCAGTATATTGCCGCCAACCGTAACCACCAGCAAAACGGCGCCCATAACGCCCACAAATAGCAGTAAACCATTTACCCGAAACGTGGGAACCCGTGGCTCTGTTGTCATGGAGCGCCTTTCGTTTGGGTTGGTGCTGCAGGGTTCATGACACCTGGAGCGCCCGCAGCGCGGGGCACATCTGGTATGCCTGTTCGCTTTGGTAACGCAATCTTTTCGTAGTAAGCAGCGACGGCGGTAATCTCGGCGTCCGATAGCTTTTTGGCCACGCCGGCCATCAGTGCCAGTGGCCCAGGGGGGCGGTTGCCTGCTTTCCAGGCCTGCAGCTGCTCGGCGATGTAGGCTGCAGGCAGGCCGGCCAATGGCGGAAAGGGGGCGCCAACGCCACTGCCGCCCGGACCATGGCATTGCGTGCAGGCCGGGACTTGGTCAGCCCAGCGGCCACGCGTGGCCAGCCAAGCCCCTGTATCGGAGGTCAAAGGCTGCTTCAGATCGACGGCAAGCAAGGGGGCTTGCAACTGGCTGAAGTACATCGCCACCGCCTGTCGCTCGGCCGGCTGCAGGCCTTGTGCAATTGGCTGCATGATGGGGTTTTTGCGAGCGCCGATTGCGAACGCATCGAGTTGCGCCAGAAGGTAAGCTTCGCCAGTTCCTGCCAAGCGTGGAAAGGCCCCCATACCTTCGCCCTTGGCACCGTGGCAACTGATACAAGCAGCTACACCTTGCGAGGTACCTTGCGCAGCGATCTGCTGCCCTTGCTTTGCAAGGTGCGCCGAAGTGGTCGTGACAGCAACGCATAAAAGCACGCTAGCCGCAATACGTTTCACTGTGCAGAAGTCCGCCTCGCTCACATTTGAATTGTGGTGTTTGCGCGCGAACATAGCATCTCCCATTTTTCGGAATTAACGCCGGCGGCCCGCGGCCCGCGGCCCGCGGCCCCACCGCAAAGCACAACCATTCATGCTTGCATCACGCCCTTGTCGTCGCATCAGAGTCAAAGCCGATATGTGTGGCAATTCCAGGCTGTACAAGCCAGCTTAGTTCCATTACTTCTTCATCATCTCATCCATCATCATCTGCATGTCTTTCACAGAGACCATGCCGTTACTGCTTTTTTTTACCTTGTCATACATCATCTCGTGATGCTTAATGAATTCGTCTTTGGAGATCATCCCGTCGCCGTTGGTATCCATCATCTTCATGCCCATTCCGTCTTTCATGGCCATGCCACCGTTCATTGAGTCTTGCTTCATCATTCCATCTTGCGCGCATCCAGAAAGACCAATCAAGAAGGTAACAGCTAGGCCTAGATAAATTACTTTTTTCACGGTGAGTCTTTATTCATTAAAAAAATCGAGTTGGCATATTGCTCGAATAATTTTGGTAGATAAGAACTAATACAAAGCATTATTCGACTGACTACTCGATCTACTGTGTAGGATAAAGTGGATAGATAGCTGTCGCTCCTGCCGCACAGCAAATATCACCTGAGCTGTATCAGATGTTCAGTTCCCAATCGCGGCGTAGTTTGCAAAGCGTGTAATCGATTTTGGTCATGACAATCTTTACTCCGTTCACCCGTTGTCTTTTGCAGGGCGGTTGCGGTTTTTAGAATTGGCCCAAAACTAAGCCGTATTTCGGGAGCGTGGCTAAAGCCTTTTTTTTACAGCAGCTGTGCATGCTCCCTTGCGATGTGACAAACCCATCATTTCCATGAACCTTGCACCAAAAGCTGTTGGCTCGATTTGGCTTGTTCAAGCCAGCGCAGCAGACACGCGCCTCGGGCGCAGATTGATTTTTTTGAAGACCAATATGAATACAGAATTTTCAGAGGACGATCAAGAAGAACTTGCATCGGAGATGCACAAGGCTGTTGGGAGCCTCAATGTTGCCAAAGTGCAATCGCTGCTTGCCTCTGGCGTCCCATCCGACGTGTGGGGCATCACCGAAGACTATGACCTGCCCCTTCAAACCGTGTCGCGCCGCGACGGCGACAACGCTTTACCAATTGTCAAGGCTCCGGTTGAAGCGGGCGCTGACATCGATTTTCAGGGTGACTACAACTGCACTGCCCTAGCGAGGGCTACCGAGGCAAGTGGTGAGTCGAATCAAAGCGATTGGGCCATCGCCCGCTACTGAGTCAGTGTAGGTGCGAACCCGAGTCTCTATGATAAGGATGGCCGTTGCCCAGCAGAAAATGCAAATTGCAATGGAAAAAACGACGCCGTTTTGGCAATGCTCGAAGCCGGTATGGACCCCAACGTACGCGGCCTTGTCGGACCATTGATATGTTATTGCGCCTGGGATGATGCCGATATGGTTCGGGTGCTTCTAGCGCGGGGTGCCAACCCCGAAGGCCAAGGCAACAGGATTAATGGTGACAAACAGACGCCTTTGCAGCAGGCTGCAGAAGCGGTTGACGAAGGCGGTGACGAAGCCATGTTTTGCGACATAGCCATTCAGTTGATTCAAGCCGGGGCGGACCCGACGCAGATTGACCCCGCACCCGATTGCTTAGCTGCGTTTCTTCTCGCCCGTAAAGAAAAGGCCGCATTTTTGGACTTGCCTCCGGGAAGAGTCGGGCCGGGAATACACCCAACGCTTTGACTGTTGTAGGTTTAGCCATTTCAGTTTGGCCGTGGCGCTTTGTTACGGGTACAAAGAGACTTTGTATCCCGCGAAAACTAAAACGCTGGCCTTTCTCAACGAGAGCTTGAATCCACCCCTGGAATGTCTTTTCGGTAGGCAAAAATTTTGGGAGGTACACATGGCAGCAGCCGACAACAAGTCTTCGGCTGAACAATTCCTCGCCAGCGCAGAGCTGCATAGCGACGGGAAATCGGTTACGGCGTTCGATCATGGTGGCGGTGGTACGCAGAGCGTGAAAGCTGTGGAAGATTTGCTCTTCGATCCCATCATGAGAACGATTGCACAGGACGATGGGGAGGCTCTGCAAGGCATCTTGGATTTTACGAATGGCCTTCACCTAAATGTTTTTTCGTTTGATTTTCCTCTGGGCAACTTAGAGACTAATGAGGAGACTATGGTCAACATGCCAGTCATGTGTTTCGCAATGGACAGAGAAGCTTGCTTTGGTGTGTCTTTGGACTATCTGATAACCGCATCGAAAGCCCCAAGCGACACGCATCCACTGCTGCACAGTCTATTCACGTCTCATGCGAACGCCTATGGCAATCCAGAACTCCCTGCGCCTCGAGCGCGCATGGCAGAAAAGCTTGTCGTCGGCTTTATGGAAGTGGCGGACAGCCAGGGGCAACTTGAAGTAGCCTTGACACTCCCCTTGCCGCCGAAGATTCTCGAGGTTGCCCATCGAGTGGCTGCTAAGTCGAATTTGGCCAAAATGCCTAAATAGCAGTCGAGGAGGTTTCCCCTCCTTGTCGGCTCACTGGCCGGCGTGCGGTTTCTTCAACTCGCCCTGCTTGAGTTAGGCAGTTTGATTGTGCTGACGTTGCTCCTCATTCGGATTTTCTGTTTCGATGTCGCCCAGTCGGGAGTACGTGAGCATGTCGGAAAACTGGTTCTTGGTCCGAAGGTTAATGCAGTACCTGGGGCGTAATTTAGCTCAAATGGACGGCAAGCTCGAACGGCCCTGCGCGAGGCTTTTTGGCGGAGTTTTAAAGCCTGTCCAATGTCCTACTTCGCCTTTGGCTGCTGGATTTTGACGCTCAAATTTCACGATGCGGCGGAAGGTGCGAAAAGAGCGTCTATCGACCTCCAGCATTTCATCCTAAATCAGAGCCAAATTCTGTTAGATATGGCTTATAACCCTCATGGATAATGGGTTGCGCTAATACTGCTGCATCATGGGCGTGTGAAGACTTGTCTTGTCTGGGGAGGCGCTGATTTTCAAGGGTTTTCTCTGCATTCAATCGTCCGGCATTTTTTAGAGCCGGAATTTGCCGTCATGGGTCATGGCCCGCTATTCTCCGTCAGGTCTGGCGTTCAGGATAAGCGCCGGAAGCGGGGCCGAAAAAGCAGCTTATTCAACCGTGCGCCTGGCCGCCACCCACGCCTGGAATTCGGCGTCCTCAAAGCGGTAAATTCCGTGGTCAACCCGGGCCAGCAATTGCAGCCTGGGACCGGTCAAACGGCGCAATGAGCCTCTGGGCACGGTAGCTGTCACGGCTTCAACTTCCAGCAATTCCTTCAGTTGGTTCAGCGTGGCGGCGCCAAACAGGTCTTGCACGCCGCGCGCTGCGAGCAGCAGAACTGCACGGTCCGGCCTTGGGAGTTCTTTCCAGGTCCGGGCATAACCGGTGTCGTCGTGGACGCGCGCCTGGGTGTATCGCAGCGCCTCTGCCGAACCCTGTTGCTGGTACATCAGGTAGCGTTCAATATACCAACGAAAAAACTCGGGGGTCTCCTTCAGGGCCGCAAAAGCCTGCCGCGCCTCGTTCACGTCAAGCGGCTGCCTGGCGGCTTTGGCAAGCTGGCCCACCATGGCGTCAACAAATTCGCTGCCGAGCAGGGGAAACGGCTCAAGCGGCGCCCAGTTGTAAAAAGGCGCGGCAGAACGGGAGAACATCTGGCGTAGGGCTGCTTCGGATGATCCTGCAAACAGCACCTTGATCCCGGCCTTGCGGATATCCAGCCCGGCGCGCAGGGAATGTGCCACGGCGCTGTGTTCGGGTGCGGCCAGCACCTGTGCTTCGTCGATGACCAGCAGCAACTTCTTTCTGGAATTGTCTGCCATCTGGAGCGCCGCCTGGATGGCCGGTACCGCGATGTTTTCTTTTTCCGCGAGGTCGACCTCAAATGAGGCTTCCAGCCCCGCAGGGAACTTGCCACCCGCTTTGAGTTTGCGAATCGGGCTGCTCAGGTCTTGCCAGAACCGGTCCAGGCCTTTGGCTTGTGTCGCCTGCAAAATAGCTGTCGCCAGTGCCTGGCCGGGATGGGCGGTATCGTCCCACAGGTTGGTATAGGCGGCCAGATAGCCACCCTGAAGCGCTGCCGGCAGCAAGTCGTGCTTGAGGAATTCGCTTTTGCCCATGCGGCGCCGGGCAAACAGCCCGCGGGCCGAGGTCAGGCCGATGTCGAAAGCCTGCAGATAGGCTTGCGCCAGCGCGGGCCGTGCAAAGTGCCACGGATCAGTAAATACGCTCATATTCCTGATTTTATCAGTCGGTGGAAAATTTCCATTGAACTGGAAATTATTGGAAAATCAGGAAACCCGCCCGTTTGACACTGTCCCGTCCGCTGAGTAATTCAGACGCGCACGCGGTTCGCTGCGAGCCGTAACTCTGTGGCAATTGCGCAGCCCAGTTGCAGGCGGCGCAGCAGCCAGGGTGTCAGATCGGTGGCAACCAGCATGTCCGGCCGCTCCAAATGGGGCTGGCCCGCAATGCTGAAGTTGGGCGGGTGGTGATTCGCGACCGTGGGCGTTTTGCCTGAAAGCTCGGCTTCGATGCATTGCGCGGCATATTCCAGCGCGGGCCTGGCTTGTTCCAGGTCGAGCTGGCTGCGTCGCAGCAGCAACAGGGATTTCACGGCCGTCAGCTGGGCTAGCAACTGGTAGCTCCGCGCCTGCAGGGTTTCCAGCGGCTCCAGCGGCGGTCGAACCTGGCGCGGTTCGGCCAGGGAGCGCTGGGTCGCCAGCGTCAGCGCCGACAGGCTGTCATAGGCTTCGCGGCGTGCCAGACGCCAGTTCACGTCCGAGGTCTGCGTGCTGCCCAGCAACGCCAGCGCCAGCCTGGCATGCTGGCCCTGCGCCTCAACGCTCCGCTTGACCAGCCCCGGAATCTGGCTGCGTTCCCAGGCCGGCAGCACGTAGCTGAACAACCAGGCCAGCACGGCGCCGAGTACCGTGTCGGCCAGGCGTTCGCCAATCGAAAACGTGGGCTGCAGGCCCACCAGCAGCAGATGCGCCTGGAGCAGGCCGCTGACGGTGCCTGCAATCGTGGTGTACAGGTAGCGGCGCAGGGCAAACGCATGCGCCATGCCGGTGCTCAGGGCGACGATCAGGAAAAGCACCTTGGCGCCCGGGTGAGATGTCAACAAAGCCATGACCAGCAAACAGCCGAGCACGGTGCCAGCAACGCGCGCGTTGCGGCGTTGCACGGTTTGCGCCAGGTTGCCACGCATGACGACGACGATGGTGATCAGGATCCAGTATTCATGCGTCGCCCAAGGCAGATGCAGGGCAACCAGGTAACCGGTGGCCACAGCCAGCGTTGCCCGCAACGCATAGCGCAAGGTGGGGGCGCGCCAGCTCAGCTGCCCGAGCAGGGGTTTCCAGCTCCAGGTGGTGGTGCTGACGAACAGTTGCCACTGATTGCGAACCAGGCTCAACTCGGGAGCAGCGTCTGCGCGCGCCAGCGCCGCGATTTTGACCGCTTCGTCGTTGATGTGGCCAATCCGGTCGGCCATGTTG
The DNA here is from genome assembly GCF_012927415.1 of Polaromonas sp. Lineage (GTDB taxonomy): Bacteria > Pseudomonadota > Gammaproteobacteria > Burkholderiales > Burkholderiaceae_C > Polaromonas. The sequence goes on along the minus strand of NZ_JABBPF010000150.1, from coordinate 3,745 downwards.
CGCAGCAACGCGGCCGTATCGGGCACGTCCGTCAGGATCGGCTGCGGGACGAGGGGCGCAGGAGAAGTATGGCGGGGCGGCAGCGCGCCGGCCAGCTGCGGGCGCAGGTCGGTAATCGGGCGAATCGCCTGTCGCCGCCGGCCCAGCAGCAGCGCCATGCCAAGTTCCTGTATTGCGTCGGCGGTCGCGTTCAGCGCCTTTTGAAGGGCTGGCAGGTGCGGCGCGGTGGCCTGCTGCTCAAGCAACACATCCAGGTCCAGGTCGCAGGCCAGTTGGTGATCACGCGCTTCCAGCAGGCTCATCAGCATGGCTGCATATTGCTGGCGCGGGCGGGTCGTGGGCGACTCCAGCACCAGATCGCGAGTGGCTTGCAGGTGATCGGCAAAGCTGGCCTGCTGGTCCAGCATGGCTTCGAGCAGTGTCTGGTGGTCGGGCTCGGGGCCGAAGCGTAGTGCCTGCGTGCGTAAAATCTGGCCAAAGCCGTGCAGGCATTCGGCCAGCAGCTGGGCCCGAAAACGCTGGTTCAACAAGTGGGTGGTCAGTACGGCCCAGAGCAGGTAGAGCACGGCGCCGGCCATAAACCATCCCGTGTGGGAAAAGACTTGCTCAAGTGAATTCAGCGGTGGTGCGGCCATTGAAAACAGCATTGAAAAAAGCAGCGAAAAACAGATCGGTCCGCCGCGCTTGCCCCAGGCCATCATCATCACCGCGAGGAAGGTGCCGGCCACCAGCACACCGCCCAGCAGCAGTTGGTCCTGACGGGTCAGCTGCACCAGCATGAACAGCGGTGTGCCCAGCACTGGCGCGGGCAATACCTGCATGATCTTGCGCCGGCGCGGCGAGGGCACGTCCGGCAGGCTGGTGATGATCACGCCGACAGCGGCACTGGCCGCCGCCGCCAGACCGGCAGACTCAAACAGCACAAGCATGATCAGCACCAGTCCGAGCGAGACGCTCAAGCCGTTGGCCACATACTGGCTCAGGGCAACGCGCAGCACGTCTTGAGCCTTGCCGCGAAGCCGGGATGCCAGCGTTTCCAGAATGGTCGGGTCGGTCGGGTTGCGGTTCATGGTGCGTTTTGTCCACACTGTATCGAATCGCGGTCAGTCTGGCCGGCGCGTAGTGAATGGACCGGGTGTTCAAGGGTAGCCAAGCGGTCGCCTTGATCGTTGAGCCCGCAGCATTTTTTTTACTTCATCGGGCGTGCCGGCACTTTTAAGGGGCACCTTGGCATGCGGGAAAAGTGCTCGTTGAAAGCCCGGTGATCACCGGGAGTGTCACGCGTGGTTTCGGTTGCCATGTCCGGTCCCCTTGCCGTGCGCATGCCAGCGGCCAGAGCCTTGTGTACGGCAATTGGCGTGTGCTGTTTCGTGGAAGTGACCCCGGCAGCACCAGAGGTGTTGGCATGAATACCGTGTCGATACGCTCGCGCAGCGCGGTGACTGTCCTTCCAGGAGCGATGGCAAAGGTCCTCGGGCGCGTCTCGGCCGCCAGCGCCAGTGGGGGCGGAATATGCGCCGCAGAGGCCCGCCGCTGTCGACGTGGCGGTCAGGCCGGAAAGTACCGCGTAGCCCACGGTTAAAACGCCGATAGATTCCCGACGACCGGCTGGTTCCAACCGTGTCGTAAGAGGGCTTGCCACCTGGTGCGTTGTCCTTCGACGAGGTTTCTCAAGCTGCGCAAGGGAGTGAAAGATGGCGTGGTTGCGATCCTGATCAGCAGGCAGTTGCGGGCCGTAGCGCCTGGCGACGACGAGCGCAATTTCAAGAATATCGATGGCGTCCAGACGCAATCCGCCTCCATATAAAGGTTCGTCTTATGGCACATCGACTGCGGCTACTTCCAGATTCAGGGGGCTTACCACGAGTTCGGCGACTTCAAGCAGCAGGTCTGCATCAGCAGGCGCAGATGTTGCTGAACGGTGTCTTCAAACACAACAGAGGATCGGTTGGCATGCCGGATGGCCGAGAGGGGAAAACCAGACAGGTCTGCGCCGGACCTGCTGACAGGAGCGAACGCGACCTTCGGCCTGACCGGCGGCGAAAGGGCGCTTTGGCCGGTTGCAGGCTAGAACGGTGCGTCTTCTGGTGTGCCGCCATCGCGCGCCGGTACAGGCTTGATTCTGCGTGCCTTGAGGGTGGTCTTTTCCGCCCGGGCTGGAGCCGGTGTTTCGTTGCCGTCCGTGTCTTCCCGGGTTCCGGCTTCAGCATCTGAATCCTGCAGGGACTGACGCACTGCGGCCTTGTCGCCGGCGCCGGCAAACTTGCTGTACTTTTCCAGGGTCGCCACCAACTGGCCGTAAATGCGCGGGTTGGCTGCAAGGCATTCGCCCTGATCCATGAAATCCGCCTCACCAGTGAAGTTCCCGATCAGACCACCGGCTTCGGTAACCAGCAGCGAACCCGCGGCCACGTCCCACGGTTTCAGGCCGACTTCAAAAAAACCGTCGCTGTTGCCTGTTGCGACATAGGCCAGATCAAGTGCCGCCGCGCCGGGTCGGCGTACCCCCGCGCACTGGCTCATGACTTCGCCGAGCATGTTGAGGTAAGACTTGAGCTTGTCGCCGGGGCGGTAGGGGAAGCCGGTCGAGATCAGGCATTCCTGCAGGCGGGTGCGCTTGGCCACGCGCAGGCGGCGGTCATTGACGTAGGAACCGCGGCCTTTGCTGGCGCTGTAGATGTCGTTGCGGGTCGGGTCATACACCACAGCCTGCTCGATTTTGCCGCGTACCGAAAGCGCAATGCTGACGCAATAAAACGGAAAGCCGTGGATGAAGTTGGTGGTGCCGTCCAGCGGGTCGATGATCCAGATGAATTCGGAGTCTTTTGCACCATGCTCGCTGCCTGATTCCTCAGCCAGAATGCCGTGGCCCGGGTAGGCCGTGAGCAGGGTTTCGATGATCACGGCTTCAGCTGCCTGATCGACTTCGGTGACGAAATCGTTGGTCTGCTTGACTGAAACGCGGACTGCCTCGACATCAAGTGCGGCGCGGTTGATGAGTGCGCCGGCGGCGCGCGCAGCCTTGACGGCCACGTTGAGCATGGGGTGTAGATTGCTGGACATAAATTGTAGATAAGAGCGGCAGGAGCTGCGGCCCGCTAATTCGATGTAGCGGAGGCAGGCGACAATGTCCCCATTTTACCGGCTTCCCCTCGTGTAGCCGGAATTAAGCCGAAACCTGAGGCTGGTACACCGCCAGAGCGCCGGATTTATTCATGAAAACCCGTTTTATCCTGATCAATACCAGTCACGCCGGCAATGTCGGCGCCACGGCCCGCGCCATGAAAGTCATGGGCTTTGATGACCTGGTGCTGGTGGCGCCGCGCTGGGCCAATGTTTTGAACCGGGAAGAAACCATCCAGCGGGCCAGCGGCGCGCTTGACGTGCTTCAACATGCCCGCATTGTCGCCACGCTGGACGAAGCGCTTGATGGCATGGTGCATCTTTGTGCCACCGCCATGACGCCGCGCGACTTTGGCCCACCCACCCGGGCGCCGCGCGCGCATTTTTCCGAATTGCTGGGGGCCGCCCGGTTGCTATTAAATCAGGAGCTGACAAGTACGGAAAATAGTGGACAAGGGCCGGAATCGGTCGCTTTTCTGTTCGGTTCCGAGCGTTTCGGCATGCAGAACGAAGACGTGTACCGCTGCCATGTGGCCTTGAGCATTCCGACCGATCCGAAATTCGGCTCGCTGAATCTGGGCGCGGCGGTGCAGCTGATCGCCTACGACTGGCGCGAAGCGCT
>NZ_JABBPF010000166.1 GCF_012927415.1 Polaromonas sp. | reverse complement strand
CCACTTATGCCGCGCAGTGGCGGGGCATGGACGAAAAGTTTGCCCACAAAATGCTCGCCGGCATTGTCGCGTTTGAGCTCGAGGTAACTGAGCTTCAATGCAAGATCAAGCTTAACCAGCACCGGCCTGAAGCACGAGCCAGCATGAAGGCGCTTTATTCCGTTGGCAATGAAAATGAGCAGGCACTGGCGCGCTGGATAAAGTCTCCAGCCACGAAAGCCATCCCCTCTAGCCGCCAGGAGATCTGAGATGCGTGCTATTTTCGGTGTTCTCGGCCTGTTGATCGTATTGGTCGTCGTCGGCGTGCTGGCTAAAAAGCAATTGGGTGCTTTGTCGCTGGTCCCCCCGCAAAACCCTGCCGCCGCCAATGCAGGTGTCACCCTGCCAGCCACTTCCCCGGGTGCGACACCCCAGGCGCAAAGCCAGCAAATCCAGCAGCAGATCAAGCAGTCGGTAGAAGCGGCAATGCAACAGCCTCGTCCCATGCCCGAAGAACAATAAAATGATCAAAACATCATGTTGTCCAATGAGTACGGCTATCGTCTGCTATAAAAAATATAGTGATCATGGATGATGAGCGGTTTATGGGGCTGGCCCTCGCGCAGGCTCATGAAGCGGCTGCGCAAGGGGAGGTCCCGGTCGGCGCGGTCATCGTGCGGCAGGGCCAGGTCATTGCCACCGGCAGGAACGCACCGGTTGATGGGCATGACCCGACGGCGCATGCCGAGATCGTCGCCCTGCGCGCCGCAGCGCTCGCCCTTGGAAACTACCGGCTCGATGAATGCGAGCTGTTTGTCACGCTCGAACCCTGCGCCATGTGCAGCGGTGCCATGTTGCATGCCCGGCTCAAGCGCGTGGTGTTCGGCGCGGCTGACCCCAAAACCGGCGCGGCTGGCTCGGTGATCAACCTGTTCAAACTGCCTCAACTGAACCACCAGACTGCGCTCCGGGGCGGCGTGCTGGCAGAGCAGGGCAGCGCGCTGCTGCAAGACTTTTTTCGGCTGCGCCGTACCAACCAGAAGGCGGTCTCAAGGCTGCGTCATCCGCTGCGCGACGATGCGCTTCGCACGCCCGACAGCGCATTTGAAACCCTGCCCGGTTACCCTTGGCCACCGCATTACATCAGTGACTTGCCCGCGTTGGCGGGCCTGCGCATGCATTATCTTGACCAGCCTGGGCCGATGCAGGAAGGTAGCGGGCCGCGTTCGACCTTCCTGTGCCTGCATGGCAACCCGGCCTGGAGCTATCTTTACCGCAGGATGATTCCAGCCCTGCTGAAAGCCGGCCATCGGGTGGTGGCCCCTGACCTGGTCGGCTTTGGGAAAAGCGACAAACCCAAGAAAGACAGCTTTCACAGCTTTGCGATGCACCGGCAGATACTGCTTGAACTGGTGGAAAGGCTGGACCTGAAAGACATCGTGCTGGTGGTCCAGGACTGGGGTGGCCTGCTGGGCCTCACGCTGCCGATGGCCGCGCCGGAGCGCTACAGGGGCCTGCTGGTCATGAACACGACGCTGGCGTGCGGCGACGCGCCGCTACCCGCGGGTTTTTTGGCCTGGCGAGAGATGTGCGACAAAAATCCTGAATTAGATGTTGCGCGTCTGCTTGCCCGGGGTAACCCCCAGATGAGCGCGGAGGAATGTGCCGCCTACAACGCGCCTTTCCCGGACAAAGGCCACCGCGCCGCGCTGCGCGCTTTTCCCGCCCTGGTGCCTGACTGTAAAACCGCTGGTGGGGCAAAAATTTCGCGCCAGGCGCGTCACTTCTGGCACGAGCGCTGGACCGGACAGACCCTAATGGTGGTCGGCGCACAGGATCAGGTTCTCGGAATTCCGGTTATGCGCGCGCTGAAGACCATACTTCGCGGCTGCGCCGAAGCTGTGGTGCTGAAGCAGGCCGGACATTTCGTACCGGAACATGGCGAGCAGGTCGCTGGAATTGCGCTGAGTTTTTTTAGTCACCCAGCCTGAAGCGTCTGCAGCGGTCAGTCTTATGCCTGTCAAATGCGACAACCGGGGCAATGGGATACTCGAGTCCGTGAAAAAACATATTTACATCTACTCCCCCTCCAGCGCAGTGCGCGACAAAGCCAGCTTTAAACGCGGCATCAAGCGCCTGGAGGCCCTGGACTATGAAGTTGAAGTTGACGAAGCAGCGCTGGCGGCCCATCAGCGTTTTGCCGGTGACGACGAAACCCGGCTGGCTGCCATCCACCGCGCCGCAGCCAGCGGTGCCGATGTGGCGCTGACCACGCGCGGTGGCTACGGTCTCACACGTCTGTTGCCTGGCATCAATTACAAGGCAATCGCCAAAGCAATCAGCAAAGGCACGCAGTTTGTCGGTTTAAGCGACTTCACGGCGTTCCAAATGGCCCTGCTCGCCAAAACTGGTGCCTTAACCTGGGCCGGTCCCGCGCTCGGAGAGGATTTTGGTGCCGAAGCGGGCGCTGACGACATCATGCAAGCCTGCTTTGATGATCTGGTGACGGGGCAGGGTGAGGGGAGCGGCTGGCAACTACCCAGGCATGCTCCTGATTCGATCGCAAATGGCGCCGAAACAAACGGCGGAAGAAAGCATGGCGAATACACCATCAAGGACGCCATGCTGTGGGGGGGGAACCTGGCGATGTTGACTTCGCTCGTCGGAACGCCCTACCTGCCAGCTGTGAAGGGTGGAATTTTGTTTATCGAAGATGTCGGTGAGCATCCGTATCGCGTTGAGCGCATGCTAGCGCAACTTCTCCAGGCAGGAATTTTGGCGCAGCAAAAGGCAATTATTTTTGGGCAGTTCAGCAATTATCAGCTGGTGCCTCACGACAAGGGTTACAAGCTCGCCAGCGTGGTGGCCTGGCTACAAAGCCAAGTCAAGGCGCGCGTATTGACTGGCCTGCCATTCGGCCACGTGGCAACCAAGGTATTGCTACCTGTCGGCCAGCACGTCACATTGGCCGTGGAAGGGCGGGATGCCTTTTTGCTGTGGGGTCATCAGCATTGAATTTCAGGCTGTTCATGCAGCTTGCATTCGACGCCTGTTCCAGGAAGTTAACTGAAAGCTAAAGGCAGGGTGGCCTAGAGCATGAGCGAACTTGTCCGTGAGTTCAGCCCGTCGGGCAGGAGGCCCTTGAATTCAACGCTGATACGCTGGATTTTTTGGCGGGCAATGGTTTCACCATGGACCGCCGACAGCACTGCCATGACATCGCCCCGGGCATACCACAAGCCTTGGGCGTCTCTTGCGTAACGAACGCGGCAAGCAATGATGGGAAAATTAGAGGCACCATGGTCGCCCATTTCATCAAGCATCAACTGGCGGATTTCCTCCGTGCGGTCTTCCCGGACAGAAGCGATGATCTCGCCTGAACCAAGCAAGGCCATCAAACTGCTTTTCAGATGACTATTCAACCAGCTTCTCATGGGCACCAGTTTTTTTCAGTAGTTATCATGCTGATAAATCGCTTTCTTCGTGGAAACGACTGGCATCAGAATACGTCGGTGATGGTCGGCCTGCAATCGGGTTGTTCCGCACACTCCACAAAAACAACAATCGAATTGAAGGCTTGGTAAATAAAGATGGGGTGAATCCTGCTCTAAAACGGAACAGTGCGCGCATGCTGAAGGGTCCCCCGGCGTTTTTTAAGCAGGTTGAGCGGGTTTATGCCCTCGCGCAAGCCGCACCAAACCTGTATCGCCAAGACATGCAGGGACCGCACGGCATTGAACGTCATCGGTGAAGCTTGTGCGATGGGTGTTATGTTTTAATTGGAATAAATAACCACAGGTAACCGCAATACCTTTATGGCAGAAGTTACCGTCGTTTTTGCCGACCTCACAGGAAGTACAGGCGTCTTTGAGTCTTTGGGCAACGCCAAGGCAACCCAGGCCATCACCCGTTTGACGCAGTGGATAGGCAAGGTCTGCGAGGCCCACCATGGTCACGTGGTGAAATATCTGGGCGATGGTGTCCTGATCCTGTTTCCCGTAAGCATTGATGCCGTCGAGGCCGTTAGTGAGCTTCAGAGAGTGCATCAGGATCGTATCCGTAACTGGCCCGAGCCACTTCAGATGCGCCTGCAGGTTGGCATGGCCCGCGGTGAAATCGTGGAGCAGAACGGTGATTGCTATGGCGATGCTGTCAATGTCGCTTCGCGCTTGAGCGATCTCTCGGGGCCTGAGCAGATACTTGCCACCGATGCTGTTATCGCGCAGTTGCCAGAGGACAGCCTGGTACGATCCCGTTCATTGGGCGCCATGACCATCAGAGGCCGAACCGAAACCTGCGTGGTGCACCGGATTGAATGGCAGTCCGAAGTGTTGTCAGAAACTTTTACGATGCCGGCCAGTTTAGCGCCTTCTCCTTTTGCGCAGCGAACAGCCCAGCCAGACTTTCTGGAGTTGTCATGGCTCGATATGAATGCCGTTTTTTCTTCCACGGAATTTCCGTTATTCCTTGGCCGTGACGCCGACGCGCAATTTGTTGTGCCTGATCCAAGGGTGTCGCGCAAACACGCGCGAATCGAATGGCGGGCCGGCAAGTTTTATCTGGAAGATGTCAGCAGTTATGGTACCTGGGTCCGCTTTTCGGACAGCGCTGCGGTCGTGTCACTGCGCCGCCAGGAGTGCGTATTACTGCTCAAAGGTGAGATTGCGCTGGGAGCTTCTTTTGAAGATTTCACCGTCCCGACCGTCAGCTTCAAATTTCATGCGGGACCACCAACCCGTCGTGATTGACTAATCGCATTAAGAAAGCGGCCCGACGCCAGAAAAATCGAACCGTTTGGTGGAGTCGCCAAGCGAATTTGGCACCTATCAAGCGGGGACCGCCTCGACGTTGATTCGATCCCAATGCCGATGCCGCCCAATGGCGGCGATAAAGTCGCGTGAAACCTGCCCATCCAGCACTTTGCGGGCATCGGCAATCATAATTCCCTGCGTGGGGACGAGGACTGTTTCAGGGTTCCCAACAAGGCCAAACCCGAGCGAGCCGAGTAACTGCGCCCCATCATTCAACGCACAGATGGTTTTGCAATGTTTGTAAGCTTCGAGCACAAAATGAATGGCATCGCCAAGTGCACTTAAGGTAAGGACGCAGGTCTTGCCTCCGGGTATCAGCACGGCATCGAACATGACCGAAGGCATGCTGCCAAAGGTATGGTCAACCACGAGTGACCGCCCGCTGGATGTGCTCACGGTACCCAGGCGCGGAGCTACCAGTTTGCAAATCGCTCCAGCGTCCACCAAATCCTGCTGCAAACGGCGTAAGGGAGCTGCGTCCACCCCGTCCGCCACCAGGATGGCGATCCTGCGTGTTTTCACGCTTCCAGCCAGTTTGCCCGCGCTGGATAACGCTGCGTCTTCGTTTACTTTGTTGGTGATGCGATAGTCACGAAAACCAGGTCGGCCCGCGGCAGCTTTCGGATTCGGGCTGCCGATACCCAGCGTTGCCGCTACCCTCGTGGCGAGTTTCAGATCGATATGTGCAAGGTTGTCGACCATCCGCTGACGAATATCGGGTACGTCGACTTTAGAAAGCTCAAACCTGAATGCCTCGACGATATGATCTTTTTCGACCGCAGTCTGGCTATTCCAGAACAGTGTTGCCTGCGAAAAATGGTCGTCAAACGACGCACTGCGGCACCGTGTTTTGTTTGAATCGAGTAACTCGGGAAAAGACTGAAAACCCTGTGCCGCTCCATCAACGCGAAATTCAGTCCCGTTGCCCAGCGTGTTGGGCTCGTAGGCGACCCGAGACTTGTTGATGGACTGGCGGTGCATTCCATCGCGCTGGAAATTGTGGATCGGGCAAACACTTCGATTAATGGGCAGTTCATGGAAATTTGCGCCCCCCAGCCGCGAGAGCTGCGCATCGGTATAAGAGAAAAGGCGGCCCTGCAACAGCGGATCGTTGGAAAAGTCAATTCCCGGCACGAGATGACCGGGATGAAAAGCCACTTGTTCGGTTTCGGCAAAGAAATTGTCAGGGTTGCGGTTGAGTACCAGCTTTCCAATGATTTGAACCGGCACCTGGGCCTCTGGAATAAGTTTGGTGGCGTCGAGAATGTCGAAGCCCAGTTCGGTCTCCTTGCCAGCGTCGATGAGCTGGACACCCAACTCCCATTCAGGAAAATTTCCACTTTCAATAGCTTCCCAGAGTTCGCGTCGGTGAAAGTCCGGATCCACGCCGGCTATTTTTTGTGCCTCGTCCCAAGTCAGCCCGTGCACGCCCAGCTTCGGTTTCCAGTGAAATTTGACAAAGCAGGTGTCACCCCTGGCATTGGAAAACCGGAAGGCATGAACCCCGAACCCTTCCATCATTCGCAGACTTCGCGGCAATGCGCGGTCCGACATTGTCCACATGAGCATGTGCGTGGATTCCGGCATCAGCGATGCGAAATCCCAGAACGTATCGTGGGCGCTGGTTGCTTGCGGCATTTCGTGATGCGGTTCAGGCTTGAGCGCATGAATTAGGTCCGGGAACTTGATCGCATCCTGAATAAAAAATACTGGCATGTTATTGCCGACCAGGTCATAGTTACCTTCCCGGGTGTAGAACTTGACGGCAAAGCCGCGGACATCGCGCACCGTGTCTGCAGAACCTTTGGAGCCGACCACGGTCGAGAAGCGCACAAAAACAGGCGTTTCAATCTCGGGGTCCTGCAGGAAGGCCGCACGGGTGTACTGCACCATCGATTTGTAGACCTTGAAATACCCATGTGCGCCGCAACCCCTTGCGTTGACCACACGCTCTGGAATACGTTCGTGGTCAAAGTGCGTAATTTTTTCGTGAAGAATGAAATCTTCAAGCAGGGTAGGACCCCGTGTGCCAGCCTTCAGGGAATTATGGTTGTCCGGACTTTGCACGCCGTAGTTGCTGGTCAACACCGCAGCGTTTCCTGACTTGAAGCTTTCGAGTTGGGATTGCTTGTCCCTGCCTGCGTCTTTGCTACCTACGGGAGTTGCGGCTTTGTGCCGTGATTGAGGCATGAAAATTCCTTATTGGATCCCGGTAGGCGAAGCAGGCCCG
>NZ_JABBPF010000006.1 GCF_012927415.1 Polaromonas sp. | reverse complement strand
CGGGTAGTTTGCCGGCGCAACAGGCGGCTGTTTCTGGATTTCTTCAGTCATTCCCGATTGTCTCAGGCACAGCCCCACTGGATGGCGAAGCCGCCCGCTTTGACGCCAGCCTGGCAGAGAACAAATTGACCAACCCTGTCGAAAATTAAACATTGCTATCAAAAAAATAGCTACCGGATACCGTAAAAAATGGACAAGGAGCCGATTTGTCAAAAATTGCGCAAAAAATCATGCGCAAAACTTTCCTCATGAAAAAAGGAGCCCGGCTGATGCAGGGCTCCTTCCGGGCAGTGGCCTCTGCGACCTATTTGGCCGGCAGATATCTGGATGGATCCACCGGTTTGCCCTGACGACGGATTTCAAAGTGGAGTTTGACGCGGTCGGCGTCACTGTTGCCCATTTCAGCGATTTTCTGGCCCTTTTTGACGGACTGGTCTTCCTTGACCAGCAGGGTCTGGTTGTGCGCGTAGGCCGTCAGGAAGGTGTTGTTGTGCTTGAGAATGATCAGGTTGCCATAGCCTCGCAGACCGGCACCGGCATACACGACACGGCCATCAGCAGACGCGATCACCGCGTCGCCGGCCTTGCCTGAAATATCGAGCCCCTTGTTTTTTGCTTCGTCAAAGCCTGCAAGCAGCGTGCCTTGGGCGGGCCAGATCCAGCCCACGTCTTCATCTCCGTTGGCAACCGAGGCGGATGAAGGCGCCATTACGGGGATCGAAGGAGCGGCGACCGGGGCAGCTGTCGCAGGCCGCGCCGCGCTGGCCGGCGGAACTGGGGCGGCCGCAGCCGAACCTGACGTCACGGGTCGCGCCACCACTTGGGTTTCGCTGACGGGTGGTAACACGCGCAACACTTGTCCGACTTCGATCAGGTTAGGGTTTTCAAGGCTGTTCCAGCGCACGATATCGCGCCAGTTCTGGCCACTTTCCAGGCCGATCCGGATAATGGTGTCACCGGGTTTGACGGTGTAATAGCCCGGTTTCCCGGCATTTTCAGTGCCCGGCAACAGCTTCACAGTGGCGGCATCAACCACCACCGGCGTCGGTCGCGACAGAGCCGTGCCGCGGTCTTCAACCGGTGCATTGTTCAGCGAACGCGAACTGCAACCGGTTGCCAGTAACAGCGCTGCAGCCAGCGCGCAGCCCAGCACAAGCGTGCCGGTCCGGCGGGCACCGGAACCTGATCTGCAGACAATGGGAGACGCCATCCTGATTGACCCTGTGTTTTTATTCATCGATTCTTTCAGCTTCTTTCGTCTTCAATCTTGAGCTGATCCTGGTGTGTCTGGTGGCTTGGCCGGGATTCAGCTAGTACCTGATTTTAAGGGGACAAAGTGCACGGCTTCCAGCAAAGTCTGCCGGATGCCTTCAGGGGTTTTGTCCACCACCACCAGGGCCTGGGAACCATTGGCTGCTTGCAGTGGCGCGACCAGGCGTCCGCCCATTGCCAACTGCTCTATCCACGCAGACGGAATGGCATCACCACCCGCTGCGGCAATGATGGCCGCATAGGGTGCGCCTTTGGGGAAGCCGCTCATGCCATCGCCAAACAGGAGGTGCACATTGGACAGCCGCAGGTCTCGCAAATTTTCCCGGGCTTTGTCATGGAGGCCGCGTAAGCGCTCAATGCTGTAAACCTCGGTCGCCAGATGGCTGAGGACGGCGGCTTGGTAACCGCAACCGGTACCGATTTCGAGCACGCGCCCGAGCTTGCCACCGGCCCCGCGCGCGCTTTGCTGCAGCAATTCCAGCATGCGCGCCACCACGCTTGGCTTGGAAATGGTCTGGCCCAACCCGATCGGCAAACTGGTATCTTCATAGGCCTGATTGGCCAGCGCGCTATCCACGAAGCGATGACGCTCCACCTGACTCATGGCTGATAGCACCCGGGCGTCTGACACGCCTTGCGCAGCCAGCTTGTGCACCATGCGCGCGCGCGCCGCCTGCACGGCCATGCCCAAGCCGGCCGGAGCGGCTGCCAAAGCGGATTTTTTTGGGCCATTCAAGCCTTTGGTCTTTGTCGCGCCATCAGTTGAAGCGATTACCTTGGCAGCGGTTGGACCGCCTATGCCTAGGTTCAGACGGACCGGAAAGCCAGGACGCACCATCGGCAAGAGATCGTTGAGGGCGGGATTAAAAGGGGATTTGAAACCGGGCTTCATGGGGCTATTTTTCAGTGCCCTGAGCCAGTTTTGCCGCGGTCTGGGCCCAGAAAGGCAGGCGCTCGTGATCAGTCAAATCGACCTGCAAGGGCGTGATGGAGACATAGCCATTACTGGTTGCATAAAAATCCGTCCCCTCGCCGGCCTCCTTGGCCGGCCCCGCGCCGCCAATCCAGTACATGACTTCGCCGCGCGGACTGGTCTGGGTGATAACGCGCTCAGCGGCATGACGGCGCCCCAGGCGCGCCACTTTAACGCCCTGAATCTGATCGTCGGGCAGGTTGGGAATATTCACATTGAGCAACCACGGCGCGAAGGTGGGCTGTACACCGTGCGCCACGGCTTCAAGCGAAGGAATGAGTTGCTGCACCAGATCGCAGGCGCGTCTGGCCGCTACATCAATATGCGCCCAGCCCTTTTCGGTTTGCGAAAACGCGATGGCGGGGATGCCAAAGAGGTAACCCTCCATGGCGGCCCCCACGGTGCCTGAATAAATCGTGTCGTCACCCATGTTGGCACCGTTGTTGATACCTGAAACCACGAGGTCGGGACGATAACCCAGCAAGCCCGTAAGGGCAATATGCACGCAATCAGCCGGGGTGCCGTTGATGTAGCGAAAACCATTGGCGGCCGTTTGCACGTACATCGGCGAATGCAGGGTCAACGCGTTCGACTTGGCGCTGTTATTTTGTTCGGGTGCCACGACCTCCACATCAGCGACGGCTTTAAGCGCCTCGTACAAAGCAACGATGCCGCTAGCCTGATAACCATCATCGTTACAAATGAGAATTTTCATGGCGTGATTCTACGGTCACCGCTGCGACAGGAGGAATAAGAGTTCCGGGAACCACGACTGGCATCTTGCCTATGATGCATAAGTTGCCGCGAAATTCGCTCCGCAGCTTCACCCTCTGGATGATCCTGCCCTGAACCTTTTATTTTTTTCGGAGACTTTTATGCATGCATGGCTTTGTGAAAACCCGACTGGCGTCGACGCCCTGACATGGAAAGAACTGCCCACGCCGCAACCCCTGGCTGGCGAGGTACTGATCGAGATCAAGGCAGCAAGCCTGAACTTCCCGGATCTACTGATCGTGCAGAACAAATACCAGATCAAGCCACCCCTGCCCTTCGTACCCGGTTCTGAATATGCTGGTGTTGTGCAGGCCGTGGGCGACGGCGTGAAACACTTGAAGGTCGGACAGAATGTCGCCTGTCTTTCGGGCACAGGGGGCTTTGCCACCCACACCATCGCTCCGGCCGCGCTCTGCATGCCCTTGCCCGCTGGTTTCCCCTATGTCGATGCAGCTGCCTTCATCATGATTTACGCCACCTCGCACCATGCGCTGGCCGACCGGGCACAACTCAAAGTAGGAGAAACCCTGCTGGTACTGGGCGCTGCGGGGGGCGTCGGCACTTCGGCCATACAGATTGCAAAGGCGCTCGGTGCCAAAGTGATCGCCGCAGCGTCCACCGATGAGAAATGCGCTCTTTGCAAATCCATTGGTGCTGACGCCACCATCAACTACAGCACCGAAAACCTGCGCGAAGCACTGAAGAACCTAACTGATGGCAAAGGCCCGGACGTCATCTATGACCCGGTGGGCGGCGATCTGGCAGAACCGGCTTTCCGTTCCATCGCATGGCGCGGCCGTTATCTGGTGGTGGGCTTTGCCTCAGGTACCATCCCCTCGCTTCCACTAAACCTGACTCTCCTCAAAGGGGCATCCATCGTCGGGGTGTTTTGGGGTGGCTTTGCCAAGCAGGAACCCATTGCCAGCGCCGCCGCAATGAAGGAGTTGGCCGACTGGTATGCCCAGGGCAAGATCAAACCCGTGATTGACAGGACCATGCCAATGGCTGACCTCAAAGCCGCCTACGCGCATATGGGTTCAAGAGGTGTCAAGGGCAAACTGGTCATGGTTAACCAATAATTTTCAAATTTAGTAATGATTTAGTAAAAAACGTATTTTTGCAAAACTTACCAAGTTCAGTGTTTTTGATATTTTCTTCTGTCATCATCGCCTTATGTGTGCTGAACTTAACCACGCCGCGTGCAACGACCAAGATTTGGCCCTGTCACCTGTGTTTTGGGCGCAGGATCGGTGCTGGGTATGCCGGAGTCTGGAGCCTGATTACGAAGGGATAAATCTATGAGCAAACCAACCATGCTGGTGGTGGAAGATGATCCCGACCACCTCGAATTGACCTTGAGTGCGCTGGAAGAAAGCGACTCTTCCCACCATATCGTGATAGCCCGAAATGGTCGGGAGGCGTTGGATTATCTTTTCGGAGAAGGAATTAACCAGGGCCGCTCCACTGACGATCAACCCGAGTTGGTCTTGCTCGACTTAGGGATGCCCGAAATGAACGGGCTGCAAGTGATGGAGCACATGCGAAATGATCCACGTACATTTTTCGTGCCGGTGGTCATGTTGACTTCGGCAAGTGAGCAGTCAAAAGCCGTACTCGCATTTAAAGGCGGGCTCAATAGCTATGTGAGCAAGCCACTCGACAGCCGTGAATTTGATGACAAGCTGCGGCAGGTCAGGGAATATTGGCAAACTTCGAATTTTGCCCCTTTGATCTTCTAGAGACACGTGAGTGCACTACCTGAGTCGGAGGGTGCCTGGTAAATACCCAGAAAAACCAAAAACACCCGACGCAGGATTTTCACAAGTGAAGTTTGCATGAACCAATTGAAATTTGTTAGCGTCGATTGGATATTGCAACTCCCAAGTGGTCAATATTCGATCAGCGCCAATAGGTTCTCTTGGACGCTATTGCACTGCGAGCCGTTGATTTCACAAACAAAAAAAGTCATGCGGTATGGGCTGGGGTCAATTGAATGATGTCTAGAAACCTGCATGGATGCTAGGTTTGCCGATTTTCAATATCAATTTACCCCCCCCATTTACCCCCCCACTTTCATTTGATACCCCTGTTTGGATCATCTCGCGCACGCGCACGACACAAGTTGTGCGTTAGCGTTGAATCAAACGGAACTGCCGGTTTCCTTGGTTCGATCAGCCGGACTTTTTGCCCTCCCCTGCCTGTCGATTGAAGCTTTTGCTGATTTTGAATTAATTCAAATGGGAAATTTTTTCTGCGCGTGAGATACCGTGTGGTTTCCAGGTTAATGATCAGCCCGACTTTCTAGCCCCCTCCCTTTGTGTCAAAACATCCAGGTTGCCAATGGTCAGAGTTGACCCATAGACCCAGCTTCGCACCACTGGCCTCGATCTCGGCGGCTGCATAGCTCTGTTGGTCAGTAGGTGACTGCTCCCGCTGATAGTGCTTGTAGTGCAATGCCAGGCCGCGCTTGACCTGCACCAGGTTGCAATCGGGGTTTAGGAAGCAATTGAACTTAAAACCCCGATTGTTTTTGACAGGGACGCCCGGCACAGAGACACAGAGGAGATACAAGCTAAGGGCACTCAGTTGAACCTCCTGGCCTTCCCTACAGCGCTGACGTAGCTCACCGCGTTTTCCGTGGAACACATCGCGCGCCAAGCCGTTACGAAAACTCGCAATATATTTTGGGCTGATAGCACGAATCGGGCTTCGTGATCCTCGAATTTATCTAAAATTAAAGCGCTTCTCGCCTTTCCAGTAAACAGCCTCAGCAGTGAGGCAGAAAGCAGGATTCCATGGCACCCCCAGCACTACAGATATCTGGTTTTCATTCAAAACTGCAGGACCACGCCGCCCAGCTGGCAAAGCTTACTGCTCGCAGTTCCGGTGAGCTAGTTGTGAAGTTTGACTCGAAGAGAAAACTGCCCAACTTTCAGCTTAACACTCCCGACCCGGGTCCTGCTGGGCCACCTTCAGAACCTCCTCCAGCGCCTCCCCTGCCAACGCAGATTGGACCTTTTCAGTCTGGGTACATCGGGTTTTCAGATCCCATCCCCGTTGGTGGAAACATGTCCCTGGCGCTTTTTCAAAATGGGAGCTACAGTTTTGCCGGTCATTTTCACGATTCCGGTGCGCCGAGCTATGACATAGAAGCGGTCTGGGTTATCGTCAGCGAGTCTGGAAAAGCATTCAGTTTCGCGGTTAAGGGTGCGACTCACGGCACCTTTGAAGCCGGCTCTCGGAATTTTGATTTCACCCAGAACGGTAATAATTCGCAACTCCAAGATGCGTGGCCTGATCTTTGTGCCGGATACCACTGGCGCTTTAGTGTGTATGTGAACTGGAACGTGCAGTCCGCAGTGGACGACGTGGTCAGCGCCCTCAAAACTGCTGGCACAGTCATTGGTACGGTGGTCGCTGTGGTTGCTCTTCTTTAATAGGTGTAGTGACTCGCGTTTGAAACTCGTTCGACTTGCAATCAATGGCGTTTTCGGCTCGAATTAATTGCTACTGATTTGACCCACTCGACCGCCACAGATTGCCCTGCTACCTGCTTGACCAGGCTCTGCTTGGAGACATCGCCGAATGCTTGCCGTTTTTCAGGCGCATCAATGCCGGTTAACCTGATTTTGTGCTGGGTGTTGGTGTCATCTAGGATGGTGATGGTGTCGCCATCGGCCACATTGATGACCTTGCCCAGCAGGGTATCGGCCTGCACCTGAAACACCAAGCACAGCACCAGCATGGTGGCCGCCGTTTTGAATGTCATTTGTTGAATTCCACCCAGAATTGACCCCGTAAGGGCCGATATTTTCATTGAAATTTGACCCCTGTTAGAAAGTCTGTGCATGCCAAGTTATGCACAGGAGACGGGAGTGATCAAAGTGGGAACATTAGCCAAGATAAGGCGTTTGTACTTTCGGGACAAACAGTCGATTAAAGAGATTTGCAGGCAAACGGGTATGTCCCGCAACACCGTCAGGTCGCCCATCTCCGCCAGAAAGAAGGCACTGACCGTCGGTTCAAAGGTCC
>NZ_JABBPF010000198.1 GCF_012927415.1 Polaromonas sp. | reverse complement strand
ATGCACTCATCACAGACAAAGACAGACGGGCCAGCAATGAGTTTTTTGACTTCGTGCTGGCTTTTACCGCAAAACGAGCAGTACAGCGTCTTCTCGCCGGTGGAGCCTTTTTTCTCGGCCCTTGTTGGGGATGCCTTTATCGTGACTTGGAGGACGGTTAACTAATGATAACCAATAAAAAAACGGCGTTTCTGTTACAGAAAACGCCGCTGTTGCGTCGCAGCCCGAAACCGTTTGCGCAGGCCAATCAGGGGCGTTTGGAAATCACCTGATCCACCACCCCATAGGTCTTGGCTTCATCGGCAAACATGAAATAGTCCCGCTCGGTGTCGCGTTCGATTTTTTCGACCGTCTGGCCGGTGTTGGCGGCCAAAATGCGGTTGAGCTGGTCACGCGTCTTGAGAATATCCCGCGCGTGAATTTCAATGTCTGAAGCCTGGCCCTGCGCGCCGCCGGATGGCTGGTTAATCATGACGCGTGAATTGGGCAGCTTAAAGCGCTTGCCTTTAGCACCGGCCGACAGCAAAAAAGCGCCCATACTGGCCGCCATGCCCACGCAAAGCGTCGACACATCCGGCTTGATGAACTGCATTGTGTCGTAAATCGCCATGCCGGCGGTCACGGACCCACCAGGGGAGTTGATGTAAAAGGAAATGTCCTTGTCCGGATTTTCGCTTTCCAGAAACAACAGTTGCGCCACCACCAGATTGGCGGTCTGGTCGTTGACCGGACCGACCAGGAAAATGACGCGCTCTTTCAGCAACCGAGAATAAATGTCGTACGAACGTTCGCCACGACCCGACTGCTCAATCACCATGGGTACCATGCCCAGGCCTTGCACTTCCTGGCTGACAGACTGGGGGCTGCCGTGGCCGCCGTAAATACTGGTTCTGATCATCAAATTTTCTCCAGAAATGGTTGTACTGTACCCAGAATGACTTGGGGCCTGCGCGGCAAAGCACAAGCCCCGGAATCAGCAGAAGCTGGCGCTCAGTTCTGGCCCATCAGCTCATCGAAAGCGATGGCTTTCTCGCTGACCTTGGCCTTGCCCAGGACAAACTCGGTCACATTATTTTCAATCACTACAGCCTCGACCTCAGCCATGCGGCGGTTGTCGCCCAGATACCAGCGCACCACTTCCTGCGGCTTTTCGTAGCTGGCGGCCAGCTCTTCGATGTGTGCCTTGAGTTGTTCGGGCTTGGCCTGCAATTCGTTGGCGCGTACCAGTTCGGCCACCACCAAACCCAGACGAACGCGTTTTTCAGCCTGCGGGCGGAAGATATCGTCGGGAATCGGCGCCTTGTCAGCGTCCTTGATGCCGCGCTGTTTCAGGTCAGCCCGGGCGCCTTCGACCATGCGGTCAAGTTCGGCCTGCACGCTTGAGTTGGGCAAGTCGAGTTCGGCGTTGGCAATCAACGCATCCATCACGGCATTTTTATTGCGGGCCAGCAAGCGAAACTTGACTTCGCGCTCGAGGTTTTTCCTGATGTCCGAGCGCAAGCCCTCGACCGTTGCGTCCTCAATGCCCAGCGACTTGGCCAGTGCTTCATTGACTTCGGGCAGGTGCGCCGCTTCAATTTTCTTGACCGTCACCATGAAATCAGCCTGTTTTCCGGCAACGTCCTTGCCGTGGTAATCGGCGGGGAAACTCAGCGGAAAGGTCTTGCTTTCGCCGCTTTTCATGCCGCGCACGGCGTCTTCAAATTCCTTGAGCATCTGGCCTTCGCCGACCAGAAACTGAAAAGCTTCGGCCTTGCCGCCAGCAAAGGTTTCACCATCGATCTTGCCTTCGAAATCGATGGTGGCACGGTCACCTTCCTGCGCTGGCGCATCGGCCGCACGCTGGGCAAAGGTGCGGCGCTGCTTGCGCAAAATGTCCAGCGTCTTGTCAATGGCGGCGTCGCTGACTTCAGCGCTGACCTTTTCAACCTCGGCATTGGTGAGATCGGCGATCTTGACTTCCGGATAAACCTCGAACACCGCATCAAAGGTCAGCTCGCCGTCTGGCGCGCCCTCTTTTTCGCTGATGCGCGGCTGCCCGGCAACGCGCAGCTTGGCTTCGTTGGCCGCCACGGCAAAGGCCTCACCCACCTTGTCGTTCATCACTTCGTAATGCACCGAGTAACCGTAGCGCTGGGTCACCACCGTCATGGGAACCTTGCCGGGACGGAAACCGTCCATCTTGACGGTGCGGGCCAGGCGTTTCAGACGTGCGTCAACTTCTGACTGGATGGTATTGAGGGGCAGCGTCAGCGTCATTTTGCGCTCGAGCTTTTCAAGATTTTCAACAGTCACGGCCATGATGGTTTCCTAAAATCAAAAAATATTCAAAACAGGGCTTGCGCCTGACAGGCTGCCTTTGCGCAGCTAAGCCTGGAGCCTGGGCATTATTGCCTCGGCAAAGCCTCAAGGATGGTGCGCGGGGCGGGACTCGAACCCGCACAGTATTGCTACCGTCAGGACCTAAACCTGGTGCGTCTACCAATTTCGCCACCCGCGCGCCTGAAATAAAAGCAAAAAACCCGAGGACCCTCGTATTTCCGCCTGGAATCGGTCAACTTTCTATTTTAACCTGTATCGCTGCCAATATAAAAAAGCCCACAGCGTGTTAACGGCCCCTTCAGGCTCGTGCCGGCTCCCGCTTGACGCGAAACCACGCCGCGTACATCGCCGGCAAGGCCAGCAGGGTCAGCACGGTGGCAACGATCAGCCCACCCATGATGGCCACCGCCATGGGCCCCCAGAAGACGCTGCGCGACAGCGGGATCATCGCCAGCACGGCGGCTGCGGCGGTCAGCACGATGGGCCTCAAGCGGCGCACGGCAGACTCGACAATCGCATCCCAGGCCGGCACTCCCCGGGCGCGGTCCTGTTCGATCTGATCGATCAGAATCACGGAATTGCGCTGAATCATGCCCATCAGCGCTATCACGCCCAGCAGGGCCACAAAACCAAAGGGCCGACCCAGCAGGATCAGCGCCCCTGCCACCCCGGCAATGCCGAGCGGGCCGGTCAGAAACACCAGCATCGCGCGGCTGAAGCTGTGCAGTTGCAGCATCAGCAGCGTGAAGGTGAGGAACAGCATGACCGGAATCCCGGCTGCAATGGAGGCCGAGCCCTTGCTGCTTTCCTCCACCGCGCCGGCCACCTGGATGCGATAACCCGTCATGCCCGAGTCATGCCATCTGGTTTCCAGCGCCTTGAGTTGCGGCTGCAGCTGCTGCGTCACGGTCGCGCCCTGCAGACCCTCCACAATGTCGCTTTGAACCGTAATGGCGTAGTCCCGGTTTTCGCGCCACATCACGCCCGGCTCCCAGGCAAACACCGGCTTGGCGATCTGTGTCAGCGGGATTGTCTTGCCCGACGCGGTGGGCAGGTAGGCATTGCCGAGATCGCTAATCGCCTTGCGTTCATCCGGCGGCTGGCGCAACACGATGTCTATCAGTTTGTCCCCTTCGCGGAACTGCCCCACCGACGAACCGCTCAACAGCGTGCGCGAGGCCTGAGCGATCGACTGGCTGGTGACGCCCAGTGCACGCGCCTTGGCCTGGTCTATCTCCAGCCGCACGACTTTGACCGACTCATTCCAGTTGTCATTCACGCCACGCGTGTTGGCGCTGGCCCGCATCACCGCCTTGACTTCATCGGCGCGCTCGCGCAGCACCAGCGGATCGTCGCCGACCACGCGAAACTGCACTGGATAAGGCACTGGCGGCCCATTGGGCAAAAGCTTGACGCGGCCGCGCACCTCGGGAAACTCCGTGGCCAGCAAGGCGGGCAGCCGGATGCGCAGCGATTCGCGCACTTTCAGGTCTTTGGGCAACACAATCATCTGCGACACATTGGTCTGCGGGAAAATCTGGTCCAGCGGCAGATAAAACCGCGGCACACCCGATCCCAGCCAGGTGCTGACCGACGTCACGCCCGCCTCCTGCATCAGGCGCTGCTCGACGCGCCTGGCAGTCGCTTCATTGGCGGCAAACGAAGTGCCCTCCGGGAACCAGATATCGACGATGATTTCCGGCCGGCTGGAATCCGGGAAAAACTGCTGCTGCACCCGCCCCATGCCCACAATGCCCAGCGCAAAAATCAGCACGGTGGCGCCGATCGTGAGCCAGCGGTGCTGCACGCACCAGTTGACCGCGCGGCGAAAGCGGTTGTAAAACGGGCTGTTGAACATCTCGTGGGGGCTGTCAAGACCTGCCTGAACCTCCTGCACATGCGGCGGCACCTTGAGCAGCAGCGTGCCCAAATAGGGGACAAAATAAACCGAAACGATCCAGCTGAGCACCAGCGCAATCACGGTGACGGCAAAAATCGCATAGGTGTATTCGCCGGTCACCGACTTGGCCAGGCCAATCGGCAAAAACCCCGCGGCGGTTATCAGGGTGCCGGTCAACATCGGCATGGCCGTAATTTCGTAGGCAAAGGTGGCGGCGCGCACCTTGTCGTAGCCTTCTTCCATCTTGCGCACCATCATTTCGACGGCAATGATCGCGTCATCGACCAGCAGCCCGAGCGCGATGATGAGCGAACCCAGCGATATCTTGTGCAGGCCGATATTGAGATACCACATGGCCAGAAAAGTCAGGCTCAGCACCAGCGGAATGGTGATGCCCACGACCAGACCAGGCCGCATATCAATGTAATAGCGTTTCCACAGCGGCAGCCGGCCTGCTCCCTGCTGCCGGCGTTGATGCAGGCCCAGGCTGACAAAACTCACCGCCAGCACGATCAGCACGGCCTCTATCAGCACGCCGACAAATTCGTTCACCGAAGACGCTACCGCCTTCGGCTGGTCCTGCATGTGGATCAGCTTGACGCCGGCCGGCAGGGTTCTGGCCAAACCCTGCGACAGCTTTTCAAGTGCCTTGCCCAGCGCGATGATGTCACCGCCCCGGGTCATGGCGACGCCCAGCGCAACCACTTCCTTGCCCTGGTGATGCACCTTGACCGACGGCGGATCGACGTAACCGCGCTGGATGCTGGCGATATCGCCGAGCAGCAACTGGCTGCCTCCGGCGCTCGTTCCGGCGCCATAGCCAGCACCCCGGATTGGCATGGCGCGCAATTGCTCCAGCGCTTCAAACTGGCCCGCCACGCGCACCTGCACCACATCGAGTGGCGTCTGCAACGCGCCAGCCGACTCGATCGCGTTTTGCTGGCCCAGTTGCGCCAGCACCTGGTTCAGGTCCAGCCCCAATTGCGCCAGCCGTTTCTGCGAGATTTCGATGAAGACTTTTTCGTCCTGCACGCCAAACAGTTCGACCTTGCTGACGTTCGGCACGCGCAGCAGTTGCTGGCGCACGTCATCGGCAAAAGTCTTGAGCTCGGCGTAGTTGAAGCCATCGGACTCCAGCGCGTAAATCACGCCATAGACATCGCCAAAATCATCATTGAAAAACGGCCCCTGAACGCCACCCGGCAGCGTGCCGCGCATGTCGCCGACCTTCTTGCGCACCGCATACCAGACATTGGGCACTTCGCTCGCTTTGGACAAATCCTTGATCTGGAAAATGATCTGCGACTCGCCAGGTTTGGAATAGCTGCGGATCCGGTCGGCATACGGCACCTCCTGCAACGTGCGCTCCAGCTTGTCGGTGACCTGCTCGGCCACTTGCTGCGCCGTCGCGCCCGGCCAGTAGGTGCGTACCACCATGGCGCGGAAGGTGAAAGGCGGGTCTTCGTCCTGCCCGAGCTGAAAATAGGCGGCAAAACCCAGCGCAATCAGCACCAGCAGCAGGTAGCGGGTCAGCGCGGCATGTTCCAGTGCCCAGCGCGACAGGTTGAAGCGGGCTGAAGGCGCAGCGGCGGGCCCGGCAGCCTGGTCGGTCGTCGTCTGTGTCATGCCGGGCTCACTTCGCGCTGGCGGCAGAGGCAGCTGAGGCAACCGGCACCGGTACGGAATTTGCTATCGAATCAGTAGCTGCCAGTGGCCGTAAATTCTGGACCCCCTGCACTTTTGACTGATAAATCGTGACTTTCTGCCCTGGCGACAGCACATGAACGCCGGCACCGACCACCAGCATCCCCGGCTGAAGGCCGGCAGCCACCACCGCCTCATTACCGTCGGCAGTCGCAATCTGGATCACCTGCGAGCGCACCGTCATGCTGGCCTTGTCAAGCACCCACACGGCCGTCGCCTGCCCATCCTGACGCAGGGCCGAGGTCGGCAACTTGATTACCGGCACGCCGCCAAGCCCGGCGCCTTCCAGGACGACATTCACCGTGGCGCCGAGCGGCGGCGGCTCTCTGGCGTCGATAGACACCTTGACCGGATAGGTACGCGTGACCGGATCACTGCTTGCCGCCACTTCGCGCACCTTGCCGGGCAAGTCGGCGACTTGTGCCCAGGCCCGCATCGTGACCGGTGCGCCCAGCTTAATGGCCGCCACCTTGTCTTCGGGCACCGAAAACACCACGTCGCGCACGCCGTCGGCCGCGATGCGCACCACGGACACACCGGCAGCCACCACTTGGCCCGGCTCTGCGTCGATCGCTGTCACCACGCCGGACACATCGGCCGTCAGCACGGCGTAGCCGGCCTGGTTGCCCTGAACGGCCAGCTGCGATTGGGCTTGTTCGAATTGCGCCTGAGCCGCCCTGAAGGTGGCGTCACGCCGCTCCAGTTCGGCGCCACTGATGAAGTTCTGATCCTTCAACTCCTTGTAGCGCCGGTAGTCAGCGGCGGCCAGGTTGCGATTGGCGGCGGCGGCGGCCAGCTGGGCGCGGGCAGCATCGGCGGCCAGCCGGTAATCCTGCGGGTCAAGCTCAGCCAGCACCTGCCCGGCCCTGACGCGCTGGCCCAGCTCGGCCTGGCGCTTGATGATTTTGCCGCCGACCCGAAAGCCCAGCCGGGACTCGACCCTGGCCCGCACTTCCCCGGCATATTCGTGCCTGGAAGAAAGCGCGCCGCCGCCCACGGTGATCACCTTCACGGCGCGAACCGGCTCCTCGGGCGGCGTGGCGCGGGAACAGGCCACCAGCAAAACAGCGACGACCGACAGGGATAAAACGCTTTTTTTCATGATGTGATTCGAAAAGGCTCGGGGTACTCGGGCAGGCGCTGCAAGTAGCGCAAAATCTGTTAATGACTGACCGGTTAGTAATCTATTAGAAATGCAAAACCTTTTCAAGCGACAATCCAGCG
>NZ_JABBPF010000135.1 GCF_012927415.1 Polaromonas sp. | reverse complement strand
TTATTGATCGCCCGATTTTTGCATGGGTGATTGCCTTGTTTATTCTGGTGCTGGGCAGCGTGGCCATTACGCAGCTGCCGATTGCCCAGTATCCGCCGGTGGCGCCACCTGCAATTGTCGTGACCGCCAGTTACCCTGGCGCGTCCGCCCGGACACTCGAAGACAGCGTACTCAGCGTGATCGAGCGCGAGATGAACGGCACACCGGGCCTGATCTACATGGAATCGGTGGCCCAGGCGAACGGCAGCGGCAGCATCACCCTGAGCTTCGAAACGGGCACCAATCCCGATCTGGCACAGGTGGACGTGCAAAACCGACTCTCAAGGGCCTCGCCACGCTTGCCCCAGGCCGTCACTCAGCAGGGCGTTCGGGTCGACAAGTCGCGATCCAACTTCCTGCTGTTCACCATGCTCTCCTCTGACAACCCGGCAATTGATCCGATCGCGCTGGGCGACTATGCGTCGCGCAACGTGATCCCGGAACTCCAGCGCCTGCCGGGTATTGGCCAGGCCCAACTGTTTGGTACCGAGCGCGCGATGCGCGTCTGGATCGACCCGGCCAAGCTGGCAGGCTTTGCCCTGTCGGCATCCGATGTGACGAATGCCATTCGGGCTCAGAATGCGCAGATTTCCTCTGGCACGATCGGTGACTTGCCCAATGTGGCGGGGCAGGGCACCGCGGCCACCGTGATTGTCAACGGCCAGCTCTCCGGCGTGGAGCAGTTTGGCAATGTCGTGCTGCGTGCCAATACAAACGGCTCTGCGGTACGCCTGAAAGATGTGGCGCGCATTGAACTGGGCGCGCAGACCTATGCGACTTCGGCGCGTCTTAACGGCAAGCCAGCCACCGGCATAGGCGTGCAACTCACACCCTCGGGCAACTCGCTGGCCGCCGCCAAAGCGGTGCGTGTCAAGATGGAGGAACTCAAGCCTTATTTTCCCCAAGGCGTGAGCTACTCCATTCCGTACGACAGTTCGCGTTTTGTGAGCATCTCCATCCGCCAGGTGACCGAGACGCTGATCGAGGCTGTGGTGCTGGTGTTTTTGGTGATGTTCCTGTTCCTGCAGAACTGGCGCTACACCATCATTCCGACCATCGTGGTGCCAATTGCCCTGCTGGGGACCTTCGCCGCGCTGCTGGCGCTGGGCTTTTCCATCAACGTGCTGACCATGTTCGGAATGGTGCTGGTGATTGGCATCGTGGTCGACGATGCCATCGTGGTGGTCGAAAACGTCGAGCGCATCATGAGTGAGGAAGGCTTGCCGCCGCGAGAAGCGACACGCAAGGCGATGGGGCAGATTTCGGGCGCCATCATCGGCGTCACGGTGGTACTGATATCGGTGTTTGTTCCATTGGCATTTTTCGCTGGTTCGGTCGGCAATATTTACCGCCAGTTTTCTGCGGTCATGGTGTCCTCGATTGCTTTTTCGGCCTTTCTGGCGCTGTCGCTCACGCCGGCGCTGTGCGCCACGCTGCTCAAACCGGTTGAAGCCGGTCATCATCATGGGAAGACCGGTTTTTTTGGCTGGTTCAACCGCGGATTTTCGCGCACCGCGAAGGGCTATGAAGGTCTGGTTGCGCGCCTGCTCAAGCGTGCCGGGCGCTACCTGCTTATTTATGCTGCCATCATCGGCGTGGTGGCGCTTGTCTACACACGCCTGCCAACGTCTTTTTTGCCGGCGGAAGACCAGGGCAACTTGCTGGTTAACGTGCAGCTGCCGCCGGGCGCGACGCTGGATCGCACTCGTTCCGTGATGGAGCAGGTCGAAGGCTTCATGCTCAAGCAACCCGAAGTGCAAGGCATGGTTGGCGTTCTGGGATACAGCTTCTCGGGCCAGGGGCAAAATGCGGCGCTGGCCTTTGTGACGCTGAAGGACTGGTCTGATCGCAAGGAGTCAGGCCAGCATGCGGATGCACTCGCCGGACGCGCTTTCGGTGCGCTGTCGGGGGTTCGCGATGCGTTCATTTTCCCGCTGAGTCCTCCTCCGATTCCCGAGTTGGGCTCTGCCAGCGGCTTTACCTTCCGCTTGCAGGATCGCTCGGGGGCTGGTGGAGACGCGTTGCTGGCAGCGCGCAACCAGCTGCTGGGCCTGGCCGCGAAAAGCCCGATGCTGGCGCAGGTCCGGCCCGATGGTCTGGAAGACGCTCCGCAGTTGCAGATCGATATTGACCGGGACAAGGCCAATGCGCTGGGCGTGAGTTTTGATGCCGTCAACGCGGCCTTGTCGACATCTCTGGGTTCGAGCTACGTCAACGACTTTCCCAATCAGGGACGATTGCAGCGCGTGGTGGTGCAAGCCGATGCCCCTGCCCGCATGCAGCCTGATGATCTGCTGAAAATCAATGCCAGCAATAACCAGGGGCAAGCCGTGCCGATGTCTGCGTTCGCGACCACGCGCTGGGTCAAGGGCCCAATGCAAACCGTTCGCTACAACGGCTACCCCGCCATGCGCATCAGCGGTGGCGCGGCGCCGGGCTTTAGCACTGGCGCGGCCATGGTTGAAATGGAAAAACTCGCCGCCCAGTTGCCGCAAGGCTTTGGTTATGAGTGGACCGGGCAGTCGCGCGAGGAAAAGCTTGCCGGCTCGCAGGCCCTGATCCTTTACGGTTTTGCGATTCTGGCGGTGTTCCTGGCCCTTGCCGCGTTGTATGAAAGCTGGTCGATTCCGCTGGCCGTGATTCTGGTGGTGCCGCTGGGTGTGCTGGGCGTATTGCTGGCGACCTTGCTACGCAGCTATTCCAATGATGTGTACTTCCAGGTCGGCCTGATCACCATCATCGGCCTGTCGGCGAAAAACGCGATTCTGATTATCGAGTTTGCCAAGGATTTGCAGGCGCAGGGCAAGGGCGTGATCGAGTCTGCGCTGACCGCCGCGCACCTTCGCTTTCGGCCCATCGTGATGACGTCGTTTGCCTTCATGCTGGGCGTGCTGCCGCTGGCGATCGCCACGGGCGCGAGTTCCGCCAGCCAGCGTGCGATTGGTACCGGGGTGATAGGCGGAATGATTACCGGCACGGCGCTGTCCGTATTTTTTGTGCCAATCTTCTTTGTTTTGATTCGCGGCTTTTTCAAAGGCAGCGAGCGGCAGCGGCTGGTTTACGCCGAACATGCCAAAGCGGCAGGCATAGACGATCATCAAGAAAATG
Organism: Polaromonas sp.; assembly: GCF_012927415.1. GTDB lineage: Bacteria > Pseudomonadota > Gammaproteobacteria > Burkholderiales > Burkholderiaceae_C > Polaromonas. The sequence continues at coordinate 4,024 of NZ_JABBPF010000135.1, read as the reverse complement.
AAGGCAAGGCCCATGAATAAGACAATGCTCCCCCAACTGCTGGCAGTGAGTGCGGCGGTGCTGCTGGTCGGCTGCTCGATGATTCCCAGCTACGAGCGTCCCCTGGCACCGATTGCGACCAGCTATCCAGAATATGGCAACGACGCGCTCGCCAATGCGATGCCGGGCGCAACATCCGCTTCCAGCGTGGCCTGGCAGGATTTTTTTTCGGACGCCAAACTCAAACGGCTGATCGGGCTTTCATTGGCCAACAACCGTGATCTGCGCGTGGCGGTGCTCAGTATCGAGCAGACCAGGGCGCAGTATCAGATTCGGCGGGCCGACCAGTTGCCGACGGTGAACGCGGCGTTCACAGGCTCACGCGTGCCTGCCGCCAACGGTGGAGGAACCAACCAGTACAACGTGGGTTTGGCCGTCACGGCTTATGAACTGGACTTTTTTGGTCGCGTCAGCAGCCTGAAGGAGGCCGCGCTGAACCAGTACCTGGCCACTGAGGAGGGCCGCAAGACGGCGCAGATCAGTTTGATTTCCGCGGTAGCCAACACCTACCTGAGTGTCCTCGCTGATGGGGAACTGCTCGACATCACGCGCCAGACGCTGGTGACGCGCCAGGAGTCCACCAGACTGAGCAAGCTGCGCTTCGACAACGGCGTCACGTCCGAGCTTGACTATCGGCAGGCTGAATCGCTGCTGGAGGCGGCGCGGGTGGCCTATGCGCAGCAGCAGCGCCAGCGCGCCCTCGACGAAAACGCGCTGACCTTGCTGGTCGGTCAGCCGCTGGTGGGCGAATTGCCCACCGCCGCAGCGCAGAGTGTGTCTCTGGCACAAGCGCAGCCCATGATCGATGTACCGGCCGGTTTGCCGTCCGAGTTGCTGACCAACCGGCCCGACATCCGTCAGGCCGAGCAACTGTTATTGGCTTCCAACGCCAATCTTGGGGCGGCGCGTGCCGCATTTTTTCCGAGGATATCGCTGACTGTGGGCGCGGGCAGTGCCAGCAGCCGCTTGTCCGAGCTGTTGAAAAACGGCTCCTGGGGCTGGACTATGGCACCGCAGTTGTTGCTGCCGATTTTTGATGCCGGACGCAATATCGCCGGACTCGACTCGGCCAATGCCGGGCGCGACATTGCCATCGCCCAGTACGAAAAATCCATTCAAACGGCTTTCCGCGAAGTGGCCGATGCGCTGGCGACACGGACGACGCTGGCTGATCAGTTGCAATCGCAGCAGGCCCAGGCGAATGCCGAAGCGGTGCGTTTCAAGTTGTCCGACCTGCGCTACCAAAACGGGATTGCGAGTTACCTCGATCTGCTCGACGCCCAGCGCTCCTTGTTCGCGGCGCAGCTGGCGGTGGTGCAAACCCGTCTGGCCCAGCTGCAAAGCCGGGTCACGCTCTACAAAACGTTGGGCGGCGGCTGGAAAGAACCGGTTGATGACGTGCCGGCCGTGAATGCAGCAAGCGCGTCGAAACCGTAAGTGCATGCGGGTAAGCAGCCGCCAGCCGCTGGGTTTTTATGAAAATGAATGATTTGGGCAGGATGTCCAGGTTTTATCGGCATAGATAGCTATTGAAATGATAGCGCTGTGCGATACCGACCGGCAGCTGGCGCAAGCCGGCACCGGCTTTGCGTTGCGGCTGCCATGGGTTTGGGTCTTTGCTCGCGCCAGTTGCAAAAACAATTGGCCAAATCAGTCCGTAGAGCGATTGTCAAAGGCGCTGCCAGCCCTTAAAACGAGAGCAAGCCGACCGGGCCCGGCAGTCCCAGCCAGCGCCTCGCGGCCACCTGCAGCGTTTGGGCCGGTCCGGTGGTGAACAGGCTGATCTGACCGGGCGAATGCTCCGGCCCGGTCGGCGACCTGATTTGCAACAGTCGCCGCGTCTGCAACGCTACCGCTGCGCCGTTGTCAACCAGTGTGACGCCCGGGCCAAGCAAGGCGCAAAGGTGTTTTCTGGCGAACGGGTAATGGGTGCAGCCCAGCACCAGCGTGTCGCTTTTGTCTTTTTCAGGGCCAAAATTGCCCATTGCACTTGTGTATCGGGCGCACATTGCTATGATTTTTGACATTTCACCGGTTTCCGCGCTGTGCTCGATGGCGTGTGCCAGCCCATCGCAGGGCTGTAACACGAAGGTCGCCTGGCCTGCCTGGGAATCAAGCAGCGCCCTGAATTTGGCGCTCGCCAGGGTGCTGCGTGTCGCCATGACGCCGATGCGCCCAGTCTGGCTGATCAGGGCGGCTGGCTTCAAGGCGGGTTCTACCCCGATCAGCGCCAAGCCGGCATGCTCGGCGCGCAACAGATGAATCGCGGCGGCCGTGGCCGTGTTGCAGGCCATCACCAGCGCCTTGACGTTCTGGCTGACCAGGTATTGAACGATGGCGCGCGAGCGGGTCCGTACATGCGCAACACCGCGCTCACCGTAGGGCGCATGGCCGCTGTCGGCGACATAGATGAAGTGCTCGTGCGGCAACTCGGCACGCAGCGCTTTCAAAACGCTCAGGCCGCCGATGCCGCTGTCAAATACCCCGATGGCGCGGTCCATCAGCGACGGCTTGCCTGATGGCGGTTTTCAGGCATTGATGACGGCAATATCCTTGAATTCGCCCGTCGCAATCCTTTTCTGCCACTCGGCCGGGCCGGTGATATGGGCGCTGGTGCCGCCAGAATTCACCGCTACGGTGACCGGCATGTCGACCACGTCGAATTCGTAAATCGCTTCCATGCCCAGATCAGCAAAGCCGACGACCTCGGCATGCTTGATGGCCTTGGACACCAGATAGGCCGCGCCGCCGACCGCCATCAGATAGGCGCTCTTGTGCTTCTTGATGGCTTCAATCGCGACCGGGCCGCGCTCGGCCTTGCCGACCATCGAGATCAGCCCGGTCTGCGCCAGCATCATCTCGGTGAAGCCGTCCATGCGGGTCGCCGTCGTCGGGCCGGCTGGGCCGACCGCTTCGCCCTTGACCGAATCGACCGGGCCGACGTAGTAAATCACCCGGTTGGTGAAATCGACCGGCAGCTTTTCGCCCTTGGCCAGCATGTCGGCAATGCGCTTGTGCGCGGCGTCGCGGCCGGTCAGCATCTTGCCGTTGAGCAGCAAGGTCTGGCCCGGCGTCCAGCTGGCGACTTCTTCACGGGTCAAAGTGTTGAGGTCGACCTTCTTGCTCTTGACGTAATCAGGCGTCCAGTTCACATCAGGCCAGGTGTCGAGCGACGGCGGCGTGAGATAGACCGGGCCGCTGCCATCCAGCACGAAATGCGCATGGCGCGTGGCGGCGCAGTTTGGAATCATGGCGATCGGCTTGCTGGCGGCGTGCGTCGGGTACAGCTTGATCTTGACGTCGAGCACGGTGGTCAGTCCACCCAGGCCTTGCGCGCCGATGCCCAGCGCATTGACCTTTTCAAACAGTTCCAGGCGCAGCGCCTCGACCTTGGTTAGCGCTTCACCGCCCGTTTCAGCGGCGGACGACTTGGCCTGCAACTCGTACATGTCCAGGTCGTCCATCAGGCTTTCCTTGGCCATCAGCATGGCTTTTTCGGCGGTGCCGCCAATGCCGATGCCGAGCATGCCGGGCGGGCACCAGCCGGCGCCCATGGTCGGCACGGTCTTGAGCACCCAATCGACCACCGAGTCGCCGGGGTTGAGCATGGCCATCTTGCTCTTGTTTTCGCTTCCGCCGCCCTTGGCCGCGACGGTGACTTCCATCGTGTTGCCGGGAACGATTTCAGTGAAGATCACGGCCGGCGTGTTGTCCTTGGTGTTCTTGCGGTCGAACTGCGGATCGGCGACGACCGAGGCGCGCAGCGTGTTGTCGGGGTGGTTGTAGCCTTGCCGGACGCCTTCGTTGATGGCGTCGTCAATGCTGCCGGTGAAGCCGTCCCAGCGCACATCCATGCCGACTTTCAGGAACACGTTGACGATGCCGGTGTCCTGGCAGATCGGGCGGTGCCCGGTCGCGCTCATCTTGCTGTTGGTCAGGATCTGCGCAATGGCATCCTTGGCGGCTGGGCTTTGCTCGCGCTCGT
>NZ_JABBPF010000216.1 GCF_012927415.1 Polaromonas sp. | reverse complement strand
TGGCCAACGCTGCCACCGCCGCAAAATCGGTGAAACCGGCCAAACCGGCTCGGCCAGGTGCTGCGGTGCCGGTCGTGGTTCCGGTCGCCGCACCGGCTTCGGTGACCGCCGGCAGGCGCAATTAGCCCGGGTTCGCCGGCTTGCCCCGGCTTATTTCAAAAAGGCGTCAAAACCGGTTTTCAGAATCAGCGCGCTGACCACCACGATAAACACCACCCGGACAAAGCCCGCACCGTGCTTGAGCGCCAAGCGCGTTCCGAGCAAACTGCCCACCACATTGGCCACGGCCATGGTCAGCGCAAAATGCCACCAGACATGGCCTTTGTACGCGAACAGCCCCAGCGCCGCCAGGTTGGTGGCGGTGTTGATCAGCTTGGCCGAGGCCGACGCACTCAAAAAGTCGTAACCCAGCCAGCGGACAAACAGGAAGACCAGAAAGCTGCCAGTGCCGGGGCCAAAAAAACCATCGTAAAAGCCCAGCAGCAGTCCGATGCAGCAGGCTGCAGCCGCCTCGGCACGGCCGCTGAAACGCGGCGTGTGGTGGCGTCCCAGATCTTTTTTCAGCAGCGTGTAGCCCAGTACCGCACACAGCACGAAAGGCAAAGCCTTGCGCAAAAAGCCGGGGTCTACGATGGTGACCAGCCAGGCGCCTGCCAGCGAAGCGGCAAAACCCGCTGCGGCGGCTGGCAGCAGCGCCGCCCAGCGAATCTCGACACGCCTGGCGTATTGCACCGTCGCCACGCCCGTGCCCCAGATTGAGGCACCCTTGTTCACGCCAAACAGCGTGGCCGGGTGGGTGGTGGGAAAGACCGCAAACAGGGCTGGTACCAGGATCAGTCCGCCGCCACCGACGATGGCATCCACAAAACCGGCGGCCAGCGAGGCAAGAGAGACAATCAGTAATTCCATGAGGTGGATTGTCCCATTGCGCTGAAAACCAGATTGCTATTTTGTTTATAGCATGAAGGAGCCAAAAGATATGGACTACAGCTTGTTTTTACTAATTTTTGACCGAATCAGGGGACGAAAAAAAGCGCCGGGGTTGCCGGCGCCTTTGTCAAACCGGCATCTCGTGGAATGCCGGTTTGGGTGTTTTTGATTGCTTTTTTTTGTGTCTCCTCGACTCCTCGCGTTGCGAGCAGCAGGGCTCGTCAGCAAGAGCTCGAATATAGCCTGCGCACCAAGACGGCGCATTGGGGGTTTCCCGCCCCGCGAATTTTTCTGCATGGCAGCGAAGCGGCGGAAATCGATGGTTTGGACATTACCGCATGCCGAACGACCGGGCACCCGATCTTTCGGCCCCCCACCTTAATGAAGACGCGTCATGTCTCCCGGCGAAAAAATCGTCATTGCAGCGCACCTGCATGTGCTGTGCTGTCGCGCGACCAGCCGCTTGACCTAAACCGGGTGGCTAGCAAGCAACCGCGACTACGGGCCTGAAATTGCTCGCTTTGCCCTTGGGAAAGTTGCCGTGAATGGCCACGCGGGGCCTGCCGTAGGGGCCGACCGGACATTATGACCACGCCAGGCCCAGCAAGGCCCCGCGTGCCGCTGGCCCAGCAGGGGTCCGAAGCCGTAAAGGAACGACCGCTGCCCGGGAGCGCCGGGGCCTTGTTCACAGGGCGGCACAATGACCAGTCGGCAGACGCCGGCACCGAGGCCAGATCTGACTGAGGCTTTGTCGAATCGGCGACTGAGGGCCACTTCAGCGACAGCAACCCGCAGCGCGAGCGCGAATACCAGGACGCTGCTGCGCGTGATGTGAAGGAGCTTCGCTGCGCGCAGGTCCGCGCCGGAGGGTGACGGCTTTGCCGCACGGCGCGGCCGGCCGTCAGATTCCGCCCTGTATCCACTGCGCCGCCTTCTCGGCAATCATCAGCGTCGGTGAATTGGTGTTGCCGCTGGTGATCAGCGGCATCACGCCGGCATCAATCACGCGCAGGCCGCGGATGCCGCGCACCCGCAGGTGTGAATCGACGACCGCCATCGGGTCATCGTCGCGCCCCATTTTGGTGGTGCCTACCGGGTGGAAGATGGTGGTGGCGATGTCGCCAGCCAGCCTGGCGAGCTCCTCATCGGTCTGGAACTGCACGCCGGGCTTGAACTCTTCGGGCTGGTATTTGGCCAGAGCACCCTGGCTGACAATGCTGCGCGTCACGCGTAGGGACTGCGCCGCCACCTGGCGGTCTTCTGCGGTGCTCAGGTAGTTGGGCGCAATTGCCGGTGCATCTTCAAAGCGGCCGCTTTTGATCCGGACGCTGCCGCGGCTTGTCGGGTTGAGGTTGCAGACGCTGGCGGTGAAAGCGTTGAAGCCGTGCAGCGGTTCGCCAAAGGCCTCAAGCGAAAGCGGCTGAACATGATATTCGAGATTGGCGTAGGGCAGCTCCGGCGAGCTGCGCGTGAAGGCGCCCAGCTGCGACGGCGCCATGCTCATCGGGCCGGTCCGGCGCAGCGCGTATTCGAGCCCGATGCGCGCCTTGCCCCACCAGGAGTTCGCCATAGTGTTGAGTGACAGGCCCCAGCGCTTGTCGCCCACCACTGGCTGAATCTTGTAGACCGAGCGGATCTGCAGGTGGTCCTGCAGGTTGGCACCGACGCCTGGAAGGTCCTGCACCACAGCAATGCCATGCTGCTGCAGCAAGGCGGCCGGACCGATGCCTGAAAGCTGCAAAATCTGCGGTGAGCCGATGCTGCCGGCGCACAGCAGCACCTCGCCCATGTGTTCCGAGTCCCGGGTGGCCAGCGCCGTGACGTGCTCCTGGCCGGTCCACGCTTCGACGCCGGTGCAGCGCTGGCTGCCGTCGGGCTGGCGCTGGATCAGCAGCCGGGACACCTGGGCGTGCGTCCAAAGTTCGAAATTCGGCCGGCCCAGGCAGGTCGGGCGTAAAAAGGCCGTGGCGGTATTCCAGCGCCAGCCGCTTTTCTGGTTGACTTCGAAATAGCCGACGCCCTCGTTGTCGCCGCGGTTGAAGTCGGCGGTTGCCGCAATGCCGGCTTGCTGCGCCGCTTCGGAGAAAGCGTCCAGCACGTCCCAGCGCAGGCGCTGCTTTTCGATGCGCCATTCGCCGCCTGCGTTGCGGTGGCGCAGGATTTTCTGGTAAGGGTTGAGCTTGTCCTGCATCAGCTCGGGGGCGGTGCCACGCGCGCCGTGCAGGGCATCGGCGCCCTTGTAGTGGTCTTCATGCAGCTTGAAGTGGGGCAGGGCGTTGTCCCAGCGCCAGGCGCTGTCGCCGGTCAGCTGCGCCCACTGGTCGTAGTCGCGCGCCTGGCCACGCATGTAAATCATGCCATTGATGCTGGAGCAGCCGCCCAGCGTCTTGCCGCGCGGATAGCGCAGCGAGCGGCCATTCAGCCCCGCGTCGGCGTCGGTTTGGTAGAGCCAGTCGGTCCGCGGGTTGCCAATGCAATGCAGATAACCCACCGGAATATGAATCCAGTGGTAGTCGTCCTTGCGACCTGCTTCAATCAGCAGGACACGCTTGGAAGCGTCGGCGCTCAGGCGGTTGGCCAGCAGGCAGCCCGCCGTGCCGGCGCCGATGATGATGTAGTCAAAAACTGGGATGGGGTCTTGCATGTCGTGTGGGTCTCGGTTTCGTCAATCTGGCTGGGCCGTGAGGCGTTTGTCGGCCAAAGGTGCAAGCAGTACCGTGGGTCGCTGGTATGAACTGTCTGACGCCGACTGGCCAGCGCAGTAATGTAGATTGTGGCAAAACCCGGAGCTGCTGTGCGGCGGGGATTACCCGCTGCAATCCGGCGCGCCGCGTCGGAAGAAAGCCTGCCGGTCTCGCCTGGCCGACTGTAGGACCTCGGCGCTACATTCCGACAGTCGCCGGTGGTGATGTGTCCAGCAGTTACCATAACACTTTTTCACCTAAATCACGCCATCTGTCCCGTGCCAGCGCCACGCCTTATATGGAAGATTCCACGCCCCGAATTGAAGTGCAGGACGAGCCCGGCAGCCGCGTGCTGGCCGTGCGCGGCGAATGGACGGCTGCAAGCCTGACCGGCCGGCCGGTCTGGGACGCACTGACGGCGCAACTCGGCAGCCTGCGTGCCCAAAATGGGTCGCCCGGCAAAGCCGCCGGAGCCGGGGCTGACCGGTGGAGCCTGGGCCAGGCAGAAAAACTCGATTATCTCGGGGCGCAGGTCCTCTGGAACCATTGGGGGCGCGCCTGGCCGGCGCAGATCGAACTCGCGCCCGAGCAGCGCGTGATGCTGGAGACAGTCGAAAAATTCACGGTCGATCTTCCCCGATCCCCCAGTCCCGGCTGGAAAGAGCCGCTGATCGTGCTGGGCAGCCGGCTGTTCAGCCTGCTCGACCATGCCAAAGGATTGCTGCGGCTGGTCGGCCAGTTGCTGCTCGACATCCTGCGACTGATCCGCCATCCGCAACAGGGTCCATGGCGCGATTTCTCCGGCCATCTCTATCACTTCGGTGCCTCCGCGCTGCCGATTACGGCGCTGGTGGGTTTTCTGATCGGCGTGGTGCTGGCCTACCTGATTTCCCAGCAGTTGCGCCAGTTTGGCGCCGATGCCTTCATCGTCAATATCCTGGGCATTTCGCTGATTCGCGAACTCGGTCCGGTGCTGGCCGCTATTTTGATTGCTGGGCGCAGTGGCTCGGCCATCACGGCTCAGATTGGCGTCATGCGGGTGACCGAAGAGATCGATGCTATGCGCGTGATGGGCATTGCCCGCGGCTTTCGGCTGGTCATGCCGCGCGCATTGGCGCTGGCGCTGGTGATGCCGCTGATCAGCGTTTGGACCACCGTTGCGGCGCTGCTGGGCGGCATGCTGGCGGCGGATATTTCGATGGGCGTGACACCTTCGTTTTTCATCAACTCGTTGCCCGCCGCGGTGGAGGTGTCCAACCTGACCCTGGCGAGCGCCAAGTCCGTCGTCTTTGGCTTGCTGATTGCGCTGGTGGGCTGCCATTACGGCTTGCGCGTCAAACCCAATACCGAAAGTCTGGGCCAGGGCACCACGGCTTCGGTGGTGACCTCCATCACCGTCGTCATCCTGGTCGACGCGCTGTTTGCGGTGCTGTTCAAGAATATCGGCATATGAGATTGCCCCCACGCTTGTCACTTCGTGTACTGCGCTGCTCCCCTGGGGGGCTGAACTTCGCTTGGGGCGGCCCGGCGCTTTGTTCATCGTCCCCACGCTCGCTCACTGCCTGTAAGGCGCCGCTACAGGCGTCGTACCGGCCCTTCGCGGTGATTTTCCATGAGTGACGCCGTTGTTGAAATCCGCAAGCTGTGGACCGTTTTCCAGAACGGCGACAAAAAAACCGTGGTGCACAAGGATCTCGACCTGACGGTGGAGCGTGGCGAGGTGGTGTCACTGGTCGGCGGTTCGGGCACCGGCAAGACCGTGCTGCTGCGCCAGATGCTGGGGCTTGAAACGCCGACCCGGGGCGAAATCACCGTGCTGGGCAAGCCGGCGGCCGAGCTGGGCAAGCGCGGCGCCGCCAGCCGCGTCGGCATGCTGTTCCAGCAGGGCGCGCTGTTTTCAGCTTTTACCGTGCTTGAAAATATCGCCTTTCCGCTGCGCGAGCTAAAAACCTTGCCGGGCGATTTGATCCGCGAGGCCGCGATGGTCAAGTTGCAGATGGTGGGCTTGCCCCTTGATGCGGCCGGGAAGATGCCGAGCGACCTGTCTGGCGGCATGATCAAGCGGGTGGCGCTGGCGCGCGCCCTCATCATGGATCCGCCGCTGCTGCTGCTTGATGAGCCGACCGCCGGGCTCGATCCGGAAAGTGCTGACAGCTTTTGCCTGCTATTGCGCTCGCTGCACCAGGGCATGGGGCTGACCGTGGTGATGGTTACGCACGACCTGGACACCATTTTCGAGCTGAGCACCCGCATTGCCGTGCTGGCCGGGCAGAAGGTCATCGTCAACGATGTACCGCGCCAGGTCGTGGCCTTCGAGCATCCCTTCATTCACGAGTTTTTCCTTGGCGCACGGGGGCAGCGCGCAATGGCGCTGCTGGCCGACAGTCCGCCTCCGATTTAGAAAGGTTTTCATTATGGAAAACAAGGCCCATGCGCTGATTGCAGGCGTTTTTGTGCTGCTGGTCACCGCTTTGCTGGCGCTGCTGGCGATCTGGCTCACGCGCGACAGCAGCCAGCGCGACCTGTATGAAATCAGCACCCGTGAAACCATCTCGGGTCTGCAGCCGCAAGCTGCCGTGCGCTTTCGCGGCGTGCCCGTGGGCAAGGTGGAACGCATCGGCTTTGATGCCAAGGCCAAGGGTAATGTGCTGATCGACATCTCCATCGACCGCGGCGCGCCTGTGACCAAATCGACCTTTGCCACGGTGGCCTCGCAGGGCGTCACCGGGCTCGGCTTCATCCAGCTTGATGACAATGGAGAATCGGCGGAACGGCTGCTGCCCAACGACGGAGTTCCGCCACGCATTCCGCTCAAGCCGGGTGGCCTGGATAAATTGCTCAAGCAGAGTGAAGCGATTTTCAACCAGGCCGAGCAGGCCACGGCCCGGCTGAACCAGCTGCTTTCGGACGAGAACCAGAAAGCCGTCACAACCGCCGTCACGCAGCTGGCTGAAGCCACCGGCAGCATCAACCGCGTGGCCAAGGGTCTGGAGCCCACGGTGGCAACCCTGCCGGCGTTGTCACGCGACTCCAATGCGACCATGAAGGCGCTGAAAACCGCCCGCGACGAGGTGGGCACTGCGGCGCGACGCCTGAATGAAAAAGGCGGGCCGCTGGACAAGCTCGGCGAAGGCGGCACGGCGCTGGCCGCCGGCATTGAAACCTTCAGCGCGGCCACGCTGCCCAAGCTGGGCCAAGTGGCCGACGAAACGGCGCGCACCATGCGCCAGTTGCGGCGCACCGTCAACGCCGTCGACGACAACCCGCAGGCACTGATTTTTGGCAACGGCCGACCCATTCCCGGGCCTGGTGAGCCTGGCTTTACCGCTAACGGAGCAGCGCAATGATGGACTATCAATCGACGCAAGACGCTATTAAATCAATAGCTTCAAGTAGCCATAAAATATGGACGACAGCCACTTTTTTCTTTTGTTTTTCGGTTTTGGCCCTGAGCGGCTGTGCCCTGCCCGACAAGCCGACGCGCGCTGCCATGTACGACTTCGGCCCAGGGCAGTTGTCCACTCTGCCGACCCCGCGCCAGGCCGTCTTGCCGCCGCTGGCGATCGACGAGATCACGACCTCCGGCGGCGCGATCGACAATCTGGCGGTGCTGTACCGGCTTGGCTACGCTGATGCCCAGCAGCTGCGTCCTTACTCCCAAGCGCGCTGGAGCATGCCGCCCGCGCAACTGGTGCACCAGCGCCTGCT
>NZ_JABBPF010000162.1 GCF_012927415.1 Polaromonas sp. | reverse complement strand
CGTTCACAACCACCTGGTTGTGATCAATGCGCACTACTTCGGCGGTGATGACTTCACCGGCGCGCATTTCAGAGCGTTGCAGTGATTCGTTAAACAGGTCGGCAAAAGATTCAGACATGAATTTCCTAATCCACAGAACAGAGTTCCAATAGCGAAATTGCCATTGTTTTTATAGCTGCTTGCGGCGGTTTGGGGTGGTTTTGCGGACAAACCAAGTGTTGGACCGCAGGTTGCGTCAATGTTCCTGCTGACCCAGCGCCCCATGAAAGGGTTTTACGCGTCGGGAGTCAGAAGGGCCGGGTGCCTTGCCACCACTCAATAACCTGATCCAGCGATTTTTCAATCGACAAATAGGAATTGTCTAATAGCCGGGCATTATCAGCCGGTTTTAACGGAGCGGCTTGTCGAGACATGTCTCTGGCGTCGCGCGCTTCTAAGTCCAGCTGAATAGCTGCTATTGTAGTCGGTTTCTCCTTTGAAATCAACTGCTTGTGGCGGCGCTCGGCGCGATGCAACGCGCTGGCAGTCAGGTAAATCTTCAGCGACGCATCTGGAAAAACGACTGTACCCATATCCCTGCCGTCAGCCACCAGACCTGGCAGTTCGCGAAAGCTGCGCTGCAGGTCCATCAGGGCGGTACGGACCTGAGAATGAGCCGATATCCGGGAGGCCGCCATACCAGCAGCTTCGGTGCGAATCGCTTTGGAGACGTCTTCTTCGCCAAGGAAAATAGAGCAGCCAGCGAAGCGCACCGGCAGTTCTCGTGCTATGCGCGCCACACCGTCTTCGTCGTCGAGTGCAACACCTGCTCGCGAGGCGGCAAAAGCGCTCAAGCGGTATAAGGCACCTGAATCCAGATAGTGGTAGCCGAGCCGATGCGCCGTCAGCGCGGCCAGCGTTCCCTTGCCCGAGGCTGTCGGGCCATCAATGCAGATGACGGGAATATCGGCGGTTTTAGCCTTGGTGACAGAAAACAATGCTTCGAAATAATCCGGAAAAGTCTTGGCAACGCACTTTGGATCCAGAATTCTCACCGGTAGTTCGGCTGGATTGAATGCCGCCAGCGAAAAGCACATCGCGATGCGGTGGTCATCGTAGGTATGAATGGCCGCGCATTTCCATGCGCTTGCTTGGCGGGGTGGGGTGATTTTCAGATAATCAGCCCCTTCTTCCACCGTGGCCCCCAGCTTTTGCAACTCGCAGGCCATGGCGGCAATGCGGTCGGTTTCCTTCACGCGCCAGCTACCGATGTTACGCAACATGGTGGTGCCGTCAGCATACAGCGCCATCACGGCCAGCGTCATGGCGGCGTCGGGAATGTGGTTGCAGTCCAGCTCTATCGCCTTGAGTGGCCAAATGCCGCGCGAAATATGCAGCGAGTTGGGTGTGCTGTCTATCTTTGCGCCCATCATCCGGGCAGCTTCGATAAAACGGATGTCACCCTGGATGGAATCCGCGCCAACGCCCATTATCTCTATGCCATTTTGGCCATCAGTGCTTCCTGCGATTGCGCCAAGAGCTATGAAATAGCTAGCAGACGAGGCATCGCCTTCGATATGAATTTCGCCCGGCGACCGGTACTGGCTACCGGCAGGAATCGTAAAACGTTGCCAACCGTCTCGCTCGATCTGGATGCCAAAACGCTTGAGCAAGTTGAGAGTGATCTCGATATACGGTCGTGAAATCAACTCACCGATTACTTCGACGCGAATAGCGCGGCGGGCCACCAGCGGCAGAGCCATCAGCAGGGCCGTCAGAAACTGGCTGGAGACATCGCCGCGTACGTGAATGGGTTGATCCAGCTTCAACTGACCCGGGAGCAGGCGTAAAGGCGGGAATCCCTCATTGCCAAGGTACTCTATGGAGCAACCCAGCTGCCTGAGTGCATCGACCAGATCGGCAATTGGCCTCTCGTGCATGCGCGGCACACCCGACAGTTCAAACTCACCGCCCAGCAACGCCAGCGCAGCTGTCAGGGGCCGCATCGCTGTGCCGGCATTGCCCATGAAAAGCGTTGCCTTGCGTTGGACTAGCTGCCCACCCAGCCCTCCAATTACCGCACTTTCACCGTTTCGGCCGCTTTTGGCTACAGTGCAGCCCAACTGCTTTAGTGCAGCCAGCATCACGGCAGTGTCGTCCGATGCCAACAGGTCATGGACTGTGGTTTGTCCGTGACTCAGTGCCGCCAGCAGCAGCACGCGGTTCGAAATACTCTTTGAGCCAGGCAGTCTAACCGCGCCTCCCGCGCTGGCCAGTGGAGGAATATCCAGATACTCACTATCAAACATGAAGCAAAACTTATTTTTGGGATTTTGGCGAAGAGATACGCCAGTTGGCGCGAGTCAGGCTGGCTTGCTCGATCAGTGATTGCAGCGCATCGCCGCTGCCGCTGGAGATCAGTTGCTCGAGGGATTGCAGTGTTTGCTGGAAGACTTTCGACTGCAGCAACAGCTCTTCGCGGTTTGCGATCAGGATGTCACGCCACATTTGCGGATCGCTGGCGGCAATTCGGGTGAAATCGCGAAATCCTGGTCCCGCCAACGAAAGGTAGTCTTTGCCCTGCTCCTGCTGCGTAATGCCATTGATCAGGGCAAACGCAATCAGGTGAGGCAGGTGGCTGACCGCAGCAAAAGCCGCGTCGTGAGATTGTGGTGACATCTGAACCACGTGGCAGCCCAATGCAGTCCAGACATCGTTCGCCTTTTTCAGTTGAATGGTGAGCGTGCGTTCAATTGGTGTCAGGATTACTTGCTTGCCTGCATAAAGATCCGCATCAGCATGCTCGACACCAGAAACCTCTTTGCCTGTGATGGGATGGCAGGGCACGAATGATCCGACGTTGTCGCGTAATACACGCCTTGCGGCGTCTACGACATCCCGTTTGGTTGAGCCCACATCCATGATGAGCGTGGTGGGGCCTACCAGATGCCGGATGGCCTTAAACGTGGATTCGGTGGCGGACACCGGGATAGCCAGCAATACGATATCGGCACCCGATACTGCCAGCAGCGCCGATGGTGCCTCCACGTCAATCACGCCCATTTGACGGGCGCGCTCTGTGGTGGATGGCGATTTGCTGTAACCGACGACACGTTTGACCAAACCGGCACGCTTCAGCGCTAATGCAAAGGAGCCGCCCATCAGGCCACACCCTATGAGACCTAATTGTTCAAACATGACGTCTCACCAGCATCTTTTGTAATCGTTTCATGTGGCCCCTATTCGCCTGTCACTCGCCGACAGGGTAGGTGCCAAGGATTTTGTAAAACGCGCAAAGCCGTTGTAGGTCAGCCAGCGCAGCCTTGACATGATCTTGCGTCGGATGGCCTTGCAGGTCGATATAGAAATAGTATTCCCACTGGCCTGACCTGGCCGGACGCGATTCAAAACGGGTCATGGAAACACCATGGTTTTTCAGCGGCACCAAAATGTCATGCACGGCACCTGGGCGGTTGGGCACTGACACCACAATGCTTGTGCAGTCTTTTCCGGAAGCAAGTGGGGAGGGAAGCGTCTGCGGCAGACATATCACGGCAAAACGTGTGCGGTTGAATGCATCATCCTGAATGGCGCGCGCTGCAGAGTGCAGTGAAAACTGGCTTGCCGCACGGTCGCTGGCGATGCCCGCCCAGGCCGGGTTGGTCGATGCCAATCGTGCGCCCTCTGCATTACTTGCCGCAGCGCGTCGTTCAACATGGGGCAAATGATTTGTCAGCCAGTTCTGGCACTGCGCCAGTGCTTGCGGGTGGGCATACACGACCTCAATATTGTCAAGTGAGTCCGAGAGGCGCAACAGGTTGTGCCGCACCATCAGGCTGATTTCGCCGACTATGTGCAGCGGGGAGTTCAGCAGCAGATCAAGCGAGCGCGAAACCACGCCTTCGGTGGAGTTTTCAACTGGTACCACGCCATAACTTGCACTGCCGGCTGCGGTGGCGCGTAACACCTCAACAAAACGTAGGCAGGGAACATGTTCAATACTGGTGCCAAAAAACTCCAGCGCGGCCTGTTCACTGAAAGTTCCGGCTGGGCCAAGATAAGCCACCGCCACTGGCGATTCAAGCGCCAAGCAGGCCGACATGATTTCGCGCCACACTGCGGCCACATGCTCATTTTTGAGCGGTCCGGTGTTGGCCTGCTGAATCTTCTCGATCACCTGGGCGACCCGGTCGGGCCGGAAAAAGGGCGTGCCTTCGCGTTTTTTGACTTCTCCGACCTGTTCAGCAACCAGTGCACGCCGGTTCAGCAGAGTCAGCAATTCCTTGTCGAGCGCGTCAATCTGGATGCGTAAATCAGCGAGGTTGGAAGTCATGTCAGGCGTGTTTTTTTTCAAATTCTTGCAGATAGTTCACCAGCGTTTCAACACCCGCCAGTGGCATGGCGTTGTAAATGCTCGCGCGCATGCCGCCAACAGATTTGTGGCCCTTCAGCTGCAAGAGACCCAGAATTTTGGCACCGGCCAAAAAGGCCTCGTTGCGTGATTCATCGCGCAGAAAAAATGGCACATTCATTCGCGAGCGGCAGTCCGGATTAACTTTGTTGACATACAAACCGGAATGGTCAATTGCGTCGTAAAGTAGTTTTGCCTTGGCTTGGTTTCGTTTTTCCATGGCCAGGACGCCTGTCGCATCACCTGCTTTCTGGCGCTTGAGCCACTGGAAAGTCAAGCCAGCAATATAAATGGCATATGTCGGTGGCGTGTTGTACATCGAATCGTTGTCCGCTACCGTTTTGTAGTTAAAGGCGCTGGGGCAGATCGGCAGCGCATGGCCTATCAAATCTTCGCGGACAACCACCAGCGTCACGCCGGCAGGTCCAAGATTTTTCTGAGCACCGCCAAAGGCCAAACCCACCTTGGACCAGTCAACTCGGCGGGACGCTACTTGGGAAGAAAAATCGATTACCAAAGGTGCATCGCTGCCCAATGCGTTCAAATCCGGCAGATCCTGAAACTCCACGCCATGGATGGTTTCGTTGGTGCAGATGTGAACGTAACTTGCATCGCGCCTAAGTTTCCAGCTTGCTGTTGGCGGCAGGCTGGTGAAATAGCTGCTTTCACTGGTTGCCGCAATTTGCACGTCGCAGTATTTACGTGCTTCTTTTTGCGATTTTTCGCTCCAGCTGCCGCTCACTATAAAGTCAGCTGATTTGCCGTGTGAAAGATTCAGGGGGACGATCGCGTTTTCCGCGAGTCCGCCGCCTTGCATGAAAAGAATTTTGTAGTGCTTTGGTACAGCCATCAATTCACGGAAATCAGCCTCCGCGTTTTCGTAAATAGAAATGAACTCCTTGCCTCTATGGCTCATCTCCATGACGCTCATGCCACTGCCGTGCCAGTCAAGCATTTCCATGGCGGCTTGTTGTAAAACCTCTTCAGGTAAGTTGGCGGGACCGGCTGAAAAATTGAAAGGCCGCGTCATTTTTTGACTGGCTTGCCGGCTTTAGGTGCAGGTGCTGCGGTTCCGACGATTTTCAGCGCTGCATCATCGAATTGCTTGGCGCGTGCAACCACATCGGATCGCGATGCCTCAATCAGTTTCTGGATGAATACATTTCCCAGCTCGGGTGCGCTGGTTTGGTATTTTTTGATTGCGGGAGAGTCGAAAAAAGCGGCTATCTGTTTGAGCTCATCCAGTGTGAAACGTTCTGCATACGCGGGCACCAGCACGTCGGTGCTTACCTTTTTGACCTGCTTGCCAATCAGCTGGTTGGTGTCTTCGGCATACTTCTTGAGCTCGGAATTTAGGTCTTCAGATGCCTTTTGCTGTTTGGCTTTCGGTACGTTGGCTTCCAGTTTTGGCCCCCAATTGGCGATCAACTCCTGGGTCGTACTGCCAGCGAGCTGTGCCACCAGGCGGTCAAGCTCCGGGCCTTGCTGCAGGGCGACAACTTTGGTCGCCCATTCGGTTTTTGCATCTGGCGTTTGCGCATGCAAGGCGGTAGTGCAACCAAGGATGGCGATCGCCAGTGTAATGGTCAGTTTTTTCATGAGTTGCTTTCCGGGTTGGAGGTGTTGTCGCCTTCGTTGTTTTGGAGATCCGTAGACGTATCAGTTTCATTTTCCTTCAGTGAAGCGTCGTTCTCGACTATTCGCTGGAGGCCGCTCAATTGCGAGCCTTCATCGAGCCCAATGAGCGTGACGCCTTGGGTAGCTCTTCCCATTTCGCGAATTTCGCTGACGCGCGTACGAACCAGTACACCCTTGTCAGTGATCAGCATAATTTCATCATCAGCGTGAACGAGTGTTGCTGCAACAACTTTGCCGTTGCGTTCGCTTTGCTGAATGGCAATCATGCCCTTGGTACCGCGGCCATGCCTGGTGTATTCGGTGATCGACGTACGCTTGCCATAACCATTCTGCGTGGCGGTCAGAACGCTTTGCTGCTCGTCTCCGGCCACCAGCATTGCAATCACGCGCTGGCCATCATCGAGCATCATTCCCCGCACACCGCGCGCATTTCGCCCCATGGACCGCACGTCGTTTTCGTCAAAACGCACAGCCTTGCCACCATCGCTGAACAGCATGACGTCATGCTTTCCATCGGTTAAGGCGGCCCCAATCAGGTAGTCACCATTGTCGAGGTCAACAGCGATGATGCCCGCCTTGCGGGGATTATTGAACTCGTTCAGTGTGGTCTTCTTGACGGTGCCCATCGAGGTGGCCATGAAAATATACTGGTCAGCCGGAAAGCTGCGTTTTTCGCCCGTCAGAGGCAATACCACAGTGATTTTTTCACCGTCCTGCAGGGGGAACATATTGACAATAGGGCGGCCTCGTGATCCACGCGATCCAGCAGGAACTTCCCAGACTTTGAGCCAGTAGAGCCGACCCCGGTCCGAGAAACACAGGATGTAATCATGCGTGTTTGCAATAAACAGTTGATCAACCCAATCGTCCTCCTTGGTCGCTGTCGCTTGCTTGCCGCGGCCGCCACGTTTTTGCGCGCGGTATTCAGACAGAGGTTGGCTTTTGATGTAGCCGGTGTGCGATAACGTGACAACCATGTCGGTCGGCGCTATTAAATCTTCAGTGCTGAGGTCAAACGAGCTATGTTCAATATGACTGCGTCGAGTTCCTAATTTGGTCTGCCCAAATTCAAGCCTGATCGCCGTGAGTTCCTCGCCGATGATGGTGGAAACCCGTTCCGGCTTTGCCAGGATATCGAGCAAATCATCGATCTCGGCCATGACTTCCTTATATTCAGCGACGATTTTGTCCTGCTCGAGACCAGTCAGACGTTGCAGACGCATCTGCAGAATCTCCTGCGTCTGCGTTTCAGAAAGGCGGTAGAGACCATCGTGGCCCATGCCGAAGACCGCTTCGAGCCCATAAGGTCGGTAGTAGTCT
>NZ_JABBPF010000133.1 GCF_012927415.1 Polaromonas sp. | reverse complement strand
GGTCTGGGACAAAGGCAACCGCTACACCTTCCGGCTGCGCCCCAGCACCTATAGGCAGGCCGCCATGCTGGTGGAAGAAGCCGCCAAACTGCCGGCAAAGCGCTGGGCCACGATAGCGCCAAATTACGAATATGGCCCGAGCGCGGTGGCCAGTTTCAAGGAATTGCTCAAGGCCAAACGCCCCGACGTGGAGTTTGTCGGCGAGCAGTGGCCGGCGCTCGGCAAGCTGGAGGCCGGCACCACGCTGCAGGCCACCATGCAGTCCAGACCCGACGCGATCTTCAATGTTTCTTTTGGCGCCGACCTCGCCAAGCTGGTGCGCGAAGGCAATCAACGCGGCATTTTCCCGAAAACGCCGGTTGTTTCGCTGCTGTCAGGCGAGCCCGAATACCTTGACGTGCTGAAAGACGAAACGCCGAAGGGCTGGATCGTCACCGGCTACCCCTGGGACCAGATTGACTCGCGTGAGCATGCCAGTTTCGCTGCCAACTACTACCGCCGCTTCAAGGAATACCCGAAGGTCGGTTCGGTGGTCGGTTATGCCACCATGCAGGCGATTTTTGCCGCCATCAGGAAAGCCAATTCGCTGGACAACGAAAAGCTGGTGATGGCGCTGCGCGGCCTGAAGTTCTCGACCCCGTTCGGGCCAGCGGAATTTCGCGCCATTGACCATCAGTCGACCATGGGCGCCTATGTCGGCAAGCTGGATCTGCGTGGCAACAAGGGCACGATGGTGCAGTGGCGCTATGCGGACGGCAAGGCGTATTTGCCGAGCGACTCTTATGTCAAGGCGCGCCGCCCGGCCGACGCGATGAAATAGGGTGCTATCAAGTCGATAGCTAGCTAAGGCCGTATTCATTGGACAAGAGCAACATTTAGCTTGAAATTTGCTGAAACCTGCTGAAATTCACAGTACTCAAGCCGCTATAGCGTACTGGGGCAGCAGCGCATCAGCCTCGCGCTGCGCCAGCGGCAGGGGCTCGCCGTGAAGCCTGGCGGCCAGCAGCTCCGCGCACAGCGCGGCAAACGTCAGTCCGCGTGAGCCCATGCCGCTGCAGACCCACAAATCAGGCACTTCCTGTGCATCCAGCGGCCCCAGTACTGGCAGCCGGCTGGGCGTGGCACAGCGAACGCCAGCCCAGCTGTTGATCTGGCCATTGCCCCATGCGCCCTGTAGTGCACTGGCCACCGAAGGCAACAAGGTCTTCAACTTGTCCAGATTGTGCTGATCGTCCTCCGGAAGGCTCAGGCGGCTGGTGTTGTCACGCTCAAAGCTGGAACCGGTGACCCAGGCCAGCCCTTCGGCCAGAGGCACGGCGGGAACCAGGCTGCCGTGGCCGTTGACCGGGAAGTCGGGCAGCAGCGCCGTCACACCTGGCGCATGAAACGCCCACGAGACCTGGCCGCGAATCGCCTGCAGCGCCAGCGGACGCTCGACACCTTCGGCGGTTGCCACGGCCAATGCGCGGGTGCCATAACCCGCAGCTACCACCACCAGTTCAGCGCTGGCCAGTTCCTGTCCTGCCGCGTCCAGCACCTGCCATTGTCCCGTCTGCCGGCGCAGGCAGCTGGCCGCCGAGTTGCCGCGCCAGCGCACGCCTGGCGTTGCCAGCCAGGCGCCGACAAGTCGCGCGGGTTTTATCCAGCCGCCCCGCACATGCCATAGCGCCGGGGTGGCTGGCGGCAGACCGCAGTTCGCGAGTTGTTCGGGCGTCGCCGCGCGCGTCCAGTCATGCGCAGCGTCGGCCAGGGCTCCCGGGGGTTGCCATGCGGCCGGTAATTTGCGTGGATGAGTCACGCCATGCTCCAGCACGCCGGTAAACGCCCAGTCGCTGCCCGCTGGCATCAATGCCTCCACCTGTTGCAGTGTGGCCCGAATGCCACCGCGTGACAGGCGCGAGAGCAGGCTGTCATCCGGAGATACATGGGGTGCGATGACGCCAGCGGGCAGCCCGGAGGCGCCGTTAGCAGGGCGTGGCGCCGCGTCCAGCACCGTCACCTGCCAGCCGCGGCGCGCCAGGCTGGCCGCGACGGCCGCGCCGGACAGGCCCGCACCGATGACGAGGCAACGGGCCGGTTCTCTGCGCGTTGCAGCTGGCTTTCCATTTTTGGGTTTCCAGGACGGGTTGTACTCGCCCTGCAGGTTGTCACGCTGGGGCGGCGTTCCGGGGACTTGGTTGACGACGAAACCGCACTGCGTCAGCGCATCGAGCACGCTGCGGGCGATGGTCCAGGTAGCCAAGCGCGTGCCGCGCCGGCAACAGCGGGACACTGCCTTGAAGGTGTGAAGGTCCCAGATATCCGGATTGCGCTGGGGACTGAAACCGTCGAGATAGACCGAGTCGGCCTCGAACGACGACTCGCGCAGCATGGCCTTGGCGTCACCCACGCAGAGCGTCAGCAAGACCTGGCCGTCCTCAAACACCAGCCGGTGAAATCCGGGCAGCAAACCCCAGAGCTGGCGCTGCAACTCCTGGGCAAACGGAAAAAGTTCAGGGTGGGATTGCGCGCCGCGCAGCACATCTTCCGCGCTTGCCGGAAAAGCCTCCAGCGATACAAAATGGAGCAGGTGAGGGCGTAGCGGGTCAACCTTCCAGGCGGCCCAGGTCACCAGAAAATTCAGCCCCAGGCCAAAACCGGTTTCCAGAACGCACCATTGCGGCTGACAGGCCCAGGCGCCGGGCAGGCCGCAGCCCTTGAGAAAAACGTTGCGGGCCTGCTCCAGCCCGCCCAACTCGCTGCGGTAGCGGTCGTCAAAACGTGGGCTGTGAGGGCTGCCGCCTGCCGTGCCGTCGTCCAGCCAGTCAATGCGCTCCGGCATCCCCGGCCCTCAGGCGCTGGGCGGAACGTAGCCTTGCACCGCGTCGGCGCCATCGCCGAAGAAATGCTTTTCCATCTGCCGCGCCAGGTATTGGCGGGCGCGCGCATCGGCCAGGTTTAGTCGGTTTTCGTTGACCAGCATGGTTTGCTGCTTCATCCAGTCGGCCCATGCCTGCTTGCTGACTTCTTCCCAGATGCGCTTGCCCAGCGCGCCCGGGTACGGGGGAAAGTCCAGGCCTTCAGCTTCCTTGCCGAGTTTGATGCAGTGAACGAGGCGTGCCATATAAAAATTTCTTTCGTTGAAATAGGCTGGTTATAGATGATTTAGATATAAAAAAATGAAATTTTATTCGTTTCAGTTTTTAAGCAATGATTCCAGAATCCAGTTTCTTTATTAACTGCACGCAATCGCAAAAAAAACGGAAACCTGAATATGACTACACGCCGCCATTTTATGAATGTTTCGCAACGCGCCACATTAGCCGTCGCGTTGGCAGTGTCATCCCTGGGCGCTTTGGCCCAGCAGCCACCCGTCACCCTGCTCAATGTGTCCTACGACCCGACCCGCGAACTGTATGCGGAGTACAACATCGCCTTCAGCAAATACTGGAAGGCAAAGACCGGCCAGAACGTCACCATCAAGCAGTCGCATGGCGGTTCTGGCAAGCAGTCGCGCTCGGTGATTGACGGCATTGACGCCGATGTGGTGACACTGGCGCTGGCCGGCGACGTCGATGCGCTTGTCAAGAACGGCGGCCTTATTCCAAAGGACTGGCAAAAGCGCCTGCTGCACAACTCGGCGCCCTACACCTCGACCATCGTGTTTCTGGTGCGCAAGGGCAACCCCAAGGGAATCAAGGACTGGGACGACCTGACCAAGTCCGGCGTTGCCGTCATTACGCCAAATCCCAAGACTTCGGGTGGTGCCCGGTGGAACTATTTGGCGGCTTGGGAGTTTGCCAAGCGCAAGAACTCTGGCAGCGAGGCCAAGGCCAGGGAATTCGTCGCCAACCTGTACAAGAACGTCCCGGTTCTGGACACTGGCGCCCGCGGCTCGACCATCACGTTTGTACAGCGCAACGTTGGTGACGTGCTGGTAGCTTGGGAAAACGAAGCCTTCCTGGCGCTGAAAGAGTTTGGCGCCGACAAGTTCCAGGTCGTGGTGCCGTCCATCAGCATACTGGCCGAGCCGACGGTCACAGTGGTAGACAAGAACGTCGATAAAAAGGGAACCCGCGTCGTGGCGACGGCTTATCTCGATTATTTGTATTCCGACGAAGGCCAGGACATTGCCGGCCGCAACTACTACCGCCCGACCGGCGAGAAGGCCAAGACCCGATACGCCAGCCAGTTCCCCAAACTACAGCTCTTCACGATTGACCAGGGTTTTGGCGGCTGGGCAAAGGCGGACAAGGACCATTTTGCCGATGGTGCCTCGTTTGACCAGATTTACACGCCGAAGTAAGCGGCGCACTGGCTGGTCCCCGGGCTCCGCAAAGCCTCTCTAGACAAGGGAAAAGCACAGCACGCCAGTTTAGGGGTAAAATACGTCAGGGCTCATATTAGACAAGCATCGCCAGCTATAAAAAATATAGCGGAACAGGATGGTGCAGGCTTGGCTAAAGCGGCAAGTGCATGCGGCGCAAGATCCTCATTATGGCCATTGCATGGTTTCGCGCGAAGCTACAGGTAAAAGAAATTCCGGACCCTGCTGCGGACAGGGCCACCCGCCGTTCAAACCCTTCAACCCAGAAAGACTCAAACCATGGCAAGAGCTGACGCCAAAACCGCTGTCCTCGCTGACGGCCTGCGCTACAAATCCAAGGTATCTGGCTCGCCATTTGCGGCCACCACTTCATTTGGTGCTGCCACTATGTCGTGTTTCATGTGCGGCAAGCATCGCGCACGCTCCATGATGGGCACACGCAAAGTGCTGGGCAAATCCCAGGCCGTCTGCTCACCTTCCTGCAAGGCGCTGGATGAAGCACTGGAAAACGCTGCAGGATAATTGCAAAGCCGGATCGCCCGCATCGGCCGTGCTGTTGACTTGATCATGCGGTGGCAAGCAGGGCATACTGTGTTTCTATTGCGCGTGCTGAACACCGTCAAGGGATATCTATTCCTTTATGTCTCCAAGCGCCCTCAATGCATAGTTGAAAGGCAACTTTTATGACCGCCAACGCCAAGCCGGATCCGTTGTTTTCGCCGGACGAGGCCACTGACCACATTCATGGCCCGGCCTTCGCGCCTGTCACGGTGATCGAGTACGGTGATTTTGAATGTCCGTCATGCCTGCAGGCCTACACCTCCCTGAAGGTTATGCTCCCCCATTTTGGCTCGCAACTGCGCTTCGTCTTCCGCCATTTTCCGTTGCGGGAGGCGCATCCCCATGCCGAACTGGCCGCAGAAGCGGCCGAAGCGGCTGCTGCCCAAGGCAAGTTCTGGCCGATGTACGAACTGCTTTTTACGCACCAGCAGCACCTGAAGGAGAAACAGCTGCTCGACTATGCGGGCCAGGTGGGATTGGACTTGCCGCGCTATCAGAACGAGATGAACGATCACGTTTATCTGCAGCGTGTGCAGGAGAACATGCAGGGCGGCCGGCATCTGGGCGTTCGTTCGACGCCTGCGTTCTATGTCAATGGCCACTTTGCGGATGTGTCGTTCGGCTTTCAGCACCTGCACCAGGCTATAGAAAAGGCGCTGCCAGTGCGTTGAACGACGGGTCGGGGTCAATAGCGCCTTATCGGGCCAGTGACGGCCCGATAATGGAGTGCTTTCGAGTCACGCCCCCAGTGGCTGAGCTCGCACCGAACAGACGACCCAACAAGGATACCCGTGAGAAAAACCTACCAACTCAACATTGAAGGCAAAAACCGTGACCGCCTGCTGGACGCCAGCAAACATGACATCCGCAAGTACGTTAAACGCGAGCGCAGCCGGCCATTGCCGAAGGGCGTGGATTATTGGGACTTCGAATGCCGATTCGGCAGCAATGAAGCGAGCGCTGCGCCAGTGCATTTCGCCACGCTCATGGGCTTGATCGACACGGTTGCCAAGGAAGGCGATGAGCAGTTTTACGTCGAGGTGGTCACTCGACACGGCCAGCGGACGGAAAAACCGCGCGATGCCGGGGTGGCTGCCGACAGCGGAGATCACGTCGAATAAACCGCCTGGCCGATGAATGGCGGCGAGGGCGGCTTATTGCCCCTGGCCTTGACCTGACTGCACCCTGGCAGCCGCTTCGCGCAGCTTGTCTTTCTTGCTCGGACGCTTGCCCTTGATGCCGCCGTTGGCATCCGGCTCGGGCACGCGTGCATCGCTGCTCTCCATGTTGCCTGGCTTGGCCGCATGGAGAGGCTCGAAGCCCGGAATCTGCTCGCGCGGCACGTTCAGGTGCTGGCGTTTTTCAATCAGCTGCCAGTGCGCTTCGGTAACCGCACTGACAAAACTGATGGCCATGCCGCTTTCACCGGCGCGCCCGGTGCGGCCGATCCGGTGGGTGTAGTCGATTGCCGAGCGCGGAAGATCATAGTTCACCACCACAGGCAGCTGGGCAATGTCGATGCCGCGTGCGGCCACATCGGTTGCCACAACGACCTGCAGGATTTTCAGCTTGAAATCCTGTAAAACCTGGTTGCGCTTGCCCTGGCTCAGTTCACCATGAAAGGGTTCCGCCTCGATGTCGGCCTTGCGCAGCTTGTCGGCGACGATTTCGGCGGCATGCTTGGTGGCGACGAACACCAGCACACGCTGCCACTTTTCGGTTTGCACGAGATGGCGCAGCAGCTGGGTTCGCCGCGGCGCATCCACTTCAATGGCCCGCTGCACGATTTCAGGCTCGGCCTGCGGTCCGGCTTGCACCTTGATGCGCAGGGGCTGGTTCAGCATGGCTTCGGCCAGCGTTTCAATGGCGGGCGGAAAGGTGGCCGAAAAGAAAAGGTTTTGCCGCTGCCGGGGCAGCATGTCAAGGATGCGGCCCAGCTCATCGCCAAAACCCATGTCCAGCAGGCGGTCGGCCTCGTCGAGCACCAGTGTGCTGACCGAGGCCAGCGTCAGCGCGTTGTGGTCAATCAGGTCGATCAGGCGGCCCGGCGTGGCCACCACGATGTCGGCGCCGCTACGCAGGTTCATCATTTGCGGGTTGATCGACACGCCGCCAAACACGACCGCCACCTTGACTCGCCGGGGCAGGTATCTGGCCAGGCTGACAATGGATTCACCCACTTGGGCTGCCAGTTCGCGCGTAGGCACCAGCACCAGCCCGTGGACGCGGCGCGGCGTTTGATCGGCCGTTTCGGCCACCTGCTGCAGCATGGGCAAAGCAAACGCGGCAGTTTTGCCGGAACCAGTCTGGGCAGACGCGACCACATCGCGACCCTGCAAAATCGCCGGAATGGCCTCGCTCTGGATGGCCGTGGGAGTCGAATAGCCTTTTTCAGCCACGGCGCGAAGAAAAGAGGGCAATAGCGTGGGCGAAAAGCCCAGTGAGGAAAATGGCATGGGAGACGCTTTAAAGACGATGAGGCGGCGAAGGACGCGCGCAGGCCGTTTTCTGAGTGGCTTGCAGGACATTTCCTG
>NZ_JABBPF010000132.1 GCF_012927415.1 Polaromonas sp. | reverse complement strand
GGAGACCACGCTGACGGTAGAGGCCAACATCCTGATTTGCCCCAATCTGGAGGCCGCAAACATCCTGTTCAACGTGCTCAAGGTCACGGGCGGCGAAGGCATCACGATCGGACCCATACTGCTTGGCGCGGCCGCCACCGCGCACGTCTTGACGCCTTCGGCCACCGTGCGCCGCATCCTGAACATGACCGCGCTGGCCGTTGCCAACGCCAGCTCGGTAGCGTAAAGGCGATCTGCCTGCGTTCAAGAACTGCACGCAGATTGCTATTACTTTAATAGCTACAAATAGCGGAAAGTATTGGACGTAAGCAGTTTTTCATCAAAGAAACCGCTCCAGCAGGCGTTTTGAAGCGCGGTCCAGCGCCAGCATGTCGGCGACGCTGTACTGCACACCGTCGCTGGCGGCGATCAGCAGCGCGCCGCCACCCAGGCGGCGTATGTCTTCCTCGCCCTTGAGCACGAAAGACGTGGCGCCCCGGTCGGTTTCCACCGTCCAGAGGCTGGGCGTGCCGAACGAGGACACGCTCTTGAGCTGCGTAATTCGGGGCACGAAGTCACGCAGGGCCAGCTCATCTTGCAGCAGCGTGCGCATCTCGCCGGGCAATTCCTGCAAGCGGTCGATCCAGAGCAGTTCGTGGCCTTCGGTGCTGACGAGCGAAATGCATTCGTCAGGCGCGGCGAGCGGGAAGGCGCGCACAGGCACCACGCCTTCGTGCAAGTCGCCGTGTGCGCTGGTGAATTGCAGGCGGCCCGAAAGCTGGCGCCTCAGCTGAAAGTCGGGGATAGTGGTGAAATTGATCATGATGAGTTCCTGGATCAGACGCTGCCTGTGCCGGCCCGCTGGGCGCTGTGCTTGAGCTGCGAAGTGGCAACGGCAACACTGCTGCTGCGGCTGCTTTCGGCCGCGCTGCTGTCATCGCCTTTGTCATCGACCTGGCGCGACTGCGCTTCATAGAGCCGCCAGTAGTGGCCCTGGCGCGCCATCAGCTCGTCGTGCGGTCCGACTTCGACCACCTGGCCACGGTCCATGACCACCAGCCGGTCGGCCTTGCGCAGGGTTGACAGACGGTGGGCAATCGCAATCGTGGTGCGGCCCTGCACCAGGTTGTCGAGCGCGCGCTGGATTTCCCTCTCGGTTTCGGTGTCCACCGACGAAGTCGCCTCGTCCAGGATGAGGATGCGCGGGTCAATCAGCAGGGCTCTAGCAATCGAAATGCGCTGCCGCTCGCCACCAGACAGGCCCTGACCGCGCTCGCCGACCAGCGAGTCGTAGGCTTGCGGCAGGCGCAGGATGAAGTCGTGCGCATGAGCGGCACGCGCGGCCGCGACGATCTCGGCGCGGCTGGCACCGGGTTTGCCATAAGCTATGTTTTCCGCGATGGTTCCGAAAAAAAGAAATGGCTCCTGCAGCACCAGCCCGATATTGCGGCGGTAGTCGGCCACGCCAAAGCGCCGGATGTCGATGCCGTCGACCTGAATGGCCCCGTCCGTCACGTCGTAAAAACGGCAGAGCAGGTTGACCAGCGTGCTTTTGCCAGAGCCGCTGTGGCCCACCAGGCCAATCATTTCGCCCGGCCGGATTTCCAGGTCCAGGCCGCGAATGACAGACCGGTTGCCATAACGAAAGCCCAGGCCCTTCATTTCGATGCGGCCGGCCATCGCGCCTATTTTTACCGGCTGAACCGGCTCGGGCACATTGGACACATGGTCGAGAATGTCAAAAATGCGCTTGGCGCCAGCCGCCGCTTTTTGCGTGACCGAGACAATCCGGCTCATCGAATCCAGCCGGCCGTAAAAGCGGCTGATATAGGCAATGAAGGCGGTCAGCACCCCCACGGTGATTTGCTGCTTTGACATCAGCCAGATACCGAAGGCCCAGACCACCAGAAGGCCGATTTCTGTCAGTAATGAAACGGTAGGCGTAAATAGCGACCAGGTCTTGTTGAGCTTGTCGTTGACGGCCAGGTTGAGCTGGTTGATTTCGCGGAAACGCTGCGTTTCACGCCTTTCCTGGGCAAAGGCCTTGACGACCCGTATGCCGGGAATCGTGTCGGCCAGCACGTTGGTGACGTCGGACCAGACCCGGTCGATTTTTTCAAACCCGGTGCGCAGCTTGTCACGCACCACATGGATCATCCAGCCGATGAACGGCAAGGGAAGCAAGGTGACCAGCGCCAGCCAGGGGTTGATGGAAAAAAGGATGGCTGCGGTCATGCCTATCATCAGCACATCGGTGGCAAAGTCCAGCGCGTGCAGTGACAGGAAGACGCAGATGCGGTCGGTTTCCGAGCCGATCCGGGACATCAGGTCGCCAGTGCGCTTGCCGCCAAAATAGTCCAGCGACAAATCAAGCAAATGATCGAAGGTGGCGGTACGCAGGTCAGCGCCAATGCGCTCGGAGACCAGCGCCAGAATGTAGGTGCGCGCCCAGTTCAGCGCCCAGCCCAGCACGGCGGCCGCCAGCAGGGCACCCAGAATCGTCCCGACCTTCCAGGGCTCGATCTTCTGGCCATTCTGAAATGGAATCAGCACCTCGTCCATCAGCGGGATCGTCAGGTAGGGGGGAACCAGGGTGGCAGCCGTGGAGGCCAGCGTCAGCAGAAATCCAGACAACAACTGATAGCGGTAAGGGTGCGCAAAGCGCCACAAGCGCAGCAATACCCAGGTCGAGGGCGGCGTGTGGACCACCGGGGCGCAGGCCGGGCACACGTCGCTGTCGGGCGGTAGCGGCACATCGCATTCGGGGCACAAAGTCTCTTGCCTCCCGGGGGGCCGGCCTTGCCGGGCCCGGACCGGCGCGGCGGCCGAGCCATCCTGTGCCCCCAGCGTCTGCTGCTGCGCAAACAGCCGGACCATTCGCAGCGCCTGCGCATTGACGCCAAGGGTAAAACGCCAGCTGGCAAGCCGTCTGGCGGGTGAGCTGTCCAGCTCATGCAATTCGAGCGTGCCCACGCCAGCATGGTCAAAATGGCGCAGTGCCAGCCCGGGCGCCCGCCCGCCGTCCGCTCCCCTGACTGGCCAGCTGGTCCAGACCCCCTCCGGGCTTCGGGTCAGCAGGCGGCGATCCGTCAAGACCAGCAGACCCTGGGCGAAACGAAGTTGTTGATTCAGGTCAACCAGCAGAGTACACAATACGTTCTCTTCAGTTGCGAGTGGTAAGCCTGGGTCTTTCATGGCACGTTCGGCAGGACCGGAGTCGTCCGCGGGGTGTTTATGTTTCATTGTGCTTTTTAAATTTTTGCCCTGCCTGGTGCAGGCTTGCCGCCAGTGGTAGCACTAGTGCCTGGACGGACCGTGACGAGGATGGATGCAGAAACCTGAATTTTCCCCCAAGGCCGCTTGCCACGCGTCCTATTTGGTTATACCGGCTCGGAGCCGGTTTTTGAAAAAGTTGACAAGGGTGATAAAACAGGCTTTGACCACCCGCAGGGGGAAACCGCTAGCGCAATAGCCCGACCGCCAAAGTCAATCACCACCCGTTACCGGTATTTTCCCGGCCGGAATCAAAACGTTACATCGGCCTGGCCGGTTGACCATCAGAAAATTTGCCCCATGAGCAAACAGGACAACATCGAACTACTGCGCATCAATTACCTGCGCGGTCCCAACATATGGACTTATAGGCCCGTACTGGAGGTCTGGCTTCAACTCGGTTCACTCGAAGACTTTCCCAGCAACCAGTTGCCCGGTTTCAATGACAGGCTGGCAGCCCTGCTTCCAGCCCTGCTTGAACATTACTGCGGCGTCGGTGAACGGGGCGGCTTTTTGCAGCGGCTGAATGAAGGCACCTGGGCCGGTCACGTGCTCGAACATGTGGTGATCGAATTGCTCAATTTGGCAGACATGCCGACCGGTTTTGGCCAGACCCGAAGCACCACCAGAAAAGGCGTTTACCGCATGGTGTTCCGCGCCAGGAACGAGCAGGTCGCTCGCTTGGCCCTGGATGAGGGGCATAAATTACTGATGGCCGCCATCAACGACGAGCCCTATGGTCCAGCGGATGTCGCGGCAGCGGTCGAAAAAATCCGCGCCAGGGTCGACGACTGCTACCTCGGCCCAAGCACCGCAGCCATCGTGGCGGCAGCAACTGCACGCGGAATTCCCCACATCCGACTGAATGAAGGCAATCTGGTGCAACTTGGCTATGGCGCCAGCCAAAGGCGCATCTGGACGGCAGAAACCGATCTGACCAGCGCAATCGCAGAAGGCATTGCCCAGGACAAGGACCTTACCAAGAGCCTGCTCGCCACCTGCGGCATACCTGTGCCCGAAGGCGCAATTGTTTCCTCTGCCGCGCAGGCCTGGGATGCAGCGCAGGAGATAGGCCTGCCGGTAGTCGTCAAACCGTCTGATGGCAACCATGGCCGGGGCGTGTCGCTGGACCTGAACACCTTTGAAGAAGTGCAAGCCGCATTTCTTCTGGCAGAACCGCATGGCAGCGAGGTGATGGTCGAGCGTTACGTACGCGGCCATGAATACCGCCTGCTGGTGGTGGGCGGCCGCGTGGTGGCTGCCGCCCGTGGAGAAGTGGCCTGTGTCGTTGGCGACGGACTTTCGACAGTGGAGCAACTGGTGGACGCCCAGCTCAACACCAATCCGCGGCGCGGCCTGGGAGAAGACTTCCCGCTGAGCCAGATCAATACCGTGAACGATGGGGCCATCGTCCTTGACCTGCAGCGCCAGGGCTTGAGTCCACAGGCCATTCCAGCCGACGGCCGCGAGGTGCTGATCCAGCGCAATGGCAACGTCGCCATCGATTGCACCGACGAGGTTCACCCCGAGGTTGATCACCTTGTTTCGCTGGCTGCCCGCGTCGTGGGCCTGGACATTGCAGGTGTGGATGTGGTGGCACAGGATATTTCGCAGCCGCTGCAGCTGCAAGGCGGTGCGATCGTCGAAGTCAACGCCGGGCCGGGGCTGCTGATGCACCTGAAGCCCGCTGAAGGCTCTCCCCGCCCGGTCGGGCTGGCGATCTGCAACCACCTGTTTCCGCAGGCCACCGATACACCAGACCACGGCCAACCCGACAACGATGGCCGCATTCCCATCGTCGGCATCGCCGGATCCGATGGCACCCAGCACATTGCCCGTCTGGTCGCATGGTTGCTGCACCTGTCGGGCCGACACACCGGCCTGGCTTGTCGTGACGGTCTGTTCCTGGACCAGCGTTGCGTGGACTCGTCCGACAGCTCGAATTGGGATGCTGGCCAGCGCCTGCTGATCAACCGTGCCATGCAGGCCGCCGTGTTCGAAAACGGCGCCGACACCATCCTGCGCAGCGGTCTTCCTTACGACCGTTGCCAGGTCGGCGTGGTGACTGACCTCGGCGGAGCCCCGGCCCTGGCCGAGTTTGACATCACCGAGGATGACCAGATGTACAAGGTTCTACGCTGTCAAGTGGATGTGGTCCTGCCCGGTGGCGCTGCGGTGCTCAATGCGGCCGACTCGCGGGTGGTAGAAATGAAGACGCTGTGCGACGGTGAAGTGATTTTCTACAGTACCGACCCCGAAATGCCGATCATCATGGCTCAGCGCAGTGACGGCGGTCGCGCCCTCTATGTGCGCCAGGATCAGGTGGTGCTGGCCACGCACAACACCGAAACCCTCTTGCCCGGATTGGGGAAACTGACAGTTTGGCGAGAACGGCACAAAGGCAGCGGGTTTACCGAGCAGTCACTGCTGGCAGCCATCGGTGCTGCATGGGCGCTTGATATTCCGCTCAACTTGATTGGAGCAGGCATGGAAGCCTTTGAGTCCGCCGAAAAACCTGCCGGGAGAGCAATCTGATGGAAGTGTCCCGCGTACGGGCCCTGCGTGGGCCCAACCTCTGGAGTCGCCACACGGCGCTTGAAGCCATCGTGGCCTGCAGCCCCAGCGAATGCTCGGTCGGCACGCTGCCAGACTTCGAGGCGCGCGTGCGAGCGCTGTTTCCCGGCGTGGGCGCCTTGCGCCAGACCGGCCATGCTGGGCCGCTCTCATTGGCGCATGTGCTCGAAGCTGCCGCGTTTGAACTGCAGGCCGCAGCCGGTTCACCAGTCACCTTCAGTCACACCGCCGCCACCATCGAAGCGGGCACTTACCAGGTCATCGTGGAATATTGCGAAGAGGCGGTCGGCCGCCTGGCGCTGGCGTTGGCGCAGACGCTGATTCACGCGGCCCTGCGCGATGCCGCCTTCAACCTCGAAGACGCCATCACGCAACTGCGCAGTCTGAATGAAGACGAGCGCCTGGGGCCCAGCACCGGAGCGATTGTTGATGCAGCCGTCGCACGCAATATCCCTTACCGCCGCCTGACCAAAGGCAGCATGGTCCAGTTTGGCTGGGGATCACGCCAGCGGCGCATCCAGGCTGCGGAACTGGACACCACCAGCGCGGTGGCCGAATCCATTGGTCAGGACAAAGACCTTACCAAGAAACTGCTGCGCGCCGCGGGCGTTCCGGTGCCACTGGGTCGGCCGGTAAGTGACATTGACGATGCCTGGTCTGCCGCCCTGCAGCTTGGCCTGCCCGTCGTCATCAAACCGCAGGACGGCAACCAGGGCAAGGGCGTGACAGTCAATATCACCACCCGCGAGCAACTCGAACTTGCCTACTGTGCAGCAGCCGGACACGGCGAAGTGATGGTGGAAAAATTTCTGCCCGGCTGTGATTTTCGCCTGCTGGTCGTCGGCAACAGGCTGGTGGCGGCCTCGCGGCGCGAACCGCCGCAAGTCGCCGGTAACGGCTTGCAAACGGTGCGCGAACTGGTCGATATCGTCAACCAGGACCCGCGGCGCGGCGAAGGCCACGCCACCTCGCTCACCAAGATCCGTTTTGACGACATTGCAGTGGGCCAGCTGGAGGCGCAGGGGCTCACGCCTGACTCCATTCCGGTCAAGGGGCAGCGCGTCATCCTGCGCAACAACGCTAACCTGAGCACGGGTGGTACCGCGACCGATGTCACAGATGACGTGCATCCAGCCGTCGCAGCCCGCGCGGTGGCAGCCGCGCAGATGGTGGGCCTGCACATCTGCGGCGTCGATGTCGTGTGCGAAAGCGTGCTGCGACCGCTTGAAGCGCAAAACGGCGGCGTTGTTGAAGTAAACGCCGCGCCAGGCTTGCGCATGCACCTCTCACCCTCGTACGGCAAGGGCCGTGCCGTCGGCGTTGCCATGATTGACGAGTTATTTTCTACGGGCGACAACGGCCGGATTCCGGTCATTGCCGTCACCGGCACCAACGGCAAGACCACCACCACGCGCTTGATTGCGCATCTACTTGCTGCGCAGGGCCTGCGCACCGGCATGACCAACACCGACGGCGTCTACGTCAATGGCCGGCAGACCGACAGCGGCGATTGCAGCGGACCAAAGAGCGCGCGCAACGTGTTGATGCACCCGGACGTGGACGCTGCCGTCTTTGAAGTGGCGCGAGGCGGCGTGCTGCGCGAAGGCCTGGGTTTTTACCGCGGTCAAGTTGCCGGGGT
>NZ_JABBPF010000219.1 GCF_012927415.1 Polaromonas sp. | reverse complement strand
GGCTGGCTTGCCGGGTTTTGCCTTCGCCCAGCCCACGGCGCAAGTCAACACCAGCAAGCTGGCGATAACCGACACGGAAGTGACCGTGGGCCAGCTGCACTCCGCCACCGGCACCATGGCGATTTCGGAAACCGGCTCCATTCAGGCCGAGCAGCTGGCCATTGACCAGATCAACGCCATGGGCGGCGTGCTGGGCCGCAAGATCAGGGTAATCAAGGAAGACGGCGCCTCTGACTGGCCGACCTTCGCCGAAAAGGCCAAGAAGCTGCTTATCAATGACCACTGCGCCGCCGTTTTCGGTTGCTGGACCTCTGCATCCCGCAAGGCGGTGCTGCCGATATTTGAAAAGGAAAACGGTCTTCTGTACTACCCCACGTTTTACGAAGGACTGGAGCAGTCCAAAAACGTGATTTACACCGGCCAGGAAGCCACCCAGCAAATTTTGTACAGCCTGGAATGGGCCAAAAAAGAGAAGAAGGCAAAAACCTTCTTCCTGATCGGCTCCGATTACATCTGGCCACGCACCTCGATGAAGATTGCCCGCAAGCACATCGAGAACTTCCAGAAGGGCAAGGTGGTTGGTGAAGAGTACTACCCGCTGGGCAGCACTAATTTCGGCTCACTGATGAACAAGATCAAGGTGCAGAAACCCGATTGCATCTACGTCGCCGTGGTGGGTGGCTCCAATGTGGCGTTCTACAAAGCGCTCAAGGCAGCAGGCATTACCGGCGACAAACAGTTGCTGGTCACGCTGTCGGTCACCGAGGACGAAATGACCGGTGTGGGTGGTGAAAACTTCGCCGGCTTTTACTCGTCAATGAAATATTTCCAGTCACTGGAAAACGACAACAACAAGAAGTTTGTGGCGGCCTTCAAGGCCAAGTACGGCCCGACGGCGGTGATTGGCGATGTGACGCAGGCCGGTTATCTGGGTCCATGGCTATGGAAGGCCGCGGTTGAAAAAGCCAAGAGCTTCGATGTGGACAAAGTGGTGGTGGCCTCCCCCGGTATCGAACTCAAGACGGCGCCAGAAGGTTATGTGAAGGTCGATGCCAACCACCATCTCTGGAGCAAATCGCGCATCGCCGTAGGCATGCCCGACGCCTCCTTCAAGGTGGTCTCGGAGTCACCCGAACTGATCAAGCCCGATCCATTTCCCAAGGGCTACCAGTAATTCCGCAAGGCAATCCTGACCGGTCTGGCGCTGCGCTGTGCCAGACCGGTGTCAACCGCCCATGTCTTTTCCGGAGCCCGCCAAATGACTTTCCCCGAAATGCTCAATATCGGCCTGATGCAGGGCTTTGCCGGCTTGAGCCTGTTCGCCGTGCTGCTCCTGATGGGCCTGGGGCTGGCCATCATCTTTGGCCAGATGGGAGTCATCAACATGGCCCATGGCGAGTTCATGACCATTGGCGCCTACACGATTTACATGGGCTCCACGCTGGCCACCCGTTACGCGCCCTGGATGACGCCCTACTACTTTCCCCTGGCCATCATCGCCGCCTTCATCTTTGCCTTCATTGCGGGCTGGCTGGTGGAGTGGGGCCTGATTCGCCATCTCTACAAACGGCCGCTGGACACCCTGCTTGCAACTTGGGGTGTCAGCCTGGCGATACAGCAGATGTTCAGAACGTTTGTCGGACCCAAGGAGGTCAGTCCGACCCTGCCGGACTGGTTGCTGGGCTCCTGGTCTCCCTCCGCCGGGCTGGACATTCCCATCAACGGCATGTTCGTGCTCGGTTTGACTGCGTTTGTCACCTGCGGTGTGCTGATCGCGCTGCACAAGAGCCGCTGGGGTCTGCGGGTGCGTGCCACGGTCAGCAACCGGGTGATGGCCAATGCCACCGGCATT
This sequence comes from Polaromonas sp., assembly GCF_012927415.1. Classification (GTDB taxonomy): domain Bacteria; phylum Pseudomonadota; class Gammaproteobacteria; order Burkholderiales; family Burkholderiaceae_C; genus Polaromonas. Next base: position 5,922 of record NZ_JABBPF010000219.1, on the reverse strand, counting down.
GACACCAAAAAGACCGACCGGCTCACGTTTGCCATAGGCTGCGGCATCGCCGGGGTGGCGGGCGCTGCATTCACCACCATCGGCTCCACCGGGCCGACCTCGGGGTCGCTATACATCGTCGATGCCTTCCTGGTCGTTACTTTTGGCGGGGCCGCCAGCCTGCTGGGCACCGTGGTGTCCGCCTTCGCCATTGCGCAGACCCAGTCCATCACCGAGTTTTTCCTGGCCGGCTCGATGGCCAAGATGATCACGCTCTCGCTGATCGTCCTGATTCTGATGATGCGTCCGCAAGGTCTGTTTGCCAGCAAGGTGCGCCGCTGAACGCGCCGTTACCCGCCAAGATTTCCAAGGAGAACCAACCCATGAATGCTTTCAAAGCCTGGATTCAGCGCTATCAGTTCGGAAGCCTGGTGATTCTCGTGGTGCTGCTGGCCGTCGTGCTGCCACTCGCGCTGGACATCTTTCGCCTCAACCTGGTGGGCAAATACCTGACCTATGCCTTCGTGGCCATTGGCCTGGTGATGGTTTGGGGATACGGCGGCGTGCTGAGTCTGGGTCAGGGCGTTTTCTTTGGCCTGGGCGGCTATGCCATGGCGATGTTTTTGAAGCTCGAGGCCTCTGACCCGATCAGCACCAAAATTCAGTCCACTCCGGGCATTCCGGACTTCATGGACTGGAACCAGATCACCGCCTTGCCGACGCTCTGGGTGCCTTTCAAGAGTCTTCCATTCGCACTGGCAGCCGTGGTGGTGGTGCCCACGCTGCTGGCATTTATCGTGAGTTTCGCCATGTTCAAGCGGCGCGTGGGCGGGGTTTACTTCGCCATCATTACCCAGGCCGTGGCGCTCATCCTGACGGTGTTGATTATTGGCCAGCAGGGTTACACCGGCGGCGTTAACGGCATGACCGACCTCAAGACGCTGTGGGGCTGGGACACCCGAACCGACAGCGCCAAATACATCCTCTATTACCTGTGCGTGGCATTGCTGGTTGGGGCCATCGTGCTATGCCGCTGGATTCAGGTCAGCAAGCTCGGCACCTTGCTGCTGGCCATGCGCGACAAGGAAGACCGCGTGCGCTTCTCGGGTTATGACGTGGCCAGCTTCAAGGTATTCGCCTTCTGTCTGGCCGCTGCGCTGTCGGGCATAGGCGGCGCCCTGTTTTCCCTGCAAGTGGGCTTCATGTCGCCCAGCTTTGTCGGCATTGTGCCGTCGATCGAGATGGTGATTTATGCGGCGGTCGGCGGCCGCATGAGTCTGGTGGGGGCGGTGTACGGCACCTTGCTGGTCAACGCAGGCAAGACCTATTTCTCTGAGAGTTTTCCGGACATGTGGCTGTTTCTGATGGCGGCACTTTTTATTGGTGTCACCATGGCTTTTCCGATGGGCCTGGCCGGGCTTTGGGAAAGCCATATCAAACCCTGGTGGAAGGCTCGCCGCGAGGCCTCACGGGTTGCCGCCGTCAAACCGCTCGATGAGCTGCCCGCCCGAGCGACACCGGTGCAGGGGGTTTCCGGACCCCAGCCGGTGCTGACCGACGGCGTCGGCACCCAGAGCGTCTGAGTTCAAAGGAAATACAGCATGAGCAACACGGACTTTGCACTCGCGGTCGAAGACCTGACTGTCTCGTTTGACGGCTTCAAGGCCATTGACGCGCTGACCCTCTACATCGATCGCAACGAGTTGCGCGTCATCATCGGGCCAAACGGCGCCGGCAAGACGACCCTGCTCGACCTGATCTGCGGCAAGACCCGGGCCAGTGGCGGCAGCATCAAGTTCAAAAACACCGAACTCACCCGCATGGCCGAGCACCAGCGCGTCCGCCTGGGCATTGGTCGCAAGTTCCAGACGCCGTCCATCTACGAAAACCTGTCCGTTTTCCAGAACCTGGAGGTTTCGTTTCCCGCGGGTCGTTCGGTGTTTGGCGCGCTTGCGTTCAAGTGCACGGATGAGGTGAGAGCGCGGGTCCGGGCGGTGGCGCAGGACGTTGGCCTGATCGACAAGCTGGATATCGAAGCCGGCTTGCTGTCCCATGGGCAGAAACAGTGGCTGGAAATCGGCATGCTGCTGATGCAGGAGCCCGAACTGCTGATGCTCGACGAGCCCATCGCCGGCATGAGCGCGCGCGAGCGTGAACTCACCGCCGAACTGCTTCTGCGTATCTGTAAAAACCGTGCGGTGATTGTGATCGAGCACGACATGGAGTTTGTCAGGCGCATCGCGCACAAGGTCACCGTCATGCACCAGGGAAAGATTCTTGCCGAGGGCCCGATGGAACAGGTACAGGCCGACTCCAGGGTCATTGACGTATATCTCGGCCATTGATCCCGTCATCGCCATTGTTGTTTGAAAAAGGATTCCGTCATGTTGCAAGTCAAGGATGTGTTCGTTGCCTATGGCCAGAGCGAAGCGCTGCACGGCATCTCTTTTGAAGGGCGTGTCAACGAAACGGTTGCCATCATGGGGCGCAACGGCATGGGCAAGACCACGCTGTTCAAAAGCCTGATGGGCATCTTGCCGCTCAAGAGTGGTCAGGTGACCGTGGCCGGGCAGGATGTGTCGAAAGACGAGAGCTTTCGGCGCGTGGCCAAGGGCATTGCCTACGTGCCGCAGGGGCGGATGATTTTCCCGACGCTGACCGTGGAAGAAAACATTCAGACCGGCCTGGAAAACGCCAGCAACAAGCGCATTCCCGACGACATCTACGCGCTGTTTCCGGTGCTGTGGGACATGCGCCGCAGGAAAGGCGGCAACCTCTCGGGAGGACAGCAGCAGCAGCTGGCCATTGCCCGGGCGCTGGTGACAAACCCCAAGGTGCTGCTGCTTGACGAGCCCACCGAGGGCATACAGCCTTCCATCATCAAGGACATCGCCAAGGCCCTGAACGAGATTCGCAAGCTGCGCCAGATCACCATCATCGTGTCCGAGCAGGTGCTGTCGTTTGCCATGGATGTGGCTGACCGACTGTTCGTGATTGAAGGGGGCCGCCTGGTGCATGAGACCGCGCGCGCTGACACCGATGAGCAGCACATCAAGGCCTATTTGTCCGTCTGATTCGACCCGATTCCATTTGATCCCCGAAACCCCCGTACACAAGGAGCACACCATGGCCGATACATTGATAAAAGTTGACCTGAACCAGTCCCCCTACGACAACCCGCTGGTGCACAACCGCTGGCACCCGGACATCCCGATGGCCGTCTGGGTGGAACCCGGTGCCGAGTTCAAGCTGGAAACCTACGACTGGACCGGCGGCGCCATCAAGAACAACGACAGCGCCGATGACGTGCGCGATGTCGACCTGACCACCGTGCATTTTCTGTCGGGGCCTATTGGTGTCAAGGGAGCCGAGCCCGGCGATCTGCTGGTGGTGGACCTGCTCGACATCGGCGCGCGCGACGCCCGCCTTTGGGGCTTCACCGGTTTCTTTTCCAAGAAAAACGGCGGTGGTTTTCTGGACGAGCACTTTCCGCTGGCGCAAAAGTCGATCTGGGATTTTCACGGCATGTTCACCAACAGCCGCCACATTCCCGGCGTGAATTTCGCCGGCCTGATTCACCCCGGCCTGATTGGCTGCCTGCCAGACCAGAAGATGCTCGATACCTGGAACGCGCGCGAGGCCGAGCTGATTGCCACCGATCCTGACCGTGTGCCTCCCTTGGCCATACCGCCTTCGTCGGCCACCGCGCACATGGGCAAACTCGGTGGTGAGGCCAAAGCCAGGGCAGCAGCCGAAGGTGCTCGCACCGTGCCGCCCCGGGAGCACGGCGGCAACTGCGACATCAAGGATTTGTCGCGCGGCTCCAAGGTCTACTTTCCGGTCTATGTCGCCGGTGCCGGACTGTCGGTGGGAGATCTGCACTTCAGCCAGGGCGATGGCGAGATCACCTTTTGCGGTGCGATTGAGATGGCCGGATGGGTGCACATGAAGGTCAGCCTGATCAAGGGCGGCATGGCCAAATACGGCATCAAAAACCCGATCTTCAAGCCCAGCCCGATCACGCCCAACTACAAGGACTATCTGATCTTTGAAGGCATCTCCGTCGATGAAGCGGGCAAGCAGCACTTCCTGGATGTGACGGTGGCCTACCGGCAGGCCTGCCTGAACGCGATTGAGTACCTCAAGAAATTTGGCTACAGCGGTGCGCAGGCCTATTCGATTCTCGGCACGGCACCGGTGCAGGGCCACATCAGCGGCGTGGTGGATGTTCCCAACGCCTGCGCCACCTTGTGGCTGCCGACCGAGATCTTTGATTTCGACATCAACCCGACGGCTGCCGGACCCATCAGGATGCTCGACGGCAGCATCGACATGCCCTTGTCGCAAGACAAATAAACAACAGCAAAACATCGAAGCACTGCCATGCCCACCTACGACTATGCCTGCCCCGACTGCGGCGGGTTTGACGCCTTTCGCACTCTGGCGCATCGCAACGAGCCTTGCACCTGCCCCGCCTGCGGCACTGGCGCGCCGCGCGTGTTCGCCAGCGCTCCACGTCTGGCGTGTACGTCGCCGGAACAGCGCCGCGCCCATGAAACCAACGAACGAGCGCAACACGCGCCACGCTCATCACGCGACACAGACGGAAACTACGGCCGCATGCGTCATCCGGCCGGTTGCGGCTGCTGCAGCACGGCAACGCGCCGCAGCACCACCGTGACGGCCCCCAACGGAGCCAAGGCCTTTCCAAGCAAACGGCCCTGGATGATCAGCCACTGAAACCCGAGGAAACCCACCATGCATCACGGAGATATATCGAGCAGCAAGGACACGGTCGGCGTTGCTGTCGTCAACTATAAAATGCCGCGTCTGCACAGCCGGGGCGAAGTGCTGGACAACGCCCGCAAGATTGCCGAAATGCTGGTCGGCATGAAGACCGGCCTGCCGGGCCTGGACCTGGCAATCTTCCCCGAGTACAGCACCCACGGCATCATGTATGACGCGGGGGAAATGTTTGACACCGCCGCCACGGTACCGGGCGAAGAGACGGCGATTTTTGCCGAAGCCTGTCGCAAGGCCAAAGTGTGGGGCGTGTTCTCGCTCACCGGCGAACGGCATGAGGCGCATCCTCACAAAGTGCCCTACAACACCCTGATCCTCATGAACGACCGGGGCGAGATCGTTCAGAAATACCGCAAGATCATGCCGTGGACGCCGATCGAAGGCTGGTATCCGGGCGACACCACCTATGTGTCGGATGGCCCCAAGGGTTTAAAAATCAGCCTCATCATCTGCGACGACGGAAACTACCCCGAAATCTGGCGCGACTGCGCCATGAAGGGTGCCGAACTCATCATTCGGTGCCAGGGCTACATGTACCCGGCCAAGGAACAGCAGGTGATGATGTCCAAAGCGATGGCCTGGGCCAACAACACCTATGTCGCAGTGGCGAACGCCGCCGGCTGGGATGGCGTTTACAGCTACTTCGGTCACAGCGCCATCATCGGGTTTGACGGCCGCACGCTGGGCGAATGCGGCGAAGAGGAGAACGGCGTGCAGTACGCGGCGCTTTCCAAGAGCCTGATTCGTGATTTCCGCAAGAACAGCCAGTCAGAAAATCACCTTTTCAAACTGCTGCACCGGGGCTACACGGGCCTGATCAACTCGGGCGAAGGCACGCATGGGGTGGCCGCATGTCCGTTTGACTTTTACAAAAACTGGGTCAACGATCCCGAGGGTGCCCGGCAGGCGGTCAAAGCCATCACGCGCCCGATGGTCGGAACCGAAGAGTGCCCGATTGACGGCATCCCTAATCCGGAAAGCCCGGTTTAGGGCGTGCCGGTCCAGGCCTGTATCGGGATGACGGGCATAAGCAAACGGAAATGGAAACGGCACCCGGCGGTGCCGTTTGCCGGTTTTTGAGGAAAAAAGGCCTCATGTCCAACATTTACCGGCACCAGTAGCTATTTATTTAATAGCAAC
>NZ_JABBPF010000130.1 GCF_012927415.1 Polaromonas sp. | reverse complement strand
TCATTTGACTTTTTTTGCTTTCCGACTCGTCGCTCGCCTTGCGGATGAGCTGCATTGTCTTCAGCAGAGCCGCAAATCATAGCACCGTTTGTGAGCCCGCTACCAGCATCCTGGAGAAAAAACGATAGATCTTCGGCCAGGAGTTGCCAGCGCTTGAAGGCTCTTCATTATTCGAGAAGGCAGTGCAACCCCGTAGAGTGTGGTCACTTAGCCCTGTTCGCCCAGCCCGGCTCAACCGGCCACCACCAACGGCTGCGACCGACCCTGCGACTATCAAGCGCCCGAAGTGGACTTAAACACCAAAAAGTCATCGCCCCACTCCAGCGCCCGGATAATCGCTCTTTATATGGCACTCATTACCCTCCTCGACGCCCAACTCGCTTTTGGGCACGTCGCTCTGCTGGATCACGCAGATTTTTCCCTTGAAAACAACCAGCGAATTGGCCTGATTGGCCGCAATGGCACAGGCAAGTCGTCGCTACTCAAGATCCTTGCCGGACTGGAAAAACCTGATGACGGTACTTTGCAACTGCAGCAGAACCTGCGCATTGCTTATGTGCCGCAGGAACCGAGCCTCGACCCGCATGCTACTGTCTTCGTCGCTGCCAGTGCCGGACTTGCAAGGACAAAGCACATTGTCGAGCAATATCTGGCGGCCGACGAGGATACCGATCTGGACGCCCTGCAGTCCGAAATCGAAGCGCTTGACGGCTGGACCTGGGAGCAACGCGTTGAAGAAACGCTCCACCGCCTGCACTTGGATAAGGACGCTATCGTCGGTTCCCTCTCGGGCGGTACCAAAAAACGGGTCGCGCTGGCACAAGCGCTGGTTGCCAAGCCCGACGTGCTGCTGCTCGACGAGCCGACCAATCACCTGGACCTCGATTCGATCGCCTGGCTGGAAGAGTTGCTGATCAATTTCAACGGCAGCATCATCGCGATTACCCATGACCGGGCCTTTCTGGACCAGGTGGCCACGGTCATCGTGGAACTCGACCGCGGCAAGCTGCGCAGCTACCCGGGTAATTTTGCCCAGTACCTGATCCAGAAGGAAGACCAGATGGCGCAGGAAGCTGTCATCTTTGCCAAGGCCGACAAACTGCTGGCGCAGGAAGAGGTTTGGATTCGCAAAGGCGTGGAGGCGCGCCGTACCCGCAGCACGGCCCGCATCGGGCGGCTGGAAGCCTTGCGCGACAACCGCGCGGCGCGTCGCGATGCGGTGGGCAGGGTCAATCTTGATGTTTCCAGCGGCGACAAAAGCGGCAAGATCGTGGCTGAACTTACCGAAGTGTCGAAATGCTTTGGCCATCCGGGCCTTGAAAAAATTATCGTCAATCACTTCAGCGCCACACTGCTGCGCGGCGACAAGGTCGGCCTGCTCGGCCCCAACGGCGCGGGCAAAACAACGCTGCTCAAGCTTATTTTGGGCGAATTGCAGCCTGACGTGACGACGCCCCCCGGCAAGATCCGTCTGGGCTCGAATCTGCAAGTGGCATATTTTGACCAGATGCGCGACTCTCTGGACCTTGACGCGACACTTGAAGACTTCATCAGCCCGGGCAGTGAATGGGTTGAGATCAATGGCCAAAAGAAACACGTCAAGAGCTACCTGACCGACTTTTTGTTCTCTCCCTCCCGCGCCAACTCGCCGGTACGCACGCTGTCGGGCGGCGAGCGCAACCGCCTGCTGCTGGCTCGCCTGTTCGCACGGCCCGCGAACGTGCTGGTGCTCGACGAGCCAACCAACGACCTGGACATCGACACGCTGGAATTGCTCGAAGACCTGCTGCAAAACTACGAAGGCACGGTGTTTCTGGTCAGCCATGACCGGCGCTTCCTGGACAACGTGGTGACCAGCACAATCGCCTATGAAGGCACGCCGGAGAACCCTGGCTTCTGGCGCGAATACGAAGGCGGTGTGACCGACTGGCTTACGCAGTCAAAACGGGCCGCGCAACTCGCCGGCAATACCAAAATCCCTGTGCCCGCTTCACCTGCCAGGAATCCCGGAAAAAACAGCGTAGGGTCCAGCAAGGACGGTCGCGAGCAGCTATTAAAAAAGAAGCTAAGCTACAAAGAGCAGCGCGAGCTGGAAGGATTGCCGGCAGTGATCCAGCAACTCGAATCGCAGCAAAAGGCCATTGCGCAGGAGCTTTACGATGGCTCGCTCTACACCAGCAACGCCAAACGGGCGGCCGAACTGACTGCGCGCAATAGCAAAATCGAGGAAGAACTGATGGAAGCCCTGCAGCGTTGGGAAACCCTGTCAGCCTGACGCAGGCGCCGGCCTTCAGGCGGCATGGTCGAACCGGCCGCCGACATAAAAAAGCGGCGGGGCGACCCCCCTCTTGGGCTAAAGTCGTCTCCATCATGCAAACCCCCGCCCTGCCGCACGCCTCTTTGCTCCCTCTTCTTCCTGCCGCGCCAGCCAGACGCCGCGCAGACATCTCCCGCTGGCTTTTCTTGCTGTTTTTCTGCTTCTGGACCAGCGGCTGTGCTTCATTGCCCAGCGATGTCGCAAGACCGGTTTCCAGCGCACTGGACAATCCATCCGGGACCCGGCTGGGGCGGATTTTTCAGGCGCGGGCGACCAAGGCGGACACGCATAATGATTCCGCCTTTGCGCTGGTGGGTAATGCCGAACTAGCCTTCACCAGCCGCATGACACTGATCAAGGCGGCTGAGAAAACGCTGGATATCCAGTACTACGCAATTTTTGCGGACGACACCACCGAGCGCCTGTTTGACGCACTGCGCGAGGCCGCTGCTCGCGGCGTGCGCATCCGCATCCTGCTGGATGACTTCAACACCTCGGGTAAAAATGCCCAGGTACTCAAACTGGCCTTTGAAAAAAATATCGAGTTGCGCCTGTTCAACCCCCTGCCCGGCGGTCGCGGATCGATGTTTCTGCGCATTTTGAGCAATCTCAAGGACGTGGCCCGCATGCAGCGGCGCATGCACAACAAGATACTCGTGGCTGACAACGCCGTGGCCATCACCGGAGGGCGCAACCTGGGCGAAACCTACTTTGGCCAAAGCGAAGGGACCAACTTTATCGACATCGACGTACTGGCGGCCGGACGCATCGTGCGTGATTTGTCGCACAGCTTTGACCAGTATTGGAACAACCCGCTGGCCTATCCGGTGCAGGCGCTGATGACAAAGGAGGAAATTGTCTTGCTCAGGCGGCCGGATCCAACGACGAACCCCGACCCCGGCAAACCCGGAGATGGCGCCGCGCTCCCCGACCGATCACTGCCGCTATCCGCCGCAGCCAACCCGAAGGGCAACGAGCGCATTGCCACCTCACCGGGTGGTGTCTCGACGACCCTGCCGGCCTTGCCCGACTCCACCGACCTGAGCCTGCTGAACTGGGTATGGGCGCCCTCCGTCATGCTGGTGGACAAACCGTCAAAGATTGCTGCCGACGCGGACGACGTGAATGAAGCGCAGGACACCACCGTCGACGGCTTGCTGCAACTGATGTCGCAGGCCAAAACGGAATTACTCATCGTTTCGCCATACTTTGTGCCCGGCAAGCTCATGATGAGCCAGTTTGCAGACCTGCGGCGGCGTGGCGTGCGGGTGCGCGTGCTGACCAACTCACTGGCCTCCAACGACGCCGCCGCTGCCCATGTGGGTTATGCCCGCTACCGCGAAGCCCTGCTGGCCATGGGTATCGAACTCTACGAAATGCGCGCCGAACAGGAGGGAACGCTCAAGGGTTTCGGCTCGACCGGCGGCTCGACCGGCGGCTCGCGCGCAAGCCTGCACGCCAAAGTGGTGGTGGTGGACCAGCGCCTGCTGGTAGTGGGCTCCATGAACCTCGATCTGCGCTCAAAACTGCAAAACAGCGAGGTTGCCATCGTCATCCGGAGCCGCCCCTTGTCGCTGGAGGCGACGCGCATGATCGAACCCGCATTGGCGACTGCGGCCTACCAGGTCGAACTGACGGACGGCAAACTGCTCTGGCGCGCGCCGCAGGGTTCAAGGCTGAAGAATGCAAGCACCGAACCGGATGCAGGTGTCGGCTTAAGGCTGCTGCTCAAGCTGATCGGGCCCTTGGCCCCCGACGAGATGCTGTGACGCCCAGCCCCCCCGCCTGGCAACCATGTCAGGCATGTTTTGAGCGCTACCTCCAATGAATACCGCTATTTAGTGCTACTTTATCAATATCACCAGGAATAGCACCATGGTGCGGCAGGACCCGCTCGGGCGGCGCGTTATGCGGGCGTGATGCCCGCCGCCTCGATGATGCGGCCCCCCCATTGAGGGACTCTGCGGCCTGGAACTTGCCCAGCGCCACCCGGCTTGTTGGTAAAGATTTCAGTGCCGGTGGACTGGTAAAAGCCGGCCGCGTCGCTACTGTAGGCGGCCTTCACCTGCGGCATACCCGTGGCCAGGTCGGTGATCATCCTGTCGATCTGCCCGCCCAGCAAGTCCGTGACTGCTGGCGGGTTGCTTTTGTAGGGGGTATTGAGGATGTAGGTGCCGGTGAGCTGCTTGAACATCTCGCCCGCCACCCGGCTGGAAGAACTGCCACTGCCAAAGGACAGCTTGCCGGGTCTGCACTTGGCCAGCGCAATGAATTCATTCACGTCCTTCACCGGCAAGCCGGGGTTGACGACCATGATCTGGGCCGCGACCGAGCCGCAGCAGGTCGTCGAGCAAGAACTCGAAGCCAGGCTGCGGATCGGCGCGGAGGAGCAACTGGGCCAGTGCCAGGGTGCGCTCGGCCAGCGTCTCGAAAATCAGGGAGGCGCGCTGCCCCGGGTGGGCCGCGCAGCGGGCGATCAGGCTGTCCACCACCGGCCCGGCGGCGTCAACGCGGTCACCTGGAAAACCAGCGGCACAACCGATCGACAGGGGAAATGTGGAAACAGTTGTCATGCAGTCATACGGATTAAAAAAAGTAAGCCGACTGAACTTTTCGCCGGCCTCTCTCATTTGCAAAATCAAAAATTTGAATCAATTTATTTGAAAGCCAAGTCAATTGGCAAGCCCCAATCTGTTCCCCCGGCAGCTGCGCGCCTTCCGGGCGCTGACAGACCAGCACCGCTTCACCAAGGCGGCAAGCGCCTGCCATTTGTCGCAGCCTGCCTTCAATGCGCTGATTTGCACACGCGAGCAGGCGCTCAACACCCGGCTGTTCGAGCCGTCGGCGCGTCAACTGCTGGGTGATTTCGTGGTGGCGGTCAGCGAGCCGGGCGATCATGTCGAACGCAGGAAAGGCCGCGCACATGTTGCTGCCCTGCCCTCGCTGCCCAGGCGCCGGCTGCCGGCGATTTTTGCCGGGTTCAAGTAATCGTGGCCCGGCATAGAGCTGAAGCTTAGCTACATGTTGTCCGACCCCTGCCGCGCCCTGGTGCGCAGCGGCAAGGCCGACTTTGCCCTGGCCTCAGCCCGCGCCAGCGACGCGGGGCAGAGCACTGAGTTGCTGTTCACTGACCCGTTTTACCAGCCTGTCGCAGGGACCACCCGCTGGCGACCGAAACGGCATGGACGCCGAAAAGGCGCCTGCACTACCCCTTTGTGCACCCGTCACGCAACAGCAGCGTGCGCCAGGCGCTTGATGCCGCGCTGCATCCGCTGCAAACCAACACACTGCTGGAAGTTGACCAGCTGGCAACCGTCATGGGCAGGGCCGAGGCCGGCCTGGGCATCAGCGTGGCCCCGCGCTGACGCTATTTCACCTCGATCGCCCGGGTCTGCTGACGCGTGCTCTGGCGCTTGCCAAGCTGACGCGCAAGATTTATCTGCTACGCCGGCAGCAGGAAAGTTTGTCAGCGGCCGCGCAGGCGCTGCACCTGAAGGTTTGATGCAGCCGCTGCGCCGAGCGCCCTACTGATCGACCTTGACAAGATAAGTGACCTTGAGCTGCGCGCCCGGGGTGAGCGAGCCGGTAAAACTCCACTGCAAGCCGCCTTGCGCGCTTGCAGCCGGTTGGGTGCTGACACTGCAGGCCGTCATGCCGGCGGGCAAGGGGCCCGAGCAGGCCGCCGACAGGTAGGTGGTGTAGGCCGGGGTGGCGTCGCTGATCACCACGGCCGATATGGACTGGCTGCCATTGTTGACTGCCGTCAGCGTGTACTGCAGGGTATCGGCCGCTTTGGCGTTGACCGACAGCGCGGCCGCGCCGCCTTGCGTGACGTTGCTGACCAACTTGCCCAGCGTCAGACCGCCGGGCTGGCTGACGCTGGTGATGTCGGTGGCAGTCTGGTTGCTGGCCAGCGCGGGCGCGGGGGCGTTGGTGTAGCTGAAAGCGGCACTGAGGGTGACGATATTTTGCCCGCCGACGGGTGCGCCCGCCGGAACGAACTGTTTGACAATAAGGCACAGGCTTTGTCCTGCGCTAACGCTCAAAGGGGCGCTGATGGCGACTTCGCTCACGTCGATCACGCCGTTGCAGTTGCTGTCCAGGTAAAGCACCTGGCTCCAGGCCGGGCTGGCAGGGCTCGCTGCGTTGCCCAGACTGAAGCTCACTTGCCCGCCGCTGCCGGCCTGAAAGTTGTGGGCATACACCACGCTGGTGCCGGGCGAGGCGGTTTGCGCGCCGTTGGGCGCGAGGGTGTTGGGCGGCACCAGCCCGAAATTCACGCCGGTATAAATCTGCCCTGCCACCGGTGTGTAGCTGACGCTAGGTCTGGCGTAACTGCCCGCCGTGGTGCCGGCAGAGCCACCCGTCGCCAGGAAAACGCTGGGCGCGGTCGGCGTGATGCTGACTGCGCCGGCAACACTGGCGGTCAACCACAAGATATAGCTGCCATCGCCTGCGGTGCTGGTGCTGGCCAGCACGCTGCCGCCCTGCTGGGCGTTGACCGTGACGCCGGCCAGCCCGACTTCGCCGCCGTCCTTGATGCCGTTGTTGGGAGTGCCAGAGCCCACGCCGGTGTCGGCAAACACCGTACCTGCAAGTATCGAGCCGTTGTACAGACCGAAATTTTGCGGTGGGACAGGCACACCAGCGACAGTGATCTGAATCACCCCGGAAGGGTTCTGCGTACCGATGCGACCTGCCGGCAACCCGGCAGTCACGTCAGCCAGGGTGGCGTTGTTGTCCAGAATCAGGCAGTAACTGCCGACCGCCACATTGGGCAGGCTGTAAGCGCCAGTCGCAGAATCGACTGCCGCCGCCGCAATAGCCGGACCCGAGCAACCGCCGCCCGAGGACGGTGCAAGCTTTACAAAAAGAGTGGCCACCCCGGGGCCAGACTCGCCTGCGTCAAGATTGCCATTGTGGTTGCTATCGTTATAGACCGTGCCGCCGACCGCCCGGCCAACATTGCTGGTCACCGGTGCCGCGCAACCGGCGCTCGGGGCGTTTTGTGCAGTACAGGTGGTCGGCGTCGGTGGCGTCGGGCCTCCGGTTGGGTCCACCGCAGCGAAGTTGGTTGCACTCGCCGTGCTGGTGGGGGTTACCGTGATGGTCACGGTGGTGGTCCCGCCGCTGGCAGCAATGGTGCCGCCGGTGAAGTTACAGCTCACCAGGCCGCCTGTGTTGCTGCAGCTCCAGTTGCTTCCGACGCCGCTCACGTAGCTCAGGTTTGCCGGCAACTGGTCCCGGATCGTGGCGGTGAATGCGGGCGTTGTGGCGCTGTTGGTCAGCGTCAGGACGTAGCTGCTGTTCTGGCCGACCTGCAACGCCGGAACAGGAGCCGATTTGACCAGCCCCAGCGCAGGTGAAAGGGGGGTGATGACTACCGAGCCATTGCTGCCGGGCTGCCCGCCATTGGCCGTATTCGACGGGTCGCCTGGCGCGCCCGCACCTCCTGCACCCCCGCCACCCGCAACGATTGAAAAGTTGCTGACAAGGGCTGTGTTCGGACAAGAGCCTCCCGCAACAGCCGGATTACCGTTTGCGTTGCCGGATTGATC
>NZ_JABBPF010000129.1 GCF_012927415.1 Polaromonas sp. | reverse complement strand
CCGGCCTGGTCGCCGTGGCTTTCAACAAAATCGGCCCCCATGTTGCTGTCAAAACGCCCGGCATCGGGCGACGCCAGCACCAGCAAACCGGCCACCGGGCTGGCCACATCTGCGCGCAGGGGAATCAGCGCCACCGACATGGCCAGCGCGGGCTCGGGCAGCCAGCTCACCGCCTCGAAGCCTGAATTGACGCCGCAATAGGGGGCCGCCAATGAGGACGCGAAAGTCTGCACATCGCTGCTGACGCCCATGACAAAGCTTTCATCGGAGAAGATGCCGTTCACGTTCCAGACTTTGATGGCGGCTTGCGGGATCTGAAACTCGCTGGTGATACCGTGCACCACGGCGCCAGGCAGGTCGCGCGCCTGCGCCGTCTGCAGCAGCTTGCGCGTCCATGACTTCATCTTGCCGGCAATTACCTCGTTGTCCTGGCCGTGGCGGATCATGTCGACTACCCGCGTTTCCAGGCCCTTGATCTTCTCGCGCAGCATGCCGGCCTGCCGCTCCTGCAGGCTGACCGCGCGAGCACCATGGCCACTGGACAGCTGCACCGTGGCGAGCAGCTCGGCATGGCGCTCGAAAAAGTCCGGCGTATTGGCCAGGAAGTTGGCGATGTCATCTTCGGTGATGGGATGTTCAGTTGGGTTCATATCGGCATTGTCTAGGGTTTTAGAAGTTCAGGCGAATGAAGCCGCAGCGACAGGCTTGTTCTTCACTCCGGCGGGGCGCGGAACCGGCTTTGTCAGGCCGCAGGCGCAACGGCTCCACGGGGGCCGCTGACCACACCCGGTGGGAGCGTGGCGGCATTATTCGGGGATTTCGATCTCCGATTCAAACACGGTGGTGGCGGGCCCGGTCATCATGACCGGCGCATCCAGCTCACCGGTCCATTCGATGGTGAGCTGGCCGCCGCGCATCTGCACATCGACCCGGCTGTCCAGCAGGCCGAGCCGTATCCCCGCGACCACCGCCGCGCAAGCGCCGGTGCCGCAGGCCAGCGTTTCGCCGGCACCGCGCTCGTACACCCGCAGACGGATCTGATGGCGTGAGACGATCTGCATGAAACCGGCGTTGACGCGATTTGGAAAACACGCGTGGTGCTCGATCAGCGGGCCCGTCTGCAGCACCGGCGCGCCGTCAATAGCGTCCACCAGTTGCACCGCATGGGGGTTCCCCATCGACAAAACTGCTACAAAAACCGGAGCAAGCTGTGTCGATTCTGCAAGGACAAGAGGCCATTTCTGCCATAAACCAAAGGTTTTGGGTATCAACCCGGTGGCGTCAAACGGCACCAGCGGTAAGTCAAACACCGGCGCGCCCATGTTGACCGTCACACGGCCGTCGGCCTGCATGCGCGGCTCGATCACGCCACCCAGGGTCTTGACCTTCACTGCGTCCTTGGCCGTCAGCCCCTGCTCGCGCACGAAGCGTACAAAACAGCGCGCGCCATTGCCACACTGCTCGACTTCGCCACCGTCGGCGTTGTGGATAACATATTCAAAATCTATGCCTGACGCGGGTGAAGGCCGCACCGAAAGGATCTGGTCGGCGCCCACGCCAAAGTGCCGGTCAGCCAGAAAACGGTACTGCGAAGTGCTCAAGCCCAGCCGTCCGCGGGTTTCGTCAAGCATGACGAAATCGTTGCCCGCTCCTTGCATTTTGGTAAATCTGATTCGCATGAGCGGATTATCCGCGCTGCCCATAAGCACGGCTGGCGCGCTGGCGCAAGTTGTTGCCTGAAACCATTAATTTACAGAATTAAAGGCTCTCGTCCAATTGATACCGCTATCGCATGCTATTTAAATAATAGCATCGAGGTTTTTCTTGCCGGCGCCGGCCGACGCCGGTAAAAGCCGCCAGTCGAAGCCATAATTCCCCATGGTCAGACCCACCCAACTCCTCTACCCCCAACGCGAACCGCAACCCGCGCCGCCGCCAACGTGCTGCTGCTGCGCGACGCGGCGCAGGGCATTGAAGTGCTGATGACCAGGCGCTCCACGTCGGCCAGCTTTGCGCCGGGCGCCTATGTCTTTCCGGGCGGCGGCATTGACGCGGCGGACGCAGCCACCCATGTCCAATCGACGCGCCGGCCCGGTCAAACCGATTTGCAGCTTACCCAGGCCGTTGCCGCGATGCGCGAGAGCTTTGAGGAACTTGGCGTGCTGTTGGCGCGTCATGCCGACGGCAGCCATGCCACGACCGAGGACATCGCGGCGCTGGATCGCAAGGCCCCGTTTGCGGCGCAGTGCCAGACGCGTGGCCTCACACTGGCCGGCGCGGAAGTGTTTGCACTCGCCCAATGGGTCACTGACCGCGACCTGCCGCGCCGCTTTGACGTGCCGTTTCTGGTCGCCCGCATGCCCGAAGGCCAAACGCCCGTGGCCGATGAAGCCGAGCAGTTTGAGCCGATCTGGGTGCGCCCAAGCGACGCGCTGGCGCGACACCAGGCGGGCACCTTCTTCATGATTTTTCCGACTGTCCGCACACTGGAGCGGCTGCAGCATTACGCCAGCGTGGATGCGGTGCTCACCGCCTGCGCCAGCGGCAAGCCGCTGTGGATATCGTGTCCGCGCGCCGGCCTGCTGGACGGCCAGGATGCGCGCTACATGGAGCACGACTCGCCCTACGGCGAACTTGCGCTTACCAGCCCCGACGGGCAGATCGTCCACACGCTCGACTGGCAATCCGAAAAACCCGTGGCGCTGCTTAAAAATGTCAGGCGACTGACCGCGCCCAACTCCGGCCTCATGACCGGTCCGGGCACCAACAGCTACATCGTGGGCACACAGGACACTGGCTACATCGTGATCGACCCGGGGCCGAACGATGAAGCGCACATCCAGCGGCTGCACGCAGCGACGGGCGGCCGCATCGAGGCGATTGTGTGCACCCATTCGCACCCCGACCACTCACCGGGCGCCTGGCCCCTGCAGGCACTCTGCGGCCATCGACCGCCGATTCTTGGCCTGCCATCGGGCGCCAGCGCGCGCGCCGACTCCCGCTTCGTACCGGACCGCACACTATCCGACAAAGAGCAACTCGCGCTTTCGCGGAACGGGGAACAGCACACGCTGGAGGTTGTTTTCACCCCGGGCCATGCGGCCAATCATGTATGCCTGGTGCTGCTGGAAGACGGCCTGCTGTTTTCGGGCGACCACATCCTCAACGGCAGCACCACCATCATCAACCCGCCCGACGGCGAGATGACGGCCTATCTCGACTCTCTGGACCGGCTCAGCGGGGCCTGCGACGCGCATGGAATCGACTTTATCCTGCCAGCCCATGGCCACGTGCTTGAAGCGGCGAGGCAAGCGATTGCCCAACTCAGGGCGCACCGCCTGAAACGAGAGGCCAAGGTGCTGGCGGCAATGAAAGACAGGCCCGATGGCACGATGAACGACTGGGTGGCGCTGGCTTATGACGACACCGACCCGCGCATCTGGCCGATCGCCCTGCGCTCGCTGCAGGCCCATGTTGACCGGATCAGGGCATTGCGGCAGCTTTCGCCCGGCGGGTAATCAGGTAATCCATTCAAACCGGGGAAACCGGGACAGGCCGGCAATTGACCCGGGCTTATACTTTTTTGCTTCGTTGCGCGTAACCCTGGCTCGCCAGCGGGTCTCAGCCGCGTTTCATTAATCCTTCAGGAGTTTCTTTATGCCTGCAATAACAACACGAAATTTTCTTCATGCCGCCAGCGCCTTGTTGGTCGGTTTGGTAGTGGCGGCTTGCGGCAAGCAGGCGCCCGCGGCACCCGGCGCCAGCGCACCGGTGGCTGCACCGGCCGTTTCGGCTCCCGCGCCCGCCGCCAGGATGTATGTGGTTGGCACCGACGCGGCTTATGCGCCTTTCGAGTCACAAAACGAAAAAGGCGAAATCGTCGGCTTTGACATTGAGGTGGTCAAGGCCGTCGCCCAGAAAGCCGGCATTGAAGTGAAGTTTTTGAATACACCCTGGGAAGGCATCTTCAACTCGGTGGCGCAAGGCGATCGCGATCTGCTGGTGTCGGCCATCACGATCACGCCGGAACGCAAGCAGACGCTGGACTTTTCAATTCCCTATTTCGACGCGCAGCAGCTGATTGCCGTGAAAAAGGACTCGAAAATCTCCCGGTTCACCGACCTGAAAAAACTCAAGGTTGGCGTGCAGAATGGCACGACCGGCGACGAAATAATCGCCAAGCTGCAAGGCAAGGACAGCGCGAACATCAAGCGCTTTGAGTCCACGCCGCTGGCGCTGAAGGAACTCGAAGGTGGCGGCGTTGATGCCGTGGTGGCTGACAACGGCGTGGTGGTGCACTATGTCAACAACAACCCGGATTCGAAGTTCAAGACCGTCAGCGACAGTAGTTTTTCGTCCGAGCAATACGGCATTGCAGTGAAAAAAGGCAATACCGAGCTGCTCGAAAAAATCAACAGGGGTGTGGCCGACATCAAGGCCGACGGTACCTACACGCAGATTTATACGAAGTATTTTGGCTCCGCGCCTGGCGCAGCCAGCGCCGTTGCACCAGCCCCGGCAGCTACTGCGTCAAAATGACATCGTCAAACGCACTTCGTGTGAGCGCTCTGGCACCTCGCGCGGCCGGTGCAGGGCAGCCAGAGCGGTCGCTCATGCCATGGCTGACCCCGTATCTCGCGCTATGCCCGATGCGGCTTCAGTCAGCCGACATTTAAAAGTGTGAAGCCCGCCGATAAGCCGGATTCTGTGCGCCGTGCCTTTTTGCCCGAAAGCAAGTTGGCGCGGTGTGACCGCCATTAATCTGGGCCGGGGGTCGCCCACCCGGCTCGGTGCTACCTACCCGCCAGCACAACTTGCGGAACCACAAGTCAAGAAAATGACGGCGAACCGCCACCGCCTGGGCTGGCCTATTTGGTATTGCTGCGCGTAGAGATTGCCCGTTTCACCCGAACTGAATCGGCTCGTCTCTGTTGCTCTGATCCTCACCTTATACCTTGCGGCTTTCAGTGGAGAGGTGTTACCTCCTACGCTGTCCTGTGCAGTCCGGACGTTCCTCCAGTGCCAGGTTTCCCATATGGCACCAGCGGCGGTCTGGCAGGCTTCACCCTCCTATTATGGCAGTGCGCCACAATGCGCTGAGCCACCCTCAATCAACAAGGAGACCCCATGAAAGCCGACAATATCCTGGCCACCATTGGCAACACGCCCCACGTCCGCATCAATCGCCTGTTCGGCCCCCAGGCGCAGGTGTGGATCAAGTCCGAGCGCGCCAACCCGGGCGGATCGATCAAGGACCGGATTGCGCTGTCAATGGTCGAAGCAGCGGAAAAATCAGGCGTGCTTGCCCCCGGCGGCACCATCATCGAGCCGACCTCGGGCAACACCGGCATCGGCCTGGCCATGGTGGCGGCCGTCAAAGGCTACAAGCTGGTGCTGGTAATGCCCGACAGCATGTCGGTCGAGCGCCGCCGTCTGATGCTGGCCTACGGGGCGAGTTTTGACCTGACACCGCGCGAAAAAGGCATGAAGGGCGCCATCGCCCGAGCCCAGGAGCTGGTGGCGCAAACGCCGGGTTCGTGGATGCCGCAACAGTTCGAAAATCCGGCCAACATCGACATCCACGCAAGCACCACGGCGCAGGAAATTCTGGCTGATTTCCCTGACGGGCTGGACGCCCTGATCACCGGCGTCGGCACCGGCGGCCACCTGACCGGGTGCGCCAGGGTGCTGAAAGCCGCCTGGCCACTGCTCAAAGTCTTTGCCGTCGAACCGACGGCCTCGCCGGTGATCTCGGGCGGCCAGCCTGCCCCGCATCCGATTCAGGGTATTGGGGCCGGCTTCATTCCGAAAAACCTTGACACCGGCCTGCTCGACGGCGTGATTCAGGTCGATGCCGAACCGGCACGCGAAATGGCGCGGCGCTCGGCCAGCGAAGAAGGCATGTTGGTCGGAATTTCCTCAGGCGCCACGCTTGCGGCCATCGCGCAAAAATTGGCGGAATTGCCGGCCGGCTCCCGCGTGCTGGGCTTCAACTACGACACCGGGGAGCGTTACCTGTCGGTCGAAGGCTTATTTCCCGCCTGAACCGGCTAACTCTGCGGGTGGTTCCGTCCACCTTTAAAATGGCTGCATCTGCTTGATAACCACAAGCCGTGAACCGAACCACCATGCTGCGACTGACTGAACTCAAACTCCCGCTCACCCACGCTGACAATGCGCTGCGAGACGCCGTTCTCCAGACCCTCCAGATCACGCCCGCCGAGCTAGTGAGCTTCACGGTCTTCAAGCGCAGCTTTGACGCCCGCAAGGCCGTGATCATGCAGGTCTACATCGTTGATGTGATGCTGGCCAACGTCGAACAGGAGGCCGCGCTGTTGCGCAAACATGCGGACAACCCGCATGTTTTCCCTACCCCCGACATGGCCTACCACCCGGTCGGCGTCGCACCCGTCGGCCTGCCGCTGCGTCCGGTGGTGGTTGGCTTCGGCCCTTGCGGCATGTTCGCAGCGCTGGTGCTGGCGCAAATGGGCTTTCGGCCCATCGTGCTGGAGCGCGGCAAAAGCGTGCGCCAGCGCACCAAAGACACCTGGGGCCTGTGGCGCAAAAACGTGCTGAATCCAGAATCCAACGTGCAGTTTGGCGAAGGCGGCGCGGGCACTTTTTCGGACGGCAAGCTCTACAGCCAGATCAAGGACCCCCGCCACCTCGGCCGCAAGGTGATGAACGAGTTCGTCAAGGCCGGCGCGCCCGCCGACATTTTGTACGAAGCGCATCCGCACATCGGCACTTTCAAACTGGTCAAGGTGGTCGAGAACATGCGCGAGCAAATCATTGCGCTGGGCGGTGAAATCCGCTTTGAGCAGCGCGTGACCGATGTGTCGATTGAGGTCGGCTCGGGCGGCAGGCACATCCGGGGACTCACGGTGCTGGACCAGGCCACTGGCCAATCTCAGGAGTTGGCTGCCAGCCAGGTGGTGCTGGCGCTGGGACACAGCGCGCGCGACACCTTTGCCATGCTGCACGAGCGCGGCGTCTGCATCGAGGCCAAACCTTTTTCCATCGGCTTTCGGGTCGAGCACCCGCAGGGCCTGATCGACCGCGCGCGCTGGGGCCGCCATGCCGGCGACCCGGCGCTCGGCGCAGCCGAATACAAGCTGGTGCATCACGCCAGCAACGGCCGCTCGGTCTACAGCTTTTGCATGTGCCCGGGTGGAACGGTAGTGGCCGCCACCTCTGAAGCCGGCCGCGTAGTGACCAACGGGATGAGCCAGTATTCGCGCAACGAACGCAATGCCAATGCCGGAATCGTGGTGGGAATTGATCCACGCGACTACCCCGGCAATCCACTGGCGGGCATCGAACTCCAGCGCCAACTCGAATCCCATGCCTTTGTGCTGGGCGGCAGCAACTATGAAGCGCCTGGCCAGCTGGTTGGCGACTTTGTCGCCGGCCGGCCTTCGACCGGACTGGGCAGTGTCAATCCGTCATACCAGCCGGGGGTGGTGATAGGCGATCTGTCGTCCGCCCTGCCCGGCTACGCGATTGACGCCATGCGCGAAGCTTTTCCGGCCTTTGGCCAGAAAATCAAGGGCTTTGACATTCATGATGCAGTGCTGACGGGCGTGGAAACGCGTACCTCGTCGCCGATCAGGATGAGCCGGGGCGAAGACCTGCAAAGCATCAACGTGCGCGGCCTGTACCCGGCCGGCGAAGGCGCAAGTTACGCCGGCGGCATTTTGTCGGCCGGTGTGGACGGCATCAAGGTGGCCGAAGCGCTGGCTCGCAGCATGCTGGCCGAGGCAGGGAGTCGCCGGCTGGCCGCCGCCTGATACCGCTGCCGCAACGGATAGGGGATACTTCCCCCTCACGATTTCATATCACCCACGCCGCAAATTTACGGCTCACCATTTTTGCAACGTCGCCAAGGCGCCGCCCGAACCCCAACCTGACAGAACTGATTGATGACTGATACCGCAGCAACCCAACCCACTGCCCCTGAAGCCGACCGCGCCCGGACTCCGGCCAGGCACAAGAACGCGGT
>NZ_JABBPF010000131.1 GCF_012927415.1 Polaromonas sp. | reverse complement strand
CGGTTGCGCCCGGTCCCAGATCGTGGCTGGCGGGCGGCGGCGGCGATGGATTTGGGGGTGAACTCATGAAGGTACGATGGGGAAAATGTCAATAATAGTTGCCGACCAGCGAAGCCACTTCGATCAGCAGGATGACGGCAAACATCCGGACCAGCCCGCGCATTTCCGCACTGGTACGAACACTGGTGCCCTGGATACCAGGAATGCCGTAAAGCGCCGAGGCCATGGGAATGAGCGACACCGACAGGCTGAACAGCAGGGTTTTCATCACAAAAATAAGCGTCACGGCCGGACTGAAAACCTGCCCGAACAACCGCGTGTAGCCGGCCAGACCCGCCATGGCAAAACCGTAAACGGCGACGTACGCGACCACCAGCGATACCACGCAGCTCAGCGCGGCCAGCGTAATGCCGGAAAACATGCCGGCCACCACGCGCGGCAATACCTCGCGTCGCATTGGCTCGCCCCCCTGACGGCGCATCTCGTCAAGCTCGCCGCTGGCCTGCATGGCGGTCAGCTCGGCGCCGTCGGGAATGGTGCAGCGCAGGGCCACGAACAGCGCCGCCGTCAGGGGAATCAGCTCCAGAACCAACACGCGTATGACCACCTGCAAGGCATATTGCGACAAGCCATAGCTGAGCGCCGTGACGACGACGATGCGCGTGATGACGACTGTCACCAGCGCGCAGAGCAACGAAAAGCCCAGCAGAATCGGCGCGGTGTTGAGATAGATGTGTCGGCCCAGCACGCCGCGGTTGTCCCGGCTGTAACTCGACGGGGACAGGGCCAGCACCATGATCAGCGCACCCAGGTGCACCAGTTGCCACCACTCGACGAACCACCGCTGCGCGGTCTGGCCCGAGTGGGTCAGCATGCGGGACCAGGAAGCGCTTGAAGTCATACAAGCATGATAACGGCGGGACCGGCCAGTCGCGGTAGGATTCGCTCCTCAGCTTTAATCGCCGCTGGCCCGGCATCCCAAACCCCATGTCTCTTCAAACCTGGACTGCTTACCTGCTCGCCTCCGTACTGATCGCGTTTTCTCCCGGCTCGGGGGCGGTGCTGGCCATGAGCCACGGCCTGAGCTACGGGGTGCGACGCACGCAGGCAACCATCGCGGGGCTGCAAGCCGGGCTGTTGGTGATCCTGCTGGTGGCGGGGGCCGGGGTAGGTTCGCTGCTGATTGCGTCGGAGCTGGCTTTCAGCATGGTCAAAACCCTGGGTGCCGGCTACCTGATCTACATTGGCTGGCAGCAGTGGCGCTCTTCGCAGGCGCTCCCGGTCGCCGGTAGCGGCTCGCCTGCCACTGGCCTGAAGGCCTTGTCACCACGCAGGCTTTTTCTCACTGGTTTGCTGACGAATGTGACCAATCCCAAAGGCATTTTGTTCATGGTGGCGGTACTTCCGCAATTCATCAATCCGGCGCGGCCGCTCTGGCTGCAGCTGCTGGTGATGGCCCTGACCACGGTGGCAGTCGACTTGGTGGTGATGCATGGCTACGCCTACGCGGCCAGCCGGCTGCAAAAGTTCTTCATGAACGCTCAAGCCGTGAAATGGCAAAACCGGGCGTTCGGCGGGCTTCTCATGGCCGTGGGCGCGGGCTTGTTTTTCGTCAAGCGCGGCCAGCAGGCAATACAGCCGGTTTGAGGCCGCTGGCCGCTATTGGCCGCTACTGGCCCTGCGCAGGCAGCAGCCGCAGCAGCTTGCCGTTGGGGCTGTCGGTCAGCACGTAAAGCAGACCATCCGGGCCCTGCCTGACGTCGCGAATCCGTTCGCCCACGTCGGTCAGCAACCTGCTTTCGCGCACCACCTTGCCGGCAAAGGGCTCCGACAGTTCGATGCGGTCAAGATAGGCAAACTTCAGCGAGCCCACGAACAGATTGCCGCGCCATGACTTTCCATAACGCTCGCTGCTCAAAAAAGCCATGCCCGAGGGCGCAATCGAGGGCAGCCAGTAATGCAGCGGCTGCTCCATGCCGGCTTTTTCGGTCAGTCCGTCGCCAATCTTGCCGCCGCCATAGTTTTCACCATAGGTAATGATGGGCCAGCCATAGTTCGCGCCTGGCTTGGGCAGATTGATCTCGTCGCCGCCCTGCGGGCCGTGCTCATGCATCCACAAGCTGCCGTCCGGTGCAAGCGTTGCACCCTGGCTGTTGCGGTGGCCATAGCTCCAGATTTCGGGTAAGGCCCCGGGCTTGCCCGAAAAAGGGTTGTCTTGCGGCACCGAGCCATCCTTGTTGATCCGCACGACTTTGCCCAAGTGGTTGTCAAGCTTTTGTGCATCTTCCTTGCGGGAAAAGCGCTCGCCCAGCGTCAGGAATAGCTTGCCATCGGCTTGCGCGCCGACGCCGGGCGCGCGACTTTCCACGATGCGACAACCAAAATGGGCTGAGCTGGCCACCTTGGGTTGCTGGCTGAAAATGACCGTAAGGTTATCCAGCCGGCTGTCGTCCGCACTCAGCGTGGCGCGCGCCAATGCCGTGCTGTTGGCCTTGCCGGTTGGCGCCGGCTCGGAAAAGCAGAAATACAGCACGCGATTGCGGACAAAGTCGCTGTCCAGCACTACATCCAGCAAACCGCCCTGCCCACCCACGGCGATCGCCGGCAAACCGGCCACAGGCGCTCCGAGCTTGCCATCCATCCCTACCACCCGCAGGCGACCGGGGCGCTCCGTCACCAAAAAGCGGCCATCAGGCAAAAAAGCCAGCGCCCAGGGGTTTTGCAGGCCCACCGCCACTGTTTCCGGGCGAAGGGTCTGCGCATGGAGCCGGGGAAGCGCCAATCCGGTTGCTACTAAATAAATAGCAACTAACAACCGTAAATAATGGACCAGGAGCATATTTCATCCCTTAAAAGCGAAAAAATCTTCAAGCAGCGCACAGCCTGTCTGGTTGTCTGCTCATTTTCCGGATTTGGCGGTGACACCCGGCAGATGGGGGAAATGTTGCCAAGTACCAGATGAACCGTAAATGATGCGCGCGCGCCGATTCAGCGCAGAAAAGCGGGGCACTGACATCAAAATAATTTTTTGCGCCTGTTCCAGATCCTTTTAAATCAATGACTTGACTGCGAATCTTGGTAGGAACCCGCGATTGACGTAGGACCAATCCTTCAAGTATGCTCCAGCCCATGCGAATGTTTACCCCTGCTCTCGTCGTTGCTATCGTAGCGCTCTATGTCACCACGGCGCACGCCAGCCCCGGCAGCTCTGGCGACGACATGGACAGACTTCTGGCAGACAGGGGATTGCTTACACAAATCGACCAGGTTCGCCAAAACGTCAGCAACCGGGCATCCGAACTTGTGGTCACTGCCATGGGGTTTCTGGGAGTTCCCTACAAGCGCGGCGGCAACAATGAAAATGGCTTTGACTGCAGCGGCTTTGTACGCGCCATTTATCAGCAAAGCGTAGGGCTTTTGCTGCCACGGCGGGCCGAGCAGCAGGCGGCTGCCACTCAAAGTATTGAAAAAAGCGATCTGCAGCCCGGTGATCTCGTGTTTTTCAACACCCTCAGGCGGGCATTCAGCCATGTCGGCATTTACGTCGGCGAAGGCAAGTTCATCCACGCGCCCAAACCAGGGGCTGAAGTGCGCGTTGAAAGCATGGGTGGGCGTTACTGGCAGACCCGTTTTGACGGTGCCCGCCGCGTCACGCCCCAGGGTCGCGACGCGCAGCCGCAGCGACAGACCCAGCCGATTGCAGCTGACTTTCGGGCCCAGCTCCTGCTGGATCAGGAGCAATACCGGCGTTAGGTCCGTCAAGGGCTTTTCACAGGCGCTTTGTAGGCCTTTCATTCGCCTTTTAAGGCAAGACCGCTGGCAGCCCGCTACGGCGTTGCAGCTTGCGGCAGGCGCGTAGATTCCGTGTTAATTCGGCCCGCTCCAGACGCACCAAGGCCAGGTCTTACAGGCTCACCTCTTCTATCGCCACCGCCGTTTGCAGCGCATGGTCGGCAATCTGTTCAGACATCAAGGCCAGCGAGGCCAGCGCATAAGTGCCACTGATAATGCCCTTGTAAGCCACCTCGGCAGCCACGGCATCGCGACCCAGGCCTTCGGTCGCGGCGACGATGCACTCCTCGATGCTGCTCAGCCCGGCGTCGCCAAACAGTTCCTCGCCCTCATAGGTGACCCGGTACTCGTACAGGTCTTGCGATATCGGGTCAATATGAAAGCGAACAATCATGACAGGTCCATTTTCCTGAATTCGGGGACAAAGCCAGCAGTTACACCACAGTGCCTGGCCACGCGCTAGGGAATCTGCTGGACCGGCACCGGCACAAGCTTCGGGATCCAGCTGCGTGCCGCAGCCTGGCCGCCTGCGCGTTGCTCAGGAGACAGCCGCAGCTCGACGAAGTCGCGTTTTTCCACCGCTTGTGCCAATCCTTGCGAACTGGCCAACAACCACCAAAAATAAGCCAGCTGGTCATCCTTGGGCACGCCCACGCCTTTGGCGTAAATCTCGCCCAGGTTGTACTGCGCCTTGGCAACCCCCTGCCCGGCCGCCTTGCGATACCAGTCAATGGCCTGCTGGTCGTCCCTGGGCACGCCGAGGCCTCTGGAATACATATAGGCCAGGTCGTACTGAGCCCTGGCAAGTCCCTGCTCCGCGGCTTTGCGAAACCAGGCTACCGCGTACGGGTCGTTTCTGGGCAAGCCACGGCCTCTGGCGTACAACTCGCCCAGACTGGTCTGCGCGTCGGCATAGCCCTGCTCAGCCGCTTTGCCATACCAGAACACGGCCTGCTGGTCGTCCGTACCAACACCCTGGCCGTTTTCAAACATCCGGCCAAGGTCAAACTGCGCGCTGGCAGAGCCTTCATCGGCCCTTGTTTTGGCGTCCAAATAGGGTGAGCTGTAATCCGTGCGGGCGTAAACCGCGTTGAACGGCTCCAGCTTCTCGGCGTGAGCCACGGTCAACGTCAAAGCCAGAAGCACGGAACTTGCCAAATATTTCATGAGTAGATTTTCCCAGAATGCAAGCCGTCGGTATGGCGGTATCACATGGTAATGTTGTTTGGATATGTTTTGCCGGCAGCCGTGCCCGGCGATGCGTGCCCGGGCAGACCGGCTGCTGCGTTTGAGTGGCAGTCCGGCAAAGTGCATTTTTCAGTATTTGAACATGCTTCTGGAGGGAAGAATCAAGGCGGCCCAGACCAGGAGACTGGTCTTTTGAACCGCAGCTGTGGCCTGCCGCGCGGCGCTAGACATCTGCGCGAAGCAATCACAGACGCTATTATAGTAATAGCAGAATAAATTGATATTCATTGGACTACAGCCCAAAATGGCTCAAAACTCCGCGTCCGGCGGCGCGTCCGCTGGCCAGGCAGGCGGTGAGCAGGTAACCGCCGGTGGGCGCTTCCCAGTCGAGCATCTCACCAGCCCAACACCCCGGCTGCGCCCGGCCGGCCGCGGCATGAACCTGCAGTTGGGCATCCAGGCCTTCGAACTTCACGCCCCCCGCGCTGCTGATGGCTTCGTCAATCGGCCGGGCCGCTACCAGCCGCACCGGCAGCGCCTTGATGCCGGCGGCAAGTTTGACCGGATCGGCGATGTCGTCCTTGCCGAGCACTTCATAAAGCATCGCAGCCTTGATGCCGTCCAGGTTCAGGCGGCTTTTCAGGTGGCTGGAAAGCGAGCGTGAACCGCGCGGATGGCGTACCTCGAACAGAACCTGTTCGGGCGATTTGTCGGGCAGCAGGTCGAGCTGGAAGGTCGCGCTGCCGTGCGCGGCAATCTCGTCACGCAGTAGCGGCGAGACGGCGTAAATCAGGCTGCCTTCCACGCCGGTGGCGGTCGCGACGAACTCGCCCCTACGGCTGAACTTGCGGCCCAGCGAATCAGTGAAATGAATGGCGACCGACTTGAAGGGCTGGCCAGCGAATTTGCCGGAAAAGTGCTCGGTCCAGCCCGACTGGGCAGCGGGACTCTGACCGATCAGCTCTTTCAGAAATTCGCGACGTGTTTCACC
The DNA here is from genome assembly GCF_012927415.1 of Polaromonas sp. Lineage (GTDB taxonomy): Bacteria > Pseudomonadota > Gammaproteobacteria > Burkholderiales > Burkholderiaceae_C > Polaromonas. The sequence continues at coordinate 2,070 of NZ_JABBPF010000131.1, read as the reverse complement.
GTGCTCCGCAGTGTCTTTGGCAGGCGGCTGCGCCCCCACATCAAACCCGCAGTTGGATGGCTGTAGTGGCGCCACGGCCACGCCGCGTTCTGCCAGCTGCGGTACCCAGGCGCCATCGGAACCCAGGCGCGTCCAGCTGCCACCGCCGAGGGCCAGCACTACGGCATCGGCATCGACCGACACCTCGCCCGCCGGCGTTGAAAACTTCAGCGCGCCGTCGCCCGTCCAGCCCAGCCAGCGATGGCGCATGGAAAACTGCACGCCCGCCTCGCGCAGACGGTGCAGCCAGGCGCGCAGCAGCGGCGCAGCCTTCATATCCCTGGGAAACACCAGGCCGGAGCTGCCGACAAAGGTCTCCACGCCCAGAGCGTCGGCCCAGGCCCGCAGGTCAGCCGGGCCAAAAGCGGCAATCAGCGGCTGCAAGGGGGCGCTGTGTTCGCCATAGCGCCGCATGAAAACCTCGGGTGGCTCCGAGTGCGTGAGATTCAGCCCACCCCTGCCGGCCAGCAAAAACTTGCGGCCGACCGAGGGCATCGTGTCATAGAGCTGCACGGAAAGCGCCGGTCCGGCGCTGGCCAGTATTTCGGCAGCCATCAGGCCGGCCGGGCCGCCGCCGATGATGGCAACACGCAAAGGCTTCGCCGGTGTTGCAAGAGTGGTTGAGTTGTTCAAAAGATAATCCGTCTGCACAGGGTGCAACTTGAGGCCGACATGACTGCCATCCGAAACCCGCGTTTCCAATGCGTCAAATCAGCTCTGTTTTTGATAGCAATCCATGACCGTAAATCATGGACACCGAGCCAAAATTACTTAAAAACTGCGGCGCAGGCTGGCCGCAAGATGTTTGACAGGCAATCACTGATTATTGCAGCTTGCAGGAGGCCTGCAATCCTGCCCGCCTTGCAAGGCATGACTTGGCATTGCCTTGCATGAGCCAGCGTCAAGGACGCCTGGACGCCTGGACGCGTAAGACCCTGGCAGGTTGATGATGGAAGCCTCGGCTGACGGCGGCGTCCCGCAGGCCCGTTGGCAACCCGGAGTGTTCATTCTTTCGGCCTGCCGGTGCGGCAACGGCGAGCCACGGGGTTGCGCGGCGCAGGCTGCACGCAACGACATCGATCACATTCCACTTCTTTGTCTGGTTACAGGCACTGGACATTGAGGCATGTTCTATCGAAAACCGGCACGCCATCGACAACAACGCACCCCCCCGCAGTCTCGCCTGCCGCGTCAATCAGGCCAGCTCCACCACCTTGCCGTATCCCGTCAAAAACGCGCCTTTAACCGTGGTGCCCGGGTAAATCAATTGCACCGCAGCCCGGTAACACTGCAATTGCGCAATCAGCGCTGGTTGCCGTTGCGGGGCGTGGGCCGATTTGTAGTCGAGCACCCACCAGTGGCCTTCATGACCGGCGTCCTTGCGCAGCACCAGGCGGTCCAGCCGCAAGGGCTGGCCCTGGTACACGAGGTCCACTTCATTGCCCTGCCAGGCGACGGCGTCCTCATTCCAGGCCCAGGCCCCCTGCCCCCCCAGAATGCGCTGCGCCAGGGCGCATGCCTCGGCAGCTTGCGCCGGACTGAGACGAAACTCTCCAGCCACCGCGCCCACATGCTCATCCGACGAATGGCCGCCCCACTCCAGCAGGCGGTGCATGGCTTTGCCGATGCGGGCACTGACGGAATCTTCATCGACCGGCGGTTCAGTGGCAGGCTGAAGCCGCATGGCGTCTGGCAATGCCGGTAGTTCGGGCAGGTTGAAGATGGCGTCATCCCCGGCTGCAGAATTTTCAGTCAACGGCTGGAGCGAAATAGGCGCGGCGATTTCCTCCATCAAACCGGCAGGCAGCCCCTGCAGACGTTTCCACCAGCTATCCGTGGTTGCCCGGTGCGGCTCGATGGAGGAAATCATCAAGGTGTTTCGTGCCCGCGTGAGGGCGACATACAGCGCGTTAAGCTCCTCACGCTTGCGGGCCGCCTGCTCGGCCGCCAGCGCTGGCTGCGCGCAGGCCGGCGGGCGGCTTTCGCTGACCAGAAAGACAAATTTGCGCGGCTCTGCGGCCTCGCCGGGCC
>NZ_JABBPF010000128.1 GCF_012927415.1 Polaromonas sp. | reverse complement strand
TGTACGACCTGGTGGTACGCCGCTTCATGGCGGTGTTTTTCCCCAGCGCCGAATACCTGGTGACGACGCGCATTTCCGTGGCGGCGGGCCACAGCTTCAAGACCGAGGGCAAGGTGCTGGTCAAGCCGGGCTGGCTGGCGATTTATGGCAAGGAAGCCGCTGACGAAGTGGCCGACTCCAAGGACGGCGACAAGGGCCAGAGCCTGGTGCCGGTGAAACCCGGCGAACGCGTGCTGGCCGAAACGGTCGACGCCAGGGGCCTGAAAACCCGGCCGCCGGCGCGCTACAGCGAAGCCACCCTGCTCGGCGCCATGGAAGGCGCGGGCAAGACGATCGACGACGATGAGCTGCGCGAAGCGATGCAGGAAAAAGGCCTGGGCACGCCAGCCACCCGCGCCGCCACCATTGAGGGTTTGCTCAGCGAAAAATACATGCTGCGCGAGGGCCGGGAGCTGATACCGACGGCCAAGGCCTTTCAGCTCATGACGCTGCTGCGCGGCCTGGGCGCCGAGGAGCTTTCAAAAGCCGAACTGACCGGTGAGTGGGAATACAAGCTGGCGCAAATGGAGCACGGCCAGTTGAGCCGCGAGACGTTCATGGCGGAGATCGCCACCATGACCGAGCGCCTGGTGGCCAAGGCCAAGGGCTATGACCGCGACACCATTCCGGGCGACTATGCGACGCTGCAAGCGCCCTGCCCCAACTGCGGCGGGGTGATGAAGGAAAACTACCGGCGCTATACCTGCACCGGCAAGAGCGGCCTGAACGCCGAAAGCGGTTGCGGCTTTTCCTTTGGCAAAACGCCGGCAGGCCGCACCTTTGAGACCGCCGAGGTCGAGCAGTTTCTGCGTGACAGGAAAATTGGTCCGCTGGAAGGTTTCCGCTCCAAGGCAGGCTGGCCCTTCAGCGCCGAGATGGTCATCAAGTTCGACGAGGAAACCAAAAACTACAAGCTGGAATTTGATTTTGGCGATGACAAGAACGCTGATACCGGTGAGATTGTCGATTTTGGCGAGCAGCAGTCGCTGGGCCCCTGCCCCAAATGCGTCAGCGCCGTTTATGAGCTCGGCAAAAACTATGTCTGCGAAAAGTCTGTGCCGACTGCGGCCCAGCCCACGCCGAGCTGCGACTTCAAGACCGGCCAAGTCATCCTGCAGCAGCCGATTGAGCGCGAGCAGATGGTCAAGCTGCTGGTCACCGGCAAGACCGATCTGCTCGACAAGTTTGTCTCCATGCGCACGCGCCGCGCCTTCAAGGCCATGCTGGCCTGGGACGCCGAAGCCGGCAAGGTGAACTTCGAATTTGCACCGTCCAAATTCCCGCCGCGAAAAACAGCGGCTGGTGCGGCGCCAGCCAGGACCGGCGCAATCAAGACGCCCTTCGGTAAAACCGTGGCCGTGAAAACCGCCGCAGCGCCTGCAGCCAAAAAGGCAGCCGCCAAAAAGGTGGTGGCCAAAAAGGCACCGGCCGTTGCCAAACCCAGGGTCGCCCGCGTGGCCAAGCCGGGCGCGGGGCTCAAGCCCAGTGACGCACTGGCCGCGGTCATCGGCTCCGAGCCGGTGGCGCGAACCCAGGTCATCAAGAAACTCTGGGACTACATCAAGGCTGAAAACCTGCAGGACGCCGCCAACAAGCGCGCCATCAACGCCGACGCCAAGCTGCTGCCGGTGTTCGGCAAGCCGCAGGTGACGATGTTTGAACTCGCGGGGATTGTCGGCAAGCATTTGAGCTAAGGCCGGAAAGCCGTGGATGCTATTTAATCAATAGCACGCCATGTCGATACTTGTTGGACCCAGAGCACTTTTTAATGCTTTTTTTGGCAGTGACGGTGCGGGTGGCGCTCAAACCTGCCGCAAATGCCAGGCTTTGGGCCGCGTAAAGGCCTGGATGCCGTAGCTGGACAGCGTCAGGCCGATGCCCGAATCGCCGTAACCGCTCCACGGCAGGCGCGGGCTGACGCGGTCGCAGCAGTTCCAGTAGACGCTGCCGGCGTTGACCTGTGCCAGCAGGGTCCTGGCGCGCGCTTCATCGTGCGTAAAGACGCCGGCGGTCAGGCCGTAGCGCGTGTCGTTCATCAGCCTGAGGGCTTCCGAGTCGCCCGACACTTGCTGGATGCCGATGAGGGGACCGAAGCTTTCCTCGCGCATCAGCGCCATGTCGTGATTGACGTTGGCAAACACCGTGGGCGCGTACCAGTTGCCGGGGCCGGGCAGACGCTGGCCCCCTAGCAGCAGCGTCGCGCCTTTGGCCGTGGCGTCTGCCACCTGCGCATCGAGCACATCGAGTTGCGCTGCGCGCGTGATGGCGCCGATGTAGGTGTCCCTGGCCATCGGGTCGCCGACCTTGAAGGTCTTGACGCTGGCGACAAAGGCGGCGACGAAAGCGTCATGAATTTTTTCATGTACGTAGATACGCTCGACCGAGCAGCAGCTTTGCCCGGTGTTGTACATCGCGCCGTCGGCGAGCGCTTCGGCCGCCAGTTGGGGGTCGGCGTCCTCACAGACATAGCTCGGGTCCTTGCCGCCCAGTTCCAGTTGCAGCTTGACCAGACGCGGGCCCATGGCCCGGGCAATCTTGCTGCCGGTGGCATGCGAGCCGGTGAAGAACAGGCCGTCGATTTTTTGCTCAAGCAGCGCGGCGCCCACGGTGGCGCCGCCAATCAGCGGTACAAATACATCGCCGGGAACACCCGCGCCATGCAGCAGGCGTGCAATCGCCAGCCCCGTCATGGCGGCGTATTCCGACGGCTTGTAGAGCACGGCGTTGCCCGTCAGCAGGGCCGGGATGAAAACATTGCCGCCGACAAACCAGGGGTAGTTCCAGGCCGAGATATTGGCTATCACGCCCAGTGGCGCGTGCTCGATCTGTTCGGTCATGCCGTCTTCCCTGAAGACCGTCTGCGTGGCGGTGGCGGCGCCTACTTCGGCCAGGAAAAAATCAATGCGCCCGAGCAGGCCATTGAGTTCATTGCGCGACATGCTGACGGGCTTGCCGGTTTCAAGCGTCAGGGTGACTGCCAGCCCCTCCAGTTCTGCAACGATGGCGGTGCGAAAGCGCGTGATGCAGGCCTTGCGCGCAGCCAGCGGCCATGCGGCCCAGCCCGGCTGCGCAGCGTGTGCCAGCCCGTTTTTGGCTGCTACCGATGCGGCGTTGTCGGCTGGCAGCTCAGCAATAAGGGTGGCAGTGGCGGGGTTGAAAATTGCAAGCGTTGTCTTCACGCGAGCGCCCTGCTTTTAGCGGCGGCAACCGCTGTCAGGAAGTCCTTGAGCACCGCGCCGTCATCAATCGTGTCGGAGCCGGATTTGTGAAACTCGGGGTGCCACTGCAGCGCGGCGATATAGCTTTTGGCCGGATCCTTGCGGCGTATCGCTTCGACGATGCCGTCTGTCGCGCTGTAAGCCTCGGCTTCGAACTCGGGCGACAAATCCTTGATGGCCTGGTGGTGAATGCTGTTGACGCGCGCCCGCTCAACGCCTGGATACAGCGCCGAGAGCTTGGTGCCTGGCACGATGTCCACGCTGTGAAAATTCAGGTCATAGGTGTCTGCATCGCGGTGAACGAAGGCGTCGGGCACCTGCGTGCCGATATCCTGGTAAAGCGTTCCGCCATAGGCGACGTTGAGCAACTGCAGACCGCGGCAAATACCAAAGACCGGCTTGCCCAGCGCTTCAAAGGCAGTGACCAGCGCCTTGTCGTAGTCGTCGCGCAGGCGGTCGCCCGACCATTTTTCTTCAAGCGGCGTTTCGCCGTAGCTGCCGGGCCAGACATCGGCGCCGCCGTGCAGCACCAGGCCGTCCAGCCATTGCGCGTAATGCGCATAAGTCACGTCGCCACGCTGGGTGCTGCCGGTCGGGCAGGGCACCATCACGACCATCGCGCCCGACGACATCAGCCAGTGCGCAATCGACTGCTCGACGTATTGCAGTGTCTTGCCGGAAAAAAAAGACCGGGTTGGGTCAGCGTGGGAGAAACAGGCCGACAGGCCAATTTTCAGACGTCGGGCGGCGGTCATAGGCCCCCCACACTGGTCGCTTCGCGCAGTGCGCTGCCCGCCGGGGGGGCGCTGCGCCTGCGGCCCGGCAAAGCCGCTTCCGCAGCCCCTGCTGGAAGTGCGACCGCTATCAGCAGCGTTGGTCTGTGAGCGTTCATAAAGCAGCCTCGAAGAGTTTTTGAAAGTCGGCTGCGCTGCAGGCACGCGGATTGGTCTGGTGGCAGATGTCTGCCGTGGCAATTTCTACCAGTCTGGGCAGATGCCCAGCCGTCACGCCATGCGCCGACAGCGAACCGCTGATGCCGATGCAGGTCTTGAGTGCGATGAGCCAGGGCACCAGCGCCTCGCCGCCGCCGGTGACGCCGCAGACATGGGCCAGCTCGTCAAATTTCGCTGGCGCGGCCGGGTAATTCCAGGCCAGCACCGTGTCAATCATCAGCGCGTTGGCCAGGCCATGGTGCAGGTCGCACACGGCACCCAGCGCGTGGGCGCACGAATGCACGGCACCGAGATCTTTCTGGAAGGCAATCGCGCCCATCATCGAGGCCATCATCATGTCGCTACGCGCCTGCAGGTTGCCAGGCTCCCTGACGGCGGTGAGCAGGGCGTGCGCCGCGATGCGCGTGCCTTCAAGCGCAATTCCGTCGCACAGCGGGTGGTAGGCGGTCGAGAGGTAGCTCTCGATGTTGTGCGTCAACGCGTCCATGCCGGTGGCGGCGGTGATGTGCGGCGGCAGTCCGAGCGTCAGTTCGGGGTCGGCGAACACCATTTTCGCCAGGAGTTTCGGGCTGAACACCACCCGTTTCAGATGCGTGTCATTTTCGCTGACGACGCTGGAACGGCCGACTTCCGAGCCGGTGCCCGAGGTGGTGGGCAAGGCGATGAAATACGGCAACTCGCCATTGATGGGGCGTAGCTGCGGGTGGTCCCAGACGTATTCCAGGATGTCGCCTTCATGCGTGGCGGCAAGGCCGACGACTTTGGCGACGTCGAGCGCCGCGCCGCCGCCGAAGCCAATCACGCAGTCGGCCTGGTGCGCCTTGTACGCGGCGCTGCCCGCCATCACCTGGCTGCAGGTCGGGTTGCCGAAAACGTCAGGGAAAACCGCCACCTCCAGTCCGGCGAGATGGGTCCGGAATTCAGCCAGCACCGGCAACGCGGCGAGTGCCCGGTCGGTGACGATCAGCGGGCGGCGGCAGCCCGCTTCAAGCAGCTGCGCCGCCACCAGCTTGCGAGCGCCCGCGCCGAACCTGATGCTGGTGGGAAAGGAAAAATGACTGATGCTCATGATGAAGCCAGTTGAAGAAACATGTGATTTTTGTCGAAGCGCTGATGTTCAACCTTGATCGCGCCAGGTTCAATGCCGTAAGACACGAAACCAGCATCGAGGTAGAGCTGCTCGGCCGGCTGGTTGCCGCGCGTCACGGTCAGCACCAGCAATTCCAGATCGCTGGCGCGGGCCTCGTTCAGCAGCGCATCGAGCAGGGCGCGCGCCAAGCCGCGCCGCGCAAATTCGGGAGCCACATACAAGCCGATGATCACGGCTTTGTGCCGGTTTTTCAGCCGCTGTTCCCGGTCCAGCCCGACCATACCAGCCAGCACCGCGGTTGTGGCGCCCGGCGCCTGCACAAAAGCGCCCCAGAATTTCCCTGTCGAACTTGCTGCCAGCCGCTGCGCCGAATTTGCGAGAGGTTTGACCAACTCCTCTTCATAACTTGACGTAAAGGCTTCGGGGTGTTCCCGGAAGGCCCGCAGACGCAAGGCGCGGTATTGGGCAGCATCGCTGACGGTTAATCGGCGAACAGGCATGTCAGATGATTTCAAAATAGCGTTTCAGTTCCCAGTCGGTGACGGCGTCCAGCCATTGCCTCCATTCCCATTCGCGGGTCGCGGCAAAGTGGTCAACAAAAGTGTCGCCCAGCCAGTCGCGGGCAATGTCCGATTGCCTGAACAGGCGCGTGGTCTCGATCAGCGTGCGCGGTGCGCGCGCGATGTTGTCAGCGCCGCTATTGGTTCCGGTGACTGGCGGCGTCGTGAGCTTCAAGCCTTTTTCAACGCCGTCCAGTCCGGCGGCAATCACCGCGGCCATCGCCAAATAGGGATTGACATCGGCGCCCGGGCATCGCGTTTCAAGCCGCGTCGCCTTCGGGCTGCCGGCGATCACGCGAAAACTGGCGGTGCGGTTGTCCATGCCCCAGGTGGGCTTGACGGGTGCCCAGAAGCCGTCAACCAGCCGCTTGTAGCTGTTGATGGTGGGCCAGATCAGCGGGCCAAAATCCATCATGCAGGCGACCTGGCCGGCGACGTAGCTTTCAAACAGAGGACTCATTTTCTGTCGGTTTCCGGCGTCGTGAAAGAGGTTTTTGCTGCCGTCGGAAAGACTTTGGTGAATGTGGCCGCTGCAGCCCGGCAGCAGCTGGTTGGGCTTGGCCATGAAGCTGGGCATGATGCCAAAGCGCGCGCCAATTTCCTTCACGCCGGTCTTGAACAAAATCGACCGGTCGGCCTGCTCCAGCGCCTCGCTGAAAGCAATGGCCACTTCCAGCACACCGGGGCCGGTTTCGGTGTGCAGGCTTTCGATCGGAATACCGAAGGCCAGCATCTCGTCCATGATGGCCTTGAAGAACTCGCGGTTGCGGTTCATGCGCAGCAGCGAGTAGCCAAACATGCCCGGTGTCAGCGGCTCCGGGCCAACGCCTTTTTTAGCGGCCCAGCTCTGCGGCGTCTCCAGAAAATTGAACCACTCGAACTCCATGCCGGTCATGACCGTAAAGCCCATTTTCTCGGCGCGCCGGAGCACGCGCTTGAGTGTCTGGCGCGGGCAGACGGCATGGGCCGAGCCGTCGGGGTTGACCAGCTCGCCGAGGAAAAACGCAATGCCTTCATCCCACGGAACATGGCGGAAGGTAGCCGGGTCCAGCCTGGCCAGGGCATCAGGAAAACCGTGCTGCCAGCCGGTTACCGAGCTGTTGTCGTAGCAGGCATCAAGCATGTCCCAGCCCAGTACCACGTCGCAAAAGCCGAAGCCGCCTTCCGGGTGGGGTTCGGCCGCGCCAAGAAACTTGTCACGGTGCAGGTATTTGCCGCGCAGCACGCCGTCAATATCACTGATGGCTACCTTGACCTTGCCGGCACCCGACGTTCTGACCGCCTCGATGGCGGGATGAGTCTTGCCGGCTGCTGCGGGGGTCATGCTGAGCTCCTTGCTGGATGGTCAATCGGCCTGGTCAGGCGCATCGCAGAATTACAGCCTACACGCAAAGTTTCCCTTTGTGTGATCCCGGCGGCAATAGGACGATGCCGCGTTGTTTCGTTGCACCAGCGCAATGCCGGAGTCATTCACGGTAGGGCAGGTCCATGCCGACAAAACGCACCGTGAAACGCGTGCCTGGCGACTGCGGATGGCCCGGCAGTTCGGCGTCTTCGACGGTGATGGTGGCGCCGTGCTGCTGCACGATTTCCAGCACGATAGCCAGGCCCAGGCCGGAGCCATCGACGTTGGTGCCGAGCGCGCGGTAAAAGGGCTGAAACACCAGCTCGCGTTCGGACTCGGGAATGCCGGGCCCCGAGTCTTCCACAATCAGCACCAGAATGCCGCTGAAGCGGTCAACCATCAGGCGCAGCGTGACATGACCGTTTTCAGGCGTGTAGTTGATCGCATTGTCCAGCAGGTTGCGCACCAGCTCGCCCAGCAAGGTCGCGTTGCCCTCCAGGTGGGTTGGCTCTTCTCCCGCGGCCGGTCCGTCATAACCCAGGTCGATCTTTTTTTCTAGTGCGCGCGGCACTGAGTCGGCCATCACTTCCGAGACGATGTGCACCAGGTCAACGCGCTGCTTGGCCAGTGCGCGGCCGGTGGTTTCGGCGCGCGCCAGCGCCAGCAGCTGGTTGACCGTGTGAGTCGCGCGAATGCTCGCCTGGCCAATGTGCTTGAGCGATTTCTTGAGCTCGTCGGCATCGGTTTCACGCTGCGCCAGGTCGGCCTGCATGCGCAGCCCGGCTAGCGGCGTCTTGAGCTGGTGCGCGGCATCGGCGAGGAAGCGTTTTTGCGTCGACAGCGAGACCTTGAGCCGGCTCAGCAAATCGTTGACCGAGGCCACCAGCGGCGCCACCTCTTCAGGCACTGCGGTTTCATCGAGCGGGCTCATGTCGTCGGGCTGTCGGGCACGTATGCGTGTTTCAAGCTGCGCCAGCGGCT
>NZ_JABBPF010000127.1 GCF_012927415.1 Polaromonas sp. | reverse complement strand
CTTCACTTCGTCCATCGAGGAAGAAGTTGACAAGCTGGTCTGGTCTATCCGCTGGGGCGCCGACACCGTGATGGACCTTTCGACCGGCGAGAACATTCATGAAACGCGGGAATGGATTTTGCGCAATTCGCCGGTGCCGATTGGCACGGTGCCGATTTACCAGGCGCTGGAAAAAGTCAACGGCAAGGCTGAGGACCTGACCTGGGAAATCTTCCGCGACACGCTGATCGAGCAGGCCGAGCAGGGCGTGGATTACTTCACCATCCACGCCGGGGTGCGTCTGGCCTATGTGCCACTGACGGCGAACCGCCTGACGGGCATCGTCTCGCGCGGCGGCTCCATCATGGCCAAATGGTGCTTGTCGCATCACCGCGAAAGCTTTCTTTACGAGCATTTCGAAGACATCTGCGAAATCATGAAGGCGTATGACGTGTGCTTCTCTCTCGGCGATGGGTTGCGGCCTGGGTCGATTGCCGATGCGAATGACGAAGCGCAGTTTGCCGAACTGCACACGCTGGGCGAGCTGACGCAGATCGCCTGGAAGCACGATGTGCAGGTGATGATTGAAGGCCCCGGCCATGTGCCGCTGCAGCTGGTGAAGGAAAACGTCGACAAGCAGCTCGAAGCCTGCTTTGAAGCGCCGTTTTATACCCTCGGCCCCTTGATCACCGACATCTCGCCCGGTTATGACCATATTTCGTCAGCCATGGGCGCGGCAAACATCGGCTGGTACGGTACGGCGATGCTGTGCTATGTCACGCCCAAGGAACACCTTGGGTTGCCGAATCGCGACGACGTGAAACAGGGCCTGATCGCCTACAAGATTGCGGCGCACGCGGCCGATCTGGCCAAGGGTTATCCGGGCGCGCAGATGTGGGACAACGCGGTGTCCAAGGCGCGTTTCGAGTTCCGCTGGGAAGACCAGTTTCGCCTGGCAATCGACCCTGACACGGCGATGAAATATCACGATGAAACGCTGCCGAAAGAAAACGCCAAGGTGGCGCATTTCTGCTCAATGTGCGGGCCGAAATTCTGCTCGATGAAGATCTCGCAGGAAGTGCGCGAGTTTGCGCGGCTGAACCCGGCGACGACGACGCTGGCCAGCAGCCCGGGCGTGATTGCGATCAAGCAGATGAGCGTTCAGATTGAGACAGGCTTCGAGGAAAAGGCCGAGGAATTCCGCAAGGGCGGTAACGAGATTTATTCCTGAGGCAGACGATGAAAGCCTTGCACATCGGCATCGCGGGCGCGGGTCTTGCCGGCCGTACGCTGGCCTGGCGCTTGCTGCGCGCCGGTTGCCGCGTCAGCCTGTTTGACTCGCGGCCTCGCGCGGCACTGGACACGGCAAGCATGACCGCAGCGGCCATGCTGTCCCCGCTGGCCGAGCTGGCAGTGTCCGACGAAGTCGTGTTTGCACTGGGCCAGCGCTCGATGCAGTTGTGGCCGCGCTGGATTGCCGAACTGGCAGAAGGCGGCGGCGATCCGGTCTATTTCCGGCAGCAGGGCACTCTGGTGGTCGCCCATTCGCCCGATCAGGCATCGCTGGAACATTTCACGCGCCTGCTGCGCCACAAGCTGCCCGAGGCGTGTCGCGCGCAGGTGCATACGCTGGATGCGGCGGCACTCGCGCAGCAGGAGCCGGCGCTGGCCGGGCGATTTGGCGGCGGCCTTTTTCTGGACAGCGAAGGCCAGCTCGCCAACGACCAGTGGATGGCAGCGCTGGCGACGGAAATTGACCGGCTTGGCGTTGGCTGGCATGAGGGCCAGGCGGTTGAGCGGGTGGAACAAGGCCGCATCGTTTGCGCGAGTGAGTCTTACGCGGTGGATCTGGCGGTCGATGCGCGCGGCGTGGGTAGCAAGGCGCAGTGGCCCCGTGACAATTCCTTGCGCGGCGTGCGTGGCGAGGTGTTGCGGGTTGAGTGCCACGGCGTGACCCTGCTGCGCCCGGTGCGCCTGATGCATCCGCGTTACGCGCTGTATGTGGCGCCCCGGCCAGACCACCAGTTTGTGGTGGGCGCGACCGAGCTGGAATCGGAAGACACCGGCCCGGTCACGCTGCGCTCGACGCTGGAGCTGGGCAGCGCGCTGCACAGCCTGCATCCGGCGTTTGGCGAGGCGCGCGTGCTGCGCCTGTCGGCGGCCCTGCGCCCGGCGCTGGACGACAACCGCCCGGCCGTGGTCCAGCGAGACGGCGTCTGGCATATCAATGGCCTGTACCGGCATGGCTATCTGTGCGCGCCTGCCGTGGTCAACAAGCTGGCCCATCAACTGCTGGAAACGGTCAGCGAGGAGGCGACATGACGACGCTCGAGATATCCCTGAACGGCGATCGCATTGCAACCCAGGCATTCAGCCTGCAGGCGTTGCTGCTGGAGCGCGGCTACGACCTTAAAAGTGCCTTTGCCTGCGCCATCAACAGCGGCTTCGTGCCCCGGCCGCAATGGCCCGAACGCAGCTTGCAGGGCGGCGACCGCGTTGATGTCGTGACACCGATCACGGGAGGTTAGCGATGAGCCACCCCACGAACAGTTCAATCGCCCACGGCAGTCCGTGGACCGTCGCGGGCAGCACGCTGTCCAGCCGGCTTTTCCTTGGCACCTCGCATTACCCTTCGCTGCAGGTATTGGGTGACGCGGTGCGCGCCAGCGGCACGGAAGTGCTGACCGTCGGCCTGCGCCGGCTGCAGCCGGAAAGCGGCGGCGGCAACAGCTTCTGGCAGCGTATCCAGGCGCTGGGCTGCCACATTTTGCCGAATACGGCGGGTTGCCACAGCGCCGGTGAAGCGATCACGCTGGCGCAAATGGCGCGCGAGATTTTCGGCACCGCCTGGATCAAGCTCGAAGTCATCGGCGACGACTACACGTTGCAGCCCGATACCGTGGCCACGCTGGAGGCCGCGACGGCGCTGGCAAAAGACGGTTTTGCGGTCTTTGCCTACACCACCGATGACCTGGTGATGGCGCAGCGCCTTCGCGATGCTGGCTGCGCGGCGGTGATGCCCTGGGCCGCCCCGATTGGCACCGGGCGCGGGCCGCTCAATCCGTACGCGCTGGAAACCATGCGGCGGCGCCTGCCGGACGCGGTGCTCATCGTCGATGCCGGTCTGGGCCGCCCCTCGCATGCGGCGCAGGTGATGGAACTGGGTTTTGACGCGGTGCTGCTCAACACCGCGGTCGCGCAGGCGGGCGATCCGGTACGCATGGCGCGCGCCTTTGCCGATGGCGTGGCTGCCGGCCGCGCCGCTTACGAATCGACGCCCATGCCCGAGCGCGCTGCGGCGCAGGCTTCCACCCCGACCGTCGGCGTGCCTTTCTGGCACGGCGCTTGATGTTCTTCGGGGCTGGTTTTTTTGACAAAACCGTTTGGGCTGAGCCTGTCGACGCGTTCATCAATGTGCAGGAAATCCATGACCTCATCGCCCGCTAGCTTCTTGCCGCTCACTGGCCCGATCGGCTTTTATCCGGTGGTACCCGATGCCGTCTGGGTGCAGCATCTGCTGGATTGGGGTGTGCGCACCGTGCAGCTACGCATCAAGGCAGGCGATCTGGGGACCGAAGAGATTGCGCAGCAGGTGCAGGCCGCCGTGGCGGGGGGGGGCGCGCGGCCGGGTGCGCAGGTGTTCATCAATGACCATTGGCAGCTGGCGCTGGCTGCGGGCGCTTATGGCGTGCATCTGGGCCAGCAAGACTTGGACAGCGCTGACCTGAACGCGTTGCGCAGCGCCGGCCTGCGGCTGGGCCTGAGTACGCACACGCCGGAGGAGCTGGCGCGCGCCAAGGCGGTCCAACCCTCGTATCTGGCGATTGGCCCGGTTTACCCGACCACGCTGAAAGTCATGCCTTACGCGCCAGTCGGGCTGGAGCGCCTGAAGCGATGGGCCGAGCAGGCGGCGCCCTGCCCGGTGGTGGCGATAGGCGGAATTTCGCTGGCGCTGATGCCGGGCGTGCTGGCCTGCGGCGTCGATGGCGTTGCGGTAGTCAGCGCGGTGACGCAGGCGCTTGATCCGCGGCAGGCCGCGTTGTCGGGGTTGCAGCTGGCGGCCCGCTGAAATAACTGGCTCTTAGATCAAACGGCCTTGTGGTCCATATTCTACCGGCATAGATAGCTATTAAAAAGTGAGTATGTGGCGCACCTGCCGGCGCGCGCTCAAGCCGACAGTTCCTCGTAGTCGGTGTAGCCCGCGGCGCCGCCGCCGTAAAAGGTCGCCTGGTCTGGCTGGTTGAGCGCGGCATGGGTGCGCAGGCGGGCCACCAAATCGGGGTTCGCGATGAAGGGTTTGCCAAAGGCGACCAGGTCGGCGCCGTCCTTCACCGCCTGCTCGGCCTTGGCCGGGTAATACCGGTTGTTCACCATCCACGCACCTTTTCCCCCTGCCGCGCGGTAGGACGCTTTCAGCTCGGCGTAGTCAAACGGCCGCTCGGGCATCTCGCGCGCGCCGCCAGTCGCGCCTTCAATGATGTGGATATAGGCGAGATCGAGCTTGGCGAGCTGCCTGAGCACATAGTCAAAGAGGGGCTGCGGATCGCTGTCAAACGCGTCATTGGCCGGCGTCACGGGCGACAGGCGGATACCGGTGCGACCGCCGCCGATCGAGTCGGCGATGGCGCGTGTCACTTCGAGCACCAGGCGTGCGCGATTTCGGATACTGCCGCCGTAATCATCGGTGCGATGGTTGGAGCCGTTTTTGAGAAACTGGTCGAGCAGGTAGCCATTGGCTGCATGGATTTCGATGCCGTCAAAACCGGCGGTTTCCACCGCATTGCGCGCTGCGGCCTGATAGGTGTGCACGATGTCCGGCAGTTCGCCAGCGTCCAGCGCGCGAGGCTCTGAGGTGGCGACGAAGGCGGGCGCGCCGTCCCTCATCAGCACGGTCCGGGTTTTGGCAGTGATGGCCGAGGGGGCTACCGGCTGACCGCCGCCAGGCTGCAATTCGTTGTGCGAGACGCGGCCCACATGCCAGAGCTGGACCACGATCTTGCCGCCCTGGTCATGGACCGCCTCGGTGACGCGTTTCCAGCCGTCAAGCTGCTCGGTGCCATAGAGCCCCGGCACGTCGGCGTAACCCTGGCCTTGTTGGCTGATGGCGGTGGCTTCGCTGATAAGCAGACCCGCCGTGGCGCGTTGGGTGTAGTACTCGGCCATTAGCGGCGTAGGAATCGCGTCGGGCGCGCGGTTGCGCGTCAGCGGCGCCATCACGATGCGGTTGGCAAGCTGCAGGTCACCGGCCTGAACGGTGTCGAATAAGGAGTGCATTGAAAAAGATCCGCAATTGAAAATAGGGTTCAAGTATGAGCCCGGAGGGACGGGTCCGGCAAGGGCCACCGGATTCGTTCCAGGCTAAGTTCAATTCGGGGGCAGCGCAGTACGCGAAGCGACAAGCGTGGGGCGAGGGCCGCCAGCGCCGGGCCGCCCCAAGCAAGGCCGGCCCCCTCGGGGGGCAGCGCAGTACGCGAAGCGACAAGCGTGGGGGCTATTTCTTGAGCAATCCCTCCTCCTTCATGGCCGCCTGCACGGCTGGACGGGCCGCCACGCGCGCACGAAATTCGGCAAGGTGGCTCAGGCCGGAAATGTCAACGCCTACCATGGGCGCCCAGTTGGTCACGGTGAAGAGATAAGGGTCGGCGACGCTGAAAGCATCGCCCATCAGGTATTGTTTCCCCGCAAGTTCGCCATCGACCCATTTCAGGCGCGACTGCAGCCTGTCGATCACCGTGGTTTTGTACTCGGCGGGCGTACCCGGACTGAAGAGCGGGCTGAAACCCTTGTGCAATTCGGTGGCGATGAAGTTGAGCCAGCTTTGCAGGCGCGCGCGCGCCACGGTGCCGTTGGCCGGGGCCAGCTCTTTGTCCGGCACCTGGTCGGCGATGTACTGCACGATGGCCGGACCTTCGCTCAGGCGGGTGCCGTCATCGAGCTCGAGCAGCGGCACATAACCCAGCGGGTTGATGGTGTAGTAGTCGGTGCCGTCTACAAGCTTGTGGGTTTTGGTGGGGGCCAGCACATGCTCGAACTTCAGGCCCGACTCATGCAGCGTGATGTGCGGTGAAAGTGAGCAGGTGCCGGGTGAGTAATATAGCTTCATGATTTTTTTCCTGGGTTTCGGGGAGGCGGTTGGGAGCAGGTTTGGAACCTGCCGTCGATACTATCCGCTGGGCGTGATATCTGCTGGGGGACGGCTGCTGCTACGGGCTGCGGCGATGGGCCCGGATTTTGCATAAAATCCCCGTCTTGTCCATTGAGAACCGCTGCTGAGTGCTATAAAATACGTAGCAAACGGCAAGTCCTGCGGTGTTGTCCTACAAAATGCGGGCAGTGCTGCTTTTACGATAGGGTCGTTGCACGAATGGCTCGCAATTACGCCATCTTGCGCTTCACGCGATGTTCGCGTTATGGGAGAAGCTAATGATTAAATACGCAATTATTTTTGCGGTGATTTCGCTGATTGCCGGAGCCATGGGCTTTGGCGGCGTGGCGGCGGGTGCTGCCGGAATCGCCAAAATCCTGTTTGGACTGTTCCTGATTCTGGCGGTGATTTTTGTGGTGCTGGCTGCGCTTGGCGTGGGCGCCGTGAAAAAGGTCATGAAATAAATGAGTGAATCCGGCCCGGTGCCGCCGGACATGGCGGTGTCACGGCTCAAGAAAAAATGGTTTCACCCCGGTTCGCAGACCGGTACCGAAGTGGCTGGCAGGCCTGAAAACACCGACATCACGGCGCGCCGGAAAAACCGGTTTTCTGCCAGCATTGCCGAGTTTTTGCTGGTTTTCCGGTTGCGTGCGCGGCGCACGCCGGCGAGCGCCGCCAGCAACATGGCGCGTGCGCTTCGCATGGTGCTGGTGACTTGCGAACACTGGTTTGGCCGGGCCGACACGCCCCGGTCCGGCCCTGACAAGCGGCGCTGATACGCGGGTTTCCCTAGCTCATTTAACCGGCGATAAATTCATGCATACCTCACTTGTTGACGCACTTCTGGAGTACGAAGTACGTGACCCGGCGCATTTTTTTCTCAATCTTGAGGCCGCCTTCCACGAGGGGCACGAGGTGATCGAGGAGCGCCTGACGATCACGCCCAGCATGAAGGTCCACACCTTTTGCGACGAGCGCAGCGGCAACCGGTTTATCCGCCTTGATGCGCCGCGCGGCCTGCTGTCGGTCAATTACCACGCCCTGGTTCATCTGAGCGCTGTTCCGGTGCCCCTGCATCTGGACGAAACGCCCGTGACGGCCGTGCCCGACGACGTGCTGCACTATCTCATGCCCAGCCGCTACTGCGAGTCAGACTCCATGAGCCGCGTTGCGCAACAGCTGTTTGGTCATTTGGCGCCCGGTCTAGGACGTGTGCGGGCGATTGAGAGCTGGGTTTACGAGTCGATTGCCTATGTGCCGGGCTACACCTCTTCCACCACCACGGCGCAGGATGTGTTCGTGCAGCGTGTCGGCGTCTGCCGGGATTTTGCCCACCTGGGCATCACGCTGTGCCGCGCACTGAACATCCCGGCGCGGCTGGTGGTCGGTTATGTGCATTTCGAGGAACCGCCGCAGGATTTTCATGCCTTGTTCGAGGCCTGGCTGGACGGCCGCTGGGTGCTGTTTGACCCGAGCCGACTGGCTGCGACCGACCGGCTGGTGCGCGTTGGCACCGGGCGCGATGCCAAAGATGTGGCTTTTGCCACCATTTTTGGCGATGTAAAAATGCTACGCAAGGAACTGACGGTGGACGAGAGTGAAACCCCGGTAGATCCGCCTGCCGGTGCCGTGCCGGCGCATTCAGTGGTGACGGGCTAGCCAGGGGTCTGACGCCAGCATGGCTGTGGCGCGCTGCATTGCATGCAGCCTTGCCGTGCTTGCCTCGTGAGCCGGAGCAGGCCCGGGCGGTGACGGTTGCTCAGGAAGCGTAGCTTTGGTCCAGGCGGTCAAGCTTGCGGATCAGTGACGGCCAGACGAATGCACCGCCCATGCCACCGGTTTGCACGCGCATGGCCTCGCCCACGCCCTTGACGATCAGCGGATTGACCTCGGTCAGCGCACCGCCGCCTGACTGTGCATCGATCTGAATGCGGCAGGTGTTCTCAAAGGTGTACATGCCCAGGAAGGCCTCGGCGATCGTCTTGCCGACCACCAGCAGGCCGTGGTTGCGCAGCATTAAAAAGTTGGCGCGGCCGAGGTCGGCCTGCAGCCGGGGCTTTTCATTTTCGCGAAAGGCCACGCCTTCATACGCATGGTAGGCCAGCGAGGCCAGCACAAACGTCGATTGCTGGCTGATCGGCAGCACGCCGCCGGTCTGGGCGCTCACGGCAACCCCGGCGCGCGTG
>NZ_JABBPF010000126.1 GCF_012927415.1 Polaromonas sp. | reverse complement strand
CTGCGGCCAGCCCGCCAGCCGGGATTTCATCATGCAGGAATGCAAGCTGGGTCTGATCAGGATTCGCCGCGAGCGAGGTGAGCGGCGTCTGGCATTTGCCGCGCCGCCCCTCAAGCGGTCCGCGCCCGAGCCCGCATGGCTCGCCGGGGTGGTGGCCGCGTTGGGAATTCAACCCGCGCAAATCCTGGCCACGCAACTGCTGGACAACGGGCCGGTCTGGCTGGGACTGCTGCTGGACAGCGTGGAGACCGTGCTGCAGCTCTTGCCCGACTACCGGGCACTTGAAAGCCTGAAAGCCGATGTAGGCGTGGCCGCGCTCTACCCCTTACAGCAAAGCCCGCCACTGATAGCTCGCGCCAACCGCGAAGCCCAGGCTTTCATAGCCCCCACGCTTGCCACTGCGTGTGCTGCGCTGCCCCCCGGGGGGGCTGGCCTTGCTTGGGGCGGCCCGGCGCTGCGGCCGTTGGGCCCCACGTTTGCCGTAGCGACCACCGATGCGCCCGATCTGGAGGTCCGAGCCTTTGCTGTGGGCATGGGCGTCAACGAAGACCCGGTCACCGGCAGCCTCAATGCCAGCCTGGCCCAGTGGCTGATCGCCGAAAGCCATATGCCGCAGCGCTATCTGGCCTCACAGGGGGTTTGCCTTGACCGCGCCGGCCTGGTCCATGTCGAACGCGATGAACACGGCCAGGTCTGGGTCGGTGGCGAATCAGTGACCTGCGTGGACGGGCAAGTCCTGCTGTAGCGGTGGCCAGCATGGATGCCGCGCGCACCCCAGCCCCTCGGGTGACCTCCCAGGTCGACCACCTGGTCGTGCTCGCGGCCAGCCTGGCAGAGGGCGTGCGGTGGTGCGAAAGCGTGTTGGGTGTGACGCCCGGTCCGGGCGGCGAACACGCACTGATGGGCACGCACAACCGCCTGGTGGCACTGGCGTCGCCGGTCTACCCACGGGCTTACCTGGAACTGATTGCTATACATTCAGGAGCGCCTTGCGGCCGTACTTCCTCGACAAGACGCTGGTTTGACCTTGATGACCCGGAGATTCAGCTGCAACTCGAGAAAAACGGGCCGCAGCTGGCGCATTTTGTCGCCCGCACCGAACGGGCGGAGGCCTGCGTGCGTGCGCTGGCGCGCCTGGGGCTGGACCGGGGCGAAGTATTGCAGGCCTCGCGCATGACGCCGCAAGGCCTGCTGCAATGGAAGATTAGCGTGCGTGACGACGGCGAGCGGCTGCTGTTTGGTACGCTGCCCACGCTGATCCAGTGGGGCGAAGTGCATCCGGCGCAGGCCATGGCGCCCTCGGGCGTTTCGCTGCTGTCGCTTGAGGCGCGTCACCCGAGACCGGACCTGCTGCGCGCGGCTTACCAGGCCATTGGCTTGGCGGGCGTTGCGCTCGGCCAGGGTGCGCCCAACCTGGTCGCCACACTCCAGACACCGCGCGGCCCGGTCGTGCTTGAATCAAAAGGACTCTAGTGGGCCGCATGGTCTCCCGTGAATTCCAGGGGGCGCCGCAATTCCGCTGGGGCCAGTCCAGCCTGCGGCTGGGTACCGGCTGCTGAATCAAGTAGGAGGACCACGCACCGGTGGGCGTCTTCAAGCGGCGCGGCGGGCTGACCTACTTTGACGCGCTCATGACACGCGGCAAGTTGTTTGCCGACGTCATCAACGCCACGCGCGGCAACCACGGCCAGAGCATTGGCTGGGCGCCAGAGCCCGCTCTGTTATCTGCAGCATGGCCGAACCGGCGGCGCTGGCCCTACGGCTGCGGCCTCTGCAACAGATCGTGTAGGTCAGCGACGACGAGGTAACCCAGGCAATGCGCGATCTGGATGCTGACACGCACAACGTGGCAGAAGGCGCAGGCGCAGGCGCAGGCGCAGGCGCGGCCAGCTTTGCCGCCGCCATGCTCGAATGACGCCAGCACAGGCGACCGGTGGTGGGCACAACCCTGCGCGACGGCAACGTTGACAGCGCCACGCTGGCCGCCAAGCGCTGCTCGGTCTGGGCTGGCAGCCGATTTCGGCGGCATCTCAGGGTTTCCGAGGGGGTAATTTCCTCCAATCAGGCGCTCCCATTTAGCCGTTTATTACCTGCGCGTGCGGCTCAGGGCATAGAGTGAAAGCTTGTTTTTCACGAGGCCCGAATGTCAAAAATCATCCACAGCATGATCCGCGTGCGGGAGCTGGACCGGTCGCTCAAGTTTTACGCTGACTGCCTTGACCTGCAGCCCGCCCACCGGCTGGACTTTCCCGCCTTCTCGCTGGTCTATCTGCGCAATGCAGAAAACGACGCCGAGATCGAACTGACCTGGAACCGTGACCGCACCGAGCCCTATTGCCACGGCGACGCTTATGGCCATGTCGCCGTTTGCGTGCCCGATGTGGCCGCCGAGCGCACGCGTCTGGTCGGCCTGGGTTACTGCCCGCTGGACGTCAAGGAGTTCAAGGCCGACGATGGCTCGCTGATCGCCCGCTATTTTTTTATCCAGGACCCGGATGGCTACAAGGTGGAGGTGCTCGAACGCCACGGTCATTACCAGTAAGAGCAAAGCCGGCCGCCGACGCGCGGCCTCAAGTCCCGCTCCAGCCCGCAGGACTCCCTGAAAAATTCAAACGCCCCCCCAAGGAGACAACGATGAAAGTCATTCCGATCACCCGAATCGATCACACCGAGACCGACAGCTGCGGCGAAGACAGTGGCGAGGTGCCAAAACTGGCGCTGCCACTGACCCGGCGCAGCCTGCTGCGCGGCAGCGGCCTGCTGCTGGGAACGCTGGCCGCGGGCAGCACACTGAGCCTGCTGGCGCCCTCGCGCGCCTGGGCGCTGGAGCTCAAGACCCTGAGCACTGCCGAGGGCACGACATTAATGAAGATGGGCCGGGTACTCTACCCGCACAGCAAGCTGCCCGATGCGGTTTATGCGCTGCTGGCCAAAGATCTTGACGCGGCGGCCAGCGGCGACGCAGCCACCGCCACGCAGCTGCGCAGCGGCATTGCCGATCTCGACAAGGCCGCTGGCGGCAACTTCGCCAAAGCCACGGCTGCCAGGCAGCTCGCCGCCGTGAAGTCGCTGGAAGGCACGCCATTTTTTGCCACGGTGCGCGGCAAGTGCGTGACCTCGCTCTATGACAACGACATGGCCTTTGCCGCGTTCGGCTACCCCGGCTCTTCTTGGGAGAAAGGCGGCTACATCACGCGGGGCTTTCAGGATCTGAAATGGCTGCCAGCGCCTTCGTTGGCGGCCAGCCCGCCGCCCTGGATGGGCTGAGGCCCGATCCGCAGAGCACTTCACAACCCATTTCCCCATCAGGACATCATCATGGCAAAAATTGACAACAACGACGACAGCGTTGTCGTGATCATCGGCTCCGGTGCCGGCGGCGGCACACTGGCCCACGAGCTTTGCAGCAAGGGCGTGAAGGTCGTGGTGCTGGAAGCCGGCGCCATGCAGTCGCAGGCAACCTACATCAATGACGAGTGGAACTCCTTCGGCCAGCTGGCCTGGCTCGACAATCGCACGACCTCGGGAACCTGGCGCGTCGCCAAGGATTTTCCTAACCTACCGACCTGGATCTGCAAGACCGTGGGCGGCACCACCACGCACTGGGCCGGTGCCTCGCTGCGCCTGCAGGAGTACGAATTCAAGGCCAAAACCCATTACGGCGAGATCAAGGGTGCCAATTTGCTCGACTGGCCGGTTACGCTGCAGGAGCTCGAGCCCTACTATGCAAAAGCCGAAAACAAGATGGGCGTGACGCGCACCAACGGTATTCCGGGCTTGCCGGGTAACAACAACTTCAAGGTTCTCAGTGCGGGTGCCACGAAGCTTGGCTACAAGGAGGTGCACACCGGCACCATGGCCATCAACAGCGAACCGCGCGACGATCGCGGCCGCTGCATGCAGCTGGGTTTCTGTTTCCAGGGCTGCAAGTCGGGAGCGAAATGGTCAACCCTGTATGTCGAGATTCCCAAGGCCGAAGCCACCGGCAACCTGGACCTGCGGGCCGAGTCGCATGTCTCGCGCATCGAGCACAACGCCAGCGGCAAGGCCAGCGCAGTCGTCTACTTCGACAAGGACGGCAAGGAGCAGCGCCAGAAGGCGCGTGTGGTCTGCGTTGCCGGCAACTCGATCGAGACACCGCGCCTGCTGCTTCTTTCAAGTTCGCCGCAGTTTCCAAACGGCCTGGCCAACTCGTCGGGCCAGGTCGGACGCAACTACATGCGCCACCTGACCGGCACGGTTTACGGCGCGTTCAAAAACCCGGTGCACATGTACCGCGGCACCACGATGGCCGGCATCGTTCGCGATGAGGCAAGGCACGACACGAAACGCGGTTTTGCCGGTGGCTATGAGATGGAAACGCTGTCGCTGGGCATCCCGTTCATGGCCGCTTTTTTGAACCCGGGCGGCTGGGGCTCCGACTTCAGCTGGTGGATGGACCGATATACCAACCTGGCCGGCATGTGGATTGTCGGGGAAGACATGCCGCGTGAAACCAACCGCGTGACGCTGAACACCGCCGTCAATGACAAGTGGGGCAATGCCGTGCCCAATGTGCACTACGACGACCACGAAAACGACATCGCCATGCGCAACCATGCGTTCACTCAGGGCGAGCGCATTTACCAGGCTGCCGGGTCCATCAAGACCTTCCGCACGCCGCCCTACCCGTCGACCCACAACCTGGGCACCTGCCGCATGAGCGCCAACCCTGGCGATGGCGTGTGCAACAAGTGGGGGCAGACCCACGACATCAACAACCTGTTCATTTCGGACGGCAGCCAGTTCACCACCGGCGGCGCGGAAAACCCGACGCTGACCATCGTCAGCCTGGCGATCCGGCAGGCCGACTACATCACCCGCCAGATGACAGAAAAAGCAATTTGAGGCAAGCTTGCAGGCGAAGGACAAAAGCGCCGGCAGCGTACTGCCGGCCAGGTCTTTCAGCCCCTCACGCCCACCAAGGAGTTCTTCATGTGTTACGTCTATGTGCATGCCGACCCAATTCAGTATGAGGCGCGAACGCGCTCCATCAGGATCAGCAACGTGGTGACCACTATCCGGCTGGAGAACCTGTTTTGGGACGTACTGGCCGAGATCGCCAGCCGCGAAGGCCGGACCACCAACCAGATGATTGCGACGCTGCACCAGGAATTGACGGCGCTGCGCGAAGACAACCCCAATTTCACGTCATTCCTGCGCGTCTGCTGTCTGCGTTACCTCTCCCTTCCGCGTGTCGACGAATCGTCGCAAAGCCTTGCAAGCCTGCGCACCACCCTGTTGCCCGCACCGCCGCCAGCGCTTTCGCACTAGCGGGATTGCCTCGGGGCCAGCGGCTGCAGGTCGCCCGGGTGACAAGGGCGCAGCCGCCGTCTGGTCTAAATTCGTTGCATGGGAACACTTTATTTGGTACGCCACGGCCAGGCTTCGTTTGGCGCCGATGACTATGACTTGCTGAGCCCTCTGGGCCAGCGGCAGAGCGTGCGGCTGGGAGAATATTTCAGGAACAAGGGTGTGACTTTCGAGGCGGCGATGACTGGCACGCTGAAACGCCAGATCCAGACCTTTGCCGGCATCAGCGAAGGCATGGGGCTTGCGATGCAAGCCACCCCCTGGGACGGCCTCAACGAATATGACAGCGCTGCGGTGATCGGCGCCATTCATCCCCATGCCCTGGAAAAACCCGATACGCCCGAGCTCTACAAGCACCATTTTCGCCTGCTGCGCGACGGGCTGGCGCAATGGATGGCTGGTGTGGTCAGCCCACGGGGCATGCCCAGCTACAACGATTTTGCCGCCGGCGTGCGCAGCGCGCTCGACCACATCCGCCAGCATCACGACGGCAATGTGCTGCTGGTCTCCAGCGGAGGCCCGATCTCGACCGCCGTGGGTCAGGTACTGGGAACGAGTCCCGAAACGACCATTGAGCTCAACATGCGCATCCGCAACTCGTCCGTCACCGAATTTGCCTTTACGCCGCGGCGCCACACCTTGATGACCTACAACACGCTGCCGCACCTTGACACAGCGGAACACGCAAGCTGGGTGACTTACGCGTGAGCCGGGGCACAGCTACTTGGCCAGGGATGGCGGCAAGGTAGCATGGAAAACAGTTTGCTATTAAATATATAGCTACTCGTACCCGTAGTTACTGGACCTGAGCACGATTTATTGATGAATCCGGTCTTTTCGGCATCCGCCAGCCCCGCCAGGCCGCCTCATCTGGCCGGTTCGGCACGAACCCGCCAGACCACGTTACCCACATCGTCAGCGACCAGCAGCGCTCCACGTTTGTCGATGGCCACGCCCACCGGCCGTCCGTAGGCGTGGCCATCGGCGCTCAGGAAGCCGGTCAGCACGTCCACCGGAAGGCCTGAAGGGCGGCCCTGGAGGAATGGTACGAACACGACCTTGTAACCGCTGTAAGGCTTGCGGTTCCAGGACCCATGCTCGCCGACGAAGACGCCACTGTTCAGGGTCGGCGGCAAGGCTTCACCCTCGGAAAAAACCATGCCCAGTGGCGCGACGTGAGAGCCCAGCGCATAGTCGGGCGAAACCGCTTTGGCCACCAGGTCAGGGCGCGCCGGCTTGACGCGCTCGTCCACGTTCTGCCCGTAATAGCTATAGGGCCAGCCGTAAAACGCGCCATCCTTCACCGATGTCAGGTAGTCGGGCACCAGGTCGCTGCCGATTTCGTCGCGCTCGTTCACCACCGTCCACAGCGCGCCGCTGCCAGGCGCCCAGCCCATGCCGTTTGGATTGCGCAGACCTGATGCGAGCACGCGGTGGTTGCCGGTTTTGGGGTCAACTTCCCAGATGGCTGCGCGCTCGGCTTCGGCTTCGACGCCGCGTTCGCCCACATTGCTGTTGGAGCCGACCGTCACATACAGCTTGCTGCCGTCAGGGCTGGCAATGATGTTCTTGGTCCAGTGGTGGTTGATCGGCCCGGCCGGAAGATCGACCACCTTGACCGGCGCGGCGCTGATGCGGGTCTGCCCTGTTTCGTAGGGAAAGCGGACGATGGCATCGCTGTTGGCAACGTAAAAATCCTTGCCTACCAGCGCCATGCCGAATGGCGAGTTCAGGTTCTCCAGAAACACCGTTCGCGTCACCGCCTTGCCATTTCCGTCGGCATCGCGCAACAGGGTGATTCGGTTGGCTGACGGCACGCCCGCACCAGCCCGGCTCATCATCTTTTTCATGATCCAGCCCTTGATGCCTTTGCCGTCTTCCGGCTTGGGCGGTGCATTGCTTTCGGCCACCAGCACGTCGCCGTTGGGCAGTACATAGACCCAGCGCGGATGGTCCAGCCCGGCAGCCAGGGCGGTGACCCCAAGCCCCGGCATCGGCGTGGGCATTACCCCGGCAGGCCAGCCCTGGGCAGGTGCGATATTGACGGTGGGGATCAGGCTGGATTTTGGTTGCGGCAGGGTCGGGCTTTCACCCATGCCGGCCTCGGGTGACAACAAGGCGGTGTCCCCGCAAGCGGCCAAGCCACCAATCAATATCAGGCAAAGCGCGGCCGTGCCGCAGGGTTTGGGAAGGCGAAGCCGTGTCAGCATAAAAACTCCTGAACCGTTAGCGCCCGGCGGGTCGCCTCGCTATAAGTGTGCACGCTTTGTGCTGCCCTTGCTGTCAGCCGCTCACACCGGAGTCTGTCAGCGTTTGACCGCGCAGATACCGCACAGTTCAGGACGGCAGCAGCGGCAGGTCCGCTTTTTTGAGCGTGCGCAACACAAAGCTTGATTTGCTGTGGCGTATGCCCTTGATCTTGTAGAGCCGCTCACGCAGCAGGCGTTCATAGTCCTTGGTGTCGTGCACGGCGATGCGCAGCAGGTAATCGTATTCACCTGAAACCAGCCAGGCCTCAATCACCTCGGGAATGGCAGCCAGCGTTTCGCCGAATTTTTCCAGCGTGTTGTCGGAGTGGCTGTCCAGCGTGACCTGCACCATCACCGTGTCGCCCAATCCCAATGCCTGCGCATTCAGGCGAACGGTGTAACCCTCAATCACTCCGGTCTGTTCCATTTTTTTGATACGGCCCCAACAGGGCGAGGGACTGAGTCCGACGGCCTGGCCGATGTCCTGCAGACTGGTGCGCGAGTCGGCCTGCAAAACCTGAAGAATTTTCCGGTCAAATGTATCCATCAAGATAATTTATCCGAAATTTCAGATTTTTCAGAAAATCTACCCGTAAATGCCCAAATCAAAAGGAAATCAAGCAAATTTTTCGGCGTCAACTGGTCGATACTTGTTTCATACCGCAGTCGGGCCTACCCGCAAGGCGCGGCAGGAACCCCCCGGCTGGTTACCACTGGCTCGGGGGGTTTGTTTTTTCTGCCCCAAACCAGTTGCCCAGCGCAGCCGATACGCGGGCCACGGGT
>NZ_JABBPF010000125.1 GCF_012927415.1 Polaromonas sp. | reverse complement strand
ACACATCGCCGACCGGCTACCGCGACTTCGACGACTTCCTGATGTCGCTCAGCCAGGAAAAGCGCAAGAAGATCCGCCAGGAACGCCGCAAGGTCGCCGAGGCAGGCATTACGTTTCGCTGGTCGCTGGGCCGGGACATCAGCAAGGCCGACTGGGATTTTTTCTACCGCTGCTACGAGCGCACCTACCTGGAGCACGGCAACGCACCTTATTTGAGCCGCGACTTCTTCCGGCGCATGCAGGCCACCATGGCCGAGAACTGGCTGCTTTTTGTGGCGGAGCACCAAGGCGTGCCCATTGCTACCAGTTTGATAGCTGTCAGTGCCGATAATGACTGGACCACAAGCCAGTTTGACTCAAAGAATGACTTCAAGACCGCTTACGGCCGCTATTGGGGCGCGCTGGCCCGCGTCGACTGTCTGCATTTGAAGGCGGCGCCCAGGGTGAGCACAAAATGGCGCGCGCCCTGCTGCCGGTCAGGACCACCAGCGCGCACTGGCTCGCTCACCCGTCGTTTGCCGACGCCGTGGAGCGCTTTCTCGAACGCGAAGGCGAAGGCATAGACAATTACATGAACGAGCTGGAAAAGCGCAGCCCCTTCAAGGCCAAACCCGCGCAAAACACTTTGAACCTGACCACTCCATGAGCGACAAAAGACCTGCTTACAGCGTCAAAATGGTGAATGCCGCTGGTTTGAGTGCGGCCCAGCGCAGTGCCGCCGAACTGCGCTTTCGGATGGCGCTGGAGTTTGGCGTTGGCGGCGCTGGCTATGTGTTGCCCGCATTGCAAGCCTGCATGCTGGCGCGCTCGCTGCTCGAAGACCTGACGCCGGAAGAACGCGTTGAAGTCGATTACGGTGCCGAGCGCGAGGTGATCGCGCTGTGGGAAAAGGCCGAAGACAAGGCCATCATGACGGCACTCCAACCCCTTAATCGGGATATGGGCGATGCCCGGTTTGAAATCAAGGTCTGAGAAAAAGGCGGCATCCATCGCATTGCATCTTTTTGCTATTTTTTTGATAGCTGACTTTAGCTGTAATCATTGGACCTGAAGCCTGTTTGACCGATATTCTGGCGCCCTGAAGCCGGCCCCGCCTCCAGTCATGCAAAATCAGTGCTTCGCCCGCCATGCCTGAACTCAACACACCCACCGAAGCCCGGCCCGCGCCGCTTGGCCGCACCCACGCCAGACGCCTGCGGGAGGTCTACCGCTCTGCCGGCTGGCCGTGCCAGGACATGCTGGAAATCGAGCTGCTCGCCGCTGGCATGATGCAACGCGTCGCCAGCGCTGCAGGCCATGAGACCCTGCGCGTCAGTGACGCCGGGGTTGCCTGGCTGGCCGCCACGCTGACGCAAAACCGCTCTGCGCTGTCAAAGCACGAAGCCCTGGTCGGGCAAGTGGCCTGCGAGATGGTGCGCGCCGGCCGTATCGCCTGGCGCGCCCTGAGCCTGCGTGCCAGGTTGGCGCCCGTCAGCGAAGGCGACAAGGTGCGCTGGTGCATGGTGCGGCCCGACGTGTTTTCGATCCGCAACACCTCGGTTCAAACGTATGTAGACCCGGTCGTCCACGAGATCAAGGTGAACCGCTCCGACCTGCTCGGTGATTTGCGCCGCCCTGAAAAGCGCGCCGCCTACCTTGATCTGGGTGGCGAGTGCTGGTACGTGCTGGGCCATGACGCCAAAGGCCGCTGCATCGGTGAGCCGGATGAAGTTCCCGCCGAATGCGGCGTCATGGTGATGCAGGGCGGTCGCCTGGCGGTCGCCCGCGCCGCGCCCCGAAGCGCACGGCAGCAACTGCCGTTTCCGGTCTGGGTGGCGCTGGCCAAGGCCACGCCAGTCGCCGGCCTGAGGGATGACGAACAAGGCCTGCTTGGCGATTCGCCGCAGGGCGACGTCAGCGCCTGAGCCTCGCTTCGCAGGCGCTCCAGCGACCGGCGTGGTCTTGCTTTTTCTGGCAGTCCATTCACCCCTGTCGCGCCGGGCTCAAACGTGAAAACCGGCAAACATCTGATCAACGCCCGATTCCTGGCATTCGCCGAAATGGCAACGATGCAAGAGGCTGAGCCGGAGCCGGGAATTTACAGCTTCGCATTCGTGCAACAAGATGGCGCCCTGAAAATCGCCGGTGAACTGATTCGTCTCTTCGGAATTGACATCGTACCGACCGACCCGTCCTGCAATACCTTCGTCCGGCCGCTGCCCTGCGGCATAAGGGCTTCGCTGGCACAGCAGTTCAAGATTTCCGGCGATTTCGTTCACTGCACCGCCAGAGCGACAAACCCGACGGCAGCATCACGGCCAGCGGGAGCGCCGGCAACGAAGACTTGAGTGCCTATAGGCTCCAGCGAGGATGGGCCGTAGCGCTGACTGACGCGCCTTTTACAGAGTCAGCGATGCAAAGAATCGCTTCATCAAGAGGGATCGGCATTTGGGAAACCCCGGCCGACCTCATCCGCCGGCGCAGATAACAGCTCAAAAATGACAGAGTACTGGCCAGCAGCCACTGGCAGCGGCGCGAGTCTGCCCCGCAGCACAAAAACCGCAGTGCCGGCGCGCCGCCCCGGCAAACCCTCGTGCTAAAAACCTGCGGCCCGGTTAAGGTCGCCTGCATGAAGAAATCAGCCAACACCACCATAAATTCCCTCTCCGGTCTGGATGCGAGTTTCCTCTACCTCGAAACCCCGGAAATGCCCATGCATGTGGGCTCGTTCAACCTGTGCGAGCTGCCACCGGGTTTCAGTGGAAGCTTTCACAAGGCGGTGCAGGCGCATATCGCCAGACGCATGCACCTGGCACCGGTGTTCTCGCGCAAGCTGGTGTCCATGCCGCTGAACCTGGGGCATCCGGTGTGGGTAGAGGCTGAGTCGGTGGACATCGGCTTTCATGTGCGCCGCGCCGGGCCTCCACTGGCAGGCTCAGCCGCCTCGGGAGGAAGCGCAGCACGCAAAGTGAATCGTGCTGACACGGCAAAAATGGTCGATTCCGCCATGACGCTTGCCGAGGCGCACAGTTTGATTGCGCAATTGCACAGCGAGCTGATCGACCGGCGCTTTCCGCTCTGGGAGTTCTATGTTTTTGACCGCATCCAGCTTCCTCCATCCCAGGGCGGCAAGCTGGTCGCCGGATTTTTCTCGAAAATTCACCATGCCGCGCTTGATGGCAAGGGCGGCGTGATGCTGGCCAACGCCATGCTGGACCCGGGACCGGTACCGCGCGAGGTGGCGCCGCCCGACAGCCGAAGTCGCCGCAAGTCCCAGGGCGAAGCCGGGCTCAAGACGGGCGAGATGCTGGGCTCGGTGTTTTCCAGTTCGATCGGGCAATTTGCCAAACTGGCCCGCGCGCTGCCGTCGGCGGTCCGCACCATCGGGGCGACGCTGGCCAGGCAGTCCGTCAGCAGTTCGGCGAGCGGAGCGCGGGCCGGCATGCCGATGAAGCTGGCGCCGCACACGCCGTTCAACATCGGCGTTGGCACCGGGCGCGTCTTTGCGGCGGCGACCGTGCCGCTCTGTGAATGCAAGGCGCTGGGCAAGGCCGTCGGCGGCTCGTTCAATGACGTGGTGCTCTGGATCTGCTCGACCGCCCTGCGCGACTATTTGCTCAAGCATGACAGCCTGCCCGAAAAGTCGCTGGTCGCTGCCATGCCGGTCTCCCTGCGTGCAGATTCAACCCTCGACACCGGTGCAGAGAATTTGGGCAACCAGGTCAGCATGAGCCTGGTGGCGCTGGGCACGCAGATTGCCCATCCGCTCAAGCGCATGAATGCCATCCTGGCATCCACGGCCAAGGTCAAGACCTCGATGCAAAGCCTCAAGGGCCTGTTGCCCACCGATTACCCATCGCTGCTGGCACCGTGGCTCGTGGGCGGCGTGGCAAAACAGGCGCTGAACGCCTATGGCAAAAGCGGTCTGGCAAGCCGCTTGCCCACCGTGAGCAATCTCGCGATTTCCAATGTACCTGGGCCGCCGGTGCCGCTGTATCTGGCCGGTGGACGGTTATTGAGCTTTCACCCGCTCTCGATCATCGTGCACGGCATCGCGCTCAACATCACCGTTCAAACCTATGCGGGCCAGGTCGATTTCGGCATCGTTGCCGACCGCAACGCGCTGCCCCACGCCGATGAACTGGCCAGTGGCATCGAGGCAGCATTCCAGCAGGCGCAGGCACTGATGGGCAGCGCCACTGCCGCTACGACGACGTCCACGTACATGTCCACGCAGCAAAAATCGTCTGCAAAACCGGAGAAAAACCCGTTGCCGGCGAGCGCCCCGGTAAAAACCCGCAAAACTGTCGTCACCAAGGTGACAAAACCGGAACACTTAGAGAGCTCACCCTCTGAAGAGCGCCGCCAGCGCCCTGATACTGAAACGGCTACACCCCGAACCAAGAACCCAACATCCACCGTTTCAAGCCATGGCAAGACCGTCACCCAAGCTACTTCAGCCCAACCCGGCCAGCGCAAAACCAGGATCCGGAATTCCTGAGCAACCCGCCCTGCACAACGTTCCACCCAGCGCCTGGCTGCTGGCCCTTGAGATGCGCGCTGTCTGGGAGTTTGGTGCACTGCTGCCCGCCTGGCCATTGCTGGCCCGTGCCCCCCGGGGTGACAGCCATCATGTGATGGTGTTTCCCGGACTGTCAGCGAACGATGTGTCGACCATGCCGCTGCGCCTGTATCTGCAGTCGCTCAAGCACACGCCCTGGGGCTGGGAGCAAGGTTTCAACCTGGGACCACGCCCCGGCGTGCTCGATGAAGCCAAGGACCATCTCGTGCGCACCTTCGAAGCCACAGGCCGAAAGGTCAGCCTGATTGGCTGGAGCCTGGGCGGCGTGTATGCGCGCGAGCTTGCCAAGGAGATGCCCCACATGGTGCGCAGCGTCATCACCCTGGGTACGCCGTTTGCCGGCTCGCACAAATCGACCAACGTCTGGCGCATCTACGAACTGGCCAGTGGCCGGAGCGTCGAGCGGGAGGCGTCAAACTACGACCTGCCAGCGGCACCGCCGGTGCCCACCACCAGCATTTATTCGCGCAGCGATGGAGTCGTGGCCTGGCAGGGCAGCGTCCAGTCACTGAGCAAGGCCAATCCGCGTACCGAAAACATTGAAGTCATGGCCAGCCATCTGGGCCTGGGCTTTAACCCCAGCGCCTGGTGGGCGGTGGCCGACCGGCTGGCGCAGCCCGAAGGCGGGTGGAAGCCTTTCGCGCGGGAAGACCGGGGGCGGGTTCACGGCCTGATTTACCCCGACCCGAAACGCGATTCAGTGCGCTAGTTTTTGTACTAACAACCGGCGCCCCAGCCAACCACAATGAAAAAAAAATGCGCCTGCGGCGTGAACCGCGGGCGCATTTTTAAAGCCTTGGCTTTTAATCAATTGCTATGTTTTATATAGCACACTATACCCATTCTTGCTGGACATGGAGGCAAAAAGACTGAAAATTCAGCCGCTGAAAGCTTACGCCTTGCTGGCCGCCGCGTAGTTGGCAATGCCGTCGGTGATTTCCTTCTTGGCCGCGTCCGGGCCTTCCCAGCCCTGAATCTTGACCCATTTGCCTTCTTCGAGGTCTTTGTAGTGCTCGAAGAAATGGGCAATTGTCTTCAGCCGTAGCGGATTCATGTCTTCGGGTTTCTGCCAGTGGGTGTAAAGCGAGCATTTCTTGTCGATGGGCACGGCCAGCACCTTGCCGTCTTCGCCGGCCTCGTCGGTCATTTTCAGGATGCCGATCACCCGACACGTCACCACCACGCCGGACATCAGTGGCACAGGGGTGATCACCAGAACATCGACCGGGTCGCCGTCACCGCTCAGCGTCTTGGGCACATAGCCGTAGTTGGTCGGGTAGTGCATGGCCGTGCTCATGAAGCGGTCCACAAAAATCGCACCGGACTCCTTGTCCACTTCGTACTTCACCGGGTCGGCGTTCATCGGGATTTCGATGATCACGTTGAACGACTCGGGCGCGTTTTTGCCTGGGGAAACTTTATCGAGTGACATGGTCGCTTTGCGTTGATGGAAAGACGTTGATAAAAAAAAGGGACTTAAAAAGCCTGTGGCTGCACAACCGGAAACGCCGGAGGCACGCGCGCCCGCCACCCGCGTTAAAACCTCGGTATTTACCCTCATTTTACTGATTCAGACCTTACGGGTCGCGAGTTTGTCATCTTTTGGCGTTAAATTTCCCCCGTTGGCCAATCGTCTCTACCTGAGCTACGAGGAAGCAACGCAGCGGGGGTTCCGCCGCGTTGTGATTCACATTGCGGTGAAACCCCCTCCAGGCGAAAACAACGTAGAGGAGATTTCTATGACAGGCAACTCAGCGCTGATTCTTGCGCTAGTCTGCGGACTCATTGCCGTGGCTTACGGCTTTTGGGCACGCAGCTGGATTCTTTCCCAGGACGCGGGCAACGCGCGCATGCAGGAAATTGCGGCCGCGATCCAGACCGGCGCCGCCGCCTATCTGGCCCGCCAGTACAAAACCATCGCCATCGTCGGCGTCATTCTGGCCGTGCTGATTGGCTTCTTTCTGGACGGCAAGACCGCTGTCGGTTTTGTCATCGGCGCGTTTCTGTCAGGCGCCTGCGGCTTCATCGGCATGAATGTCTCGGTGCGCGCCAATGTGCGCACGGCACAGGCCGCCACGCGCGGCATCGGTCCGGCACTTGACGTCGCCTTTCGCGGCGGCGCCATTACCGGCATGCTGGTGGTGGGACTGGGCTTGCTCGGCGTCACTGGTTTTTTCTGGTTTCTGGTGGGCAACGGCAACTACACGCCTGACCGCAAGCTGGCCGACCTGCTCAATCCACTGATCGGTTTTGCCTTTGGCTCTTCTCTGATTTCCATCTTCGCCCGCCTGGGTGGCGGCATTTTCACCAAGGGCGCTGACGTCGGCGCCGACCTGGTGGGCAAAGTCGAGGCCGGCATTCCCGAAGACGATCCGCGCAACCCGGCCGTGATTGCCGACAACGTCGGCGACAACGTGGGCGACTGCGCCGGCATGGCTGCCGACCTGTTTGAAACCTATGCGGTGACGCTGATTGCCACCATGGTGCTGGGCGCGCTGCTGATTTCCGCAGCGCCGGTCAACGCCGTGCTGTATCCGCTGGCACTGGGCGCCGTGTCGATCGTCGCGTCCATCATTGGCTGCTTCTTCGTGAAAGCGTCGCCCGGCATGAAAAACGTGATGCCTGCCCTTTACAAGGGTCTGGCAATTGCCGGCCTGCTCTCCCTGATCGCCTTTTACTTCGTCACGATGTGGCTGATGCCTGACAACGCGATCACGGCCAGTGGCAGCCAGATGAAGCTGTTTGGCGCCTGCGCCGTGGGGCTGGTGCTGACGGCCGCGCTGGTCTGGGTAACCGAGTACTACACCGGCACGCAATACGCGCCAGTCAAGCACATTGCACAAGCCTCAACCACCGGCCACGGCACCAACATCATTGCCGGCCTGGGCGTGTCGATGCGCTCGACCGCGTGGCCAGTTATTTTTGTCTGCATCGCCATTCTGGTGTCGTACAACCTGGCCGGCCTGTATGGCATTGCGATTGCTGCTACTGCCATGCTCAGCATGGCCGGCATCGTCGTGGCACTCGACGCCTACGGACCGATCACCGACAACGCCGGCGGTATTGCCGAAATGGCCGACATGCCGCCCGAAGTGCGCGCCGTGACCGACCCGCTGGACGCCGTCGGCAACACCACCAAGGCAGTGACCAAGGGTTACGCGATTGGCTCGGCCGGCCTGGCGGCGCTGGTGCTGTTTGCCGACTACACCCACAAGCTGGAAAGCTACGGCCGGGCCATCAGCTTTGATTTGAGCGATCCCATGGTCATCGTCGGACTGTTCATTGGCGGTTTGATTCCCTACCTGTTCGGCGCCATGGCGATGGAAGCCGTGGGCCGCGCCGCCGGCGCCGTGGTAGTTGAGGTGCGCCGCCAGTTCAAGGAGATTCCCGGCATCATGGAAGGCACGGCCAAGCCCGAATACGGTCGCGCGGTGGACATGCTGACAACGGCGGCCATCAAGGAAATGATCATTCCTTCACTGCTGCCGGTGGTGGTGCCGATTCTGGTCGGCCTGCTGCTCGGACCGAAGGCGCTGGGCGGTTTGTTGATGGGCACCATCGTGACCGGCCTGTTCGTGGCGATTTCCATGTGCACTGGCGGCGGCGCATGGGACAACGCCAAGAAATATATTGAAGACGGCCACCACGGCGGCAAGGGCTCCGAGGCGCACAAGGCTGCGGTAACAGGCGACACCGTGGGCGACCCTTACAAGGACACGGCCGGCCCGGCCATCAACCCGTTGATCAAAATCATCAACATCGTCGCGCTTTTGATCGTGCCACTGATGATGAAGTTTCACGGTGGAACAGCGCAGGCTGCCCCGGTAGCACCCGTAGCAGAGCCCCCTGCCATCAGCGCACCGGCGGTTACCCCGATGGCACCGGCCATGCCCGCGCCAGCGCCGACGCAGGCACCCGACGCCGCCGCGATCACTACGCCGTATGCTGAGGCAAGCGCACCTGCCGCCGCGCCTGCT
>NZ_JABBPF010000123.1 GCF_012927415.1 Polaromonas sp. | reverse complement strand
CCCGGCCGAGTGGCTTTACGCGGGCCGTTTGGCTGCGGCAGGCGCTTCGGACGGGCCGGCCGAAGGGTTGGCTGCAGGCGTTGCAGCTTTCCCGGCTATGCGCCGGGTTGCAGGCTTGGCCACTTTTTTGGCGGCAGTCTTGACGGGCGCCTTGGCTGCCGGCTTGGCTGCGGGTGCCTTGCCAGTCATCTTCGGGCCGTGCTTTTCGAGTTGGTCGACCCGCGCTGTCAGCGCGATCACTTCTTTGGCAGAGGGCACACCGAGCTTTTTCAATGCCTTGGCGACGCGCTCTTCAAAGATGTTTTCCAGCTTGTCCCACTGGTTGCCCGCCTTCGATTGGATGTCGGAGGCCATGTTGGTCATCTTGCTGGTAGCTTCCGAGATTTTCTCCTCGGCAACGGCCTGCGTCTTGCGCTGGATCGAAAGACCGTCCTTGACCAGTGCTTCAAATACTTTGCCGCCTTCTTCCTGTGCCTTCGAGAAAGCACCCAGGCCAGCCAGCCAGATCTGCTGGGCTGATTCCTTGACGGCGCTGGACAGTAGCGGACCCGATTTTTTATTGGCGCTCATTTTTTGCAGTTTTTTGACCATGGTGGACTCCGGACGGGCTAGGGTTGTGAAAAGCTTGCGCCAGCAGCTTGCAGCGCTCAACTCAAAATATAAGCGCTGCGCCCGCAGACGTTTAGGTGACTGCTTCTAGAACGTTAGGGATGCCGCTCTAAGGAAAAGCCGCCGGTGGCGACCCGAACGCGGGTTTTCGCTAAAGGGAGAGTGTGCCGCTTAAGCAAGAATGGCGCTTTGATTGGCAGTTAAGCGGAGAAAACTGAATGCATTATTTCGTCACGGGAGCCACCGGCTTCATCGGTAAACGCCTGGTTAAAAAGCTGCTGGAACGAAAAGGCACGACGGTTCATTTTCTGATCCGCCAGGAAAGCGCCGGCAAAGTGGCCGCTTTGCGGGCGTACTGGGGCGTCAGCGCGGCCAGGGCCGTTCCAGTGCACGGCGATCTGACCCGAAAAAAACTCGGCGTCAGTGCCGAAGACATCAAAAAACTCAAGGGTGAGGTCGCCCATTTCTACCACCTGGCGGCGGTTTATGACCTTGACGCCGATGAGGAAAGCCAGATCGCCGTCAATATTGACGGCACCCGTAACGCGGTGGAGTTTGCCAAAGCCATTGACGCCGGGCAGTTTCATCATGTGAGCTCGATTGCCGCAGCAGGCCTGTATGAAGGCGTGTTCCGCGAAGACATGTTTGAAGAGGCTGAAAACTACGACCATCCCTACTTCAGAACCAAGCACGAGAGCGAAAAAATTGTACGCAGGGAATGCAAGATCCCGTGGACTGTTTTTCGACCCGCCATGGTGGTGGGTCATAGCGTGACCGGGGAGATGGACAAGATTGACGGCCCCTACTATTTTTTCAAGCTGATTCAGCGCCTGCGCCAGTTGCTGCCACCGTGGATGCCGATGGTCGGGCTGGAGGGCGGCCGGATCAACATCGTGCCGGTCGATTTTGTGGTCGACTCACTCGACCACATCAGCCACCAGCAGCGCGCCAGCGGCAAGTGCTACCACCTGGTTGACCCCGTGGGTTATCGCGTCGGCGATGTGCTGGACATTCTGAGCAAGGCCGCCCACGCCCCCAGGATGAATCTGTTCGTCAATGCGGCGCTGCTCGGCTTCATTCCCAAGGCGGTGAAAAAGGGGCTGATGGCGCTGGCCCCCGTGCAGCGCGTACGTAACGCCATCATGACCGACCTGGGACTGCCCGAGGACATGCTCACCTTCGTGAACTATCCCACGCGTTTCGACTGCCGCGAAACGCTCGCCGCACTCAAGGGAAGCGGCATCGCCTGCCCCAATCTGCGCGACTATGCGTGGCGTCTGTGGGATTACTGGGAGCGTCACCTTGATCCTGACCTGCACATCGACCGGTCGCTGCGCGGGACGGTGGGCGGCAAGGTGGTGCTCATCACCGGCGGCTCGTCAGGCATCGGCCTGGCTGCAGCGCACAAGTTTGCCGAGGCGGGCGCCACGACCATCATCTGCGGCCGCGACCAGGACAAGCTTGATGAAGCCTGCAAGGAAGCCAGGGCCAGGGGCTACACCTTCGTTGCCTATTCTGCAGATATTGCCGACATGGCCGATTGCGACCGCTTTCTCAAGGAATTGACGCTGAGCCATGGCAGTGTCGATTTTCTGATCAACAACGCCGGGCGCTCGATCCGCCGCGCCATCGAGGCCAGCTACGACCGTTTTCACGACTACGAGCGCACCATGCAGCTGAATTACTTCGGCTGCCTGCGCGTGACCATGGGCCTGCTGCCCGGCATGGCCGCCAAGCGCAAAGGCCATGTGGTGAACATCAGCTCAATTGGCGTGCTGACCAACGCGCCGCGCTTTTCGGCTTACGTGGCCAGCAAGGCGGCGCTCGATGCCTGGACGCGCTGCGCCTCCAGCGAGTTTGCCGACGTCGGCATCAGCTTCACCACCATCAACATGCCGCTGGTGCGCACGCCCATGATTGCGCCGACCAATCTGTATAACAACGTACCGACGCTTTCACCAGAAGAAGCGGCGGACCTGATTGCGCAGGCCTGCATCTTCAGGCCCGTGCGAATTGCCACGCGTCTTGGCATTACCGGCCAGGTCATGCATGCCCTGGTGCCGCGTATTGCGCAAATTGCCATGAACACCAGCTTTCGCATGTTCCCGGATTCGTCGGCGGCCAAGGGCGACAAAGGTGCGAAGTCGCAGTTGTCGCCCGAGGCAATGGCGATGCAACAGATGATGCGGGGAATTCACTTCTGATTGGCTTGTGCCCGGTCTGCACCAAATTTCGTCCGGTTGGGCTCGACCATGAACGTAGGCGCCAGCCGCATGTCGAGGTGAACACCGCTCTTGCAGCGCTTGGCCGGCGCTGCTGCGGCGTGAGATTCGCAAACCGGCCCGAACGTTTGATGAGGCGCACTTAAAGCTGCTGGCTGCGTCACTGAAAAACGCCGGGCAGAACTGCTGCCCGGGCTGCAATGAGAGTGGGGCTTCAATCAATAGCCGAAAGCTGAATGTTAAACTTTGGCGGGTGGCACGCTCTACTCACTCATTCATTCCGCTCTCAAACCGATCGTTGCTCTGGCAGTTTGCGCGACGGGAAGTATTGGGGCGTTATCGCGGCTCATTGCTTGGCCTGACCTGGTCTTTCTTGACTCCTTTGCTGATGCTGGGGGTTTATTCTTTTGTATTCGTCGGTGTGTTTCGGGCTAGCTGGCCTGGTGCGGAAAAAGGGGGCGGGGTTGAGTTCGCCTTGCAGGTTTTTGCGGGGCTTGTCGTCTTCAATTTATTTGCCGAAGTGGCAAACAGGGCGCCAAACCTGGTTGTTGAGCAACCGAACCTCGTTAAAAAAGTGATTTTCCCGGTGGAACTGCTGACTTGGGTGACGGTGTTGTCTGGCCTGTTCCACCTCGTGATCAGCGTTGCTTCTCTTTTACTTGTCCTGCTGATTGCTCGTGGCGGCTTGCCAGTGACGGCGCTGGCATTGCCTTTGGTTCTGTCTGCTTTCCTGCCATTTTTGCTCGGTGTTGGCTGGTTTTTGTCTGCCTTGGGTGTTTTTGTTCGTGATGTGGGCCAGATGATGAACATGATCGTCAGCCTGACGATGTTCATGTCGCCGGTTTTTTATTCCGTGTCTACTTTGAATGTCCGCTGGCAGTTCTGGATGAATCTGAATCCGCTCACGCTAATCATTGAGCAGGTCAGAGCTGTGGTGCTGCTGGGGCAATGGCCTGCCTGGAGCACGCTTGGACTCTATGCGCTGCTGGCCTGTGCATTTGCCGCAGCCGGCGCGATTTTTTTCCAGCTGACGCGCAAAGGTTTTGCTGATGTCCTCTAAGCTTGCCATTCACGCGCAGCAGCTTGGCAAAACCTTTCAAATCTATAACCGCCCCATTGACCGTCTCAGGCAAATGCTGGCACGGAAAGATCGGCGTTATTACCGTGAATTTGCCGCCCTGAATGATGTAAGTTTTGAACTCGGAAAAGGAGAAGTTCTCGGTTTGGTAGGGCGTAACGGTGCCGGAAAGTCCACGCTTTTGCAATTGATCTGCGGCACCCTGACTCCTTCGTCGGGGTGCGTCGCTGTCCATGGGCGCATTGCAGCGCTGCTGGAGCTCGGTGCCGGCTTCAACCCGGAGTTCACCGGTCGTGAGAATATTTATCTCAACGCCTCTATCCTGGGGCTGAGCAAAGCGGAGATCGACGAACGCTACGACGCCATCGTTGACTTTTCGGGCATTAGCGACTTTATTCATCAGCCGGTTAAAACCTACTCCAGCGGAATGTATGTTCGGCTGGCTTTTTCCATTGCTACCAGTGTGGACCCGGACATTCTGGTCATTGACGAAGCCCTGTCAGTCGGCGACGGTGCATTTGCGCGCAAGTCATTCGACCGCATCATGAGCCTGAAGGAAAAGGGCGCGACGATTCTTTTCTGCTCGCACTCGATGTACCAGATCGAGGCCTTGTGCACCCGAGCACTGTGGCTTGAAAAAGGCACAATTCAGCAAATGGGCAATCCAGCCACCGTGGTGGCCAAGTACCAGACCTTTCTGGACCGCGACGCCGCTCAGGCCAGTTCGACTTCAAAGGCAGCCTCATCGCCAATGGGGCATGCCCGCATTGTGGCGGTGCAGACCCGCGTGGATGACGAGGTAGGCACATCGCTGGAAGTACAAAGTTTGCAACAAACGCTTGGCGTCAGTGTCGGCTTCGCATCGGACCCGGCGCTGCCGTCGCCGGTAGTTGCCGTGACCCTGAATGCACCCGATGGCCGTATGCTGACCAGCAGCAGCACGCTCGCGGACGCGCTTGAGCTGGCACGCGATGAGTCCGGCCGCGGTACTGCCATCATCGAGTTTCCAAATATTCCCCTGCTCAAGGGCGAGTACTTCGTCTGGGTGTACCTGCTCAGCGAAAACGGGATTCACATTTATGACACCGCCTCCAACGTGGCAACGCTGCATTTCAGCCAACAATCGCTGGAGCAGGGACTGGTCTCTCTGGCGCACAGCTGGCAAAGCACAACCGGTGCCGAGACTGCACCAGACCGTGCGGAGCCTGAGCAGGCTTTGAGCCGCGATCCGCTGGACGTGTTGGCTGCTACCACCGCGCTTGAGGCAGGCGCTGCACTTGATGATGAGCAAAGCGCGGTTGCTGCTGGCCACCAGGCACTTGCCCTCCGGTTTGGCCTGGCCTGCAATGAGCAGGGCGAATGGCGCAGGCAGCAGCAGCCTCGCTGGCATGTCGGGTGGGTGCGGCGCGAGCAGCAAGCTGCCTGGCACGAGTTGTTCAGGGCATCGTCCGGCCACCCGTTGTCGACCGCGCTGTGGCAGTGGAAATACGGGCAGGGCGATCGGCTGGGCGCAGGCGTCTGGGAGGGTGACAAGCTCGTCGCTTTTTACGGGGGCAGGCCACGGGCGATTAGTTACTTCGGTCAGCCGGCCATGGCCCTGCAGGTGAGTGATGTCATGGTGCATCCATCGCAGCGCGGCGAATTGGCACACAACAGCCCGTTTCAGATGGCTGCTGCCACTTCGGCTGAACTGCTGGTCGGTGACGGGCGGCCACATCTTCTGGATTTTGGTTTTCAGGCAAGGGGACAGCTTTTGTCGCTTGAGGCTCTGGGCTTGCATGCGCAAGTTGACTCTATGACGGAAATACGCTGGCCGAACCTGTCTGGGCTACCTGTCATGCGGATTTCTGCGCGTCCTCTTATTGATTCGAATTACACCATCGTGGACAAACTGTGGCTGGACATGAAGCGGGCGCTGCGGGGCAGCATCGTTGGAGTTCGCGATTGGGCCTTTGTTCACAGCCGCTACCTGATGCACCCGCTGCGGCCTTACGCCGTGCTTTTGGTGCGACGCCGTTTCAGTCGTGTTGCGGTGGGTGTTTTGGTGCTGCGCGACCATCATGAAAAAGGCGTGGAGCTGGTCGACTTTATTGCGCCGCCAGAGCGTTTTCAGGAATTGCTGGACGTCGGGCGCCGTTTTGCCGGCAAGCTGGGGCGGTCCGAAATTTTTACCTGGATTACTGCAAGTCATGCAGATCTGCTTGGCGTGGAAGCGGGCCGTAAAATTCCACTGGATCTGCTTGTTCCCGCGAATATCTGGACGCCAGGGCCTTCCCCTGACGAACTCCGCGGCCATTGGTGGTTGATGGCTGGGGATACCGACTTGTGTTGATGGCGCCAATGGTCATCAAATTTCTGTGTATCCGTCGTTTTGCGGGTTACCTGAAAATGCCTATGAAGCTTTTTCGGCTACCTGACGGTCATTAATATGACTGCATCGGCACTCAACGTCCTGATGGTGACGCGAGAGTTGTCGGACGATCGCCGTTATGGCTTGGGACGCAGCCTCACGCCGGTGGTGCAAGCTCTGCGGAGCAAAGGATGGCAAGTACGTTATTTATGTCAGGATGATTTGCCTGACTCCGCGAAGGCTGGCCGTGCGCGATGGTTGACGTGGCTCGGCAAGTTGCCTGGTTTTGCAGGTGTGCCAAACAGGCAGTTGATGCTGGGCGCACTGGCTGAGCGGTTACAAATGGGCTGGTTCGCCGCGCAGACCGCGCGCGGCGAAGGTTTCACATCGGTGCAACTGCACGACCCCTGGTTGGCATGCGGGTTCCACCTCGGCATGAAGGTGCTGGGTTTGCGAGGTGTCCGTTGGGGTGTTGCCGAACACGGCTTTGGCTGCTACAGCAGGGCCACCCACGAAGATGGCCTGACACAAGGCCCCCGAACCCAGCGGTGGCTGCGCCGCCTCGAAGCGGCTACGCTGGCCTCGGCCCACTGGGTGACCGCGCCCACGCAGCTATCCCTTGATCAATTGGCGCGTGATCTGGCATTGCCTGCCAATCCGCGTCATTGGCAGACTATTCCTCATGCTGCGCCACAAATGGTCTTGCCCAGTCGTCAGCAGGCTCGCTGCTCGCTTGGCTGGAACGAGCACGATCTTTACGTGCTGGGCGTGGGCCGTTTTGCACCCTTGAAACGATTTGATCTTTTGGTGGACTCCTGGGTTGGCTTGGCTGGTCGCTACCGGAACCTGCATTTGCAACTCCTGGGAGGCGTCGTTGCGCAAAACTTTCAACAAACGGCTGATGCTTTGGGTCTGGGTGACCGCATCCATTTTTCGGTGGTTGAAGATGTCAAGCCATACCTCGCGGCAGCGGACATCTATGTCAGTACATCTGCCACTGAATCGTTCGGACTGGCCAACTTTGAAGCGCTCGTGGCAGGACTGCCCTGCGTTTGTACGGCAGTTGGTGGCGTGCCAGAAGTCATGGGTCAGGGGGCCTGGCTGATTCCTGTCGAGCAACATGC
The DNA here is from genome assembly GCF_012927415.1 of Polaromonas sp. Taxonomy (GTDB): domain Bacteria; phylum Pseudomonadota; class Gammaproteobacteria; order Burkholderiales; family Burkholderiaceae_C; genus Polaromonas. Next base: position 1,327 of record NZ_JABBPF010000123.1, on the reverse strand, counting down.
ATTGCAAAGCGCGCTCGATGAGCTGATTAACCAGCCTGTGCAGCGAGAGGTGTGGTCAGCGCGCGCTGCAACCCGTGCGCGTCAGGCATCAAACCTTGAAATTGTGACCGACCAATATGCTGAGCTTTTTACGCACTAGGCGCATACGGCGTCAGTTGGCGGCGCTGGACGCTTGCCCTTTGCCGTTACCACTCGATTTGACCCAGGCGCGCAAAGTGCTTGTTTTTGCACCTCATCCGGACGATGAAACCCTGGGCTGCGGTGGCACCCTGGCCCGCCTGGCTCTGCATTGCCCAGTCAAGGTGGTGCTGGTGACCGACGGGAGTGGTGCCGGCGGTTTGCCTCCCGAGGCCGGCGCAGTGCGTCAAGTCGAGTTCGGTCGGGCGCTGGCCGCTCTTGGCGTAACCGATTCGATGCAACTCAATCAGCCAGATGGTGGTTTTCAGGGAAGTCCTGAACTTGCACTCCAAGTGCGGACTTTGCTGGAGGACTATCGGCCCGACTGGGTTTTCTTGCCGTCGCCGCTGGATTACCACCGCGATCATGTCCGTATTGCAGCATTTCTGAAACCGCTATGCTGCCAGAGCTCCAGTGTTGAACAACTTCTGTTTTATGAGATCTGGGCGCCAGTACCAGCGACCCATGTGGTGGACATCACCGAGCAAGTTTCCCGCAAGCAAGCCGCGTTGGCCGAACATGCAACGGCGATGCCGTGTGGCGACTACCAGCGCGCGATGGACGGGCTCAACCGTTACCGCGGCCTTTACCTCGGCAGGGACCGGCTGGCAGAGGCCTTCTGGGTCGAGCCTGCGAAGGGTGGCGGGGTCTTCAGCCAAGTGCAGGCCATGGCTTTGCAATTGTTGGCGACACTGCTGCCCAAGTGTCCCTAGCCTCCAGTGCCGCCAACTGACGCCGCACGCGCCTCGTAGAAACGACGTAAAGACCGGCGGATTTATTCGATCGCGTTAAATAAAAAATTTTCACACCGATCGCCAGAGTGGGGCGAGAGTCAACTGCCTTGGCTTTCGCGAAGGCTGGCTGGTCTAAGTCAGGCCTCCGAGGGCTGCAAACAACGACTGCTGAGCAAGCGTCATCTTCCTCAAACCCGTCAGACGTTTGCCATCTTTGGTCTGAACGGTTTTCTGGTCAATGCGGTTGAGTTGCTCAAGCTGCGCTTCTACCGTGGGTATATCCATATTGGTCACCGCCAGCAGCTTGCCGTCGAGCCGCTCCCGATAACGCTTTGGCCCACGTCGATTCTGTAATTAAACAGTTCAACTTTCAAGTTGACCTTGATTACCTACGCCACATGGGCATCCTTGACCGC